>JASSUD010000111.1:0-3600 GCA_031963225.1 Mycoavidus cysteinexigens
ATGAAACCGGGATAATGCCGTGATCTTTCAGATACTCTGCCCGGATTTGCAAAAAAGCCATTTCCGTCAACACATGATGGAACCCTGCTTTATATTTCGACTCTTGTGAAAATTTCCTGACGACCTCACGGATAGCTGCAGTGTCCTTTTTTTCACGGTCATGGCGATAGGCTTCTCGAAGTTCTCGATAAAAGCCTTGATAATGCGACCATTTTAGATAGCTTCCTAATACCTCAGAACAACAGACGACCACCTTCCCAACTGGCTTCACATCCTCTCTTAATTGAGTAGGCAACAAACACAGCTGATTCGTTACAATATCTTCAAGCTTGCCATCCTGTTTCAGCGCTTCTGGCGAGCCGGAATACTTTTTCCCCATCGGCGTTTGATCTGAATACAGATTGACTTGGATTTTGGATAGCTTATGGATGAAATATTTAGAGGTACTGGCCTCAGCTTTGCCGTGGAAGGGGTTGTTGCTGTCGTGCGCATAGACCAGAAACAGGCTGGGTTTATTCGATACTTCTAAAACGCCTAGCGTTAATAGGGCCTTTTCAAACAGGTAATCCACCAGCGCGCTTTTTTGCTGGGCAGATAGGGAAGCAGATGGGACGGTCTGCGCCAACGTCGACGCATTACTCACAGACCGCAGAGCGATGGGAAAACTAGATGCAGGCTGCTTTTCCTCATAGCCCCAAGCTTGGGCTTTTTTATAGCTCGCTTGCGCTTTGTGCGCGTCTCCCAATTTCCCCAAGAGTTGAGCACGTTCAAAATAGACTTCCGCAATATGTTGCCGCAACGCCTCGTCGTCAGCTGCCTGCGGCGTGCTGGCTCGGTTCAACGCACCTTTTACTTCGGATAACGCAAGAACCAATTGGCGCGTCTTCGCGATATCTTTGAAAGCGACTTTTGCCTGACCATACAAGGTTAAGGCCATATCGAACTGCTGCGCCTCCTTATATGCACGCGCTTGATAGAGGCAGCCTTGCGCTAACACCTGCTGTTGGTTATTTGTCGACACTTGAGAAACAGGACTACCCAACATGGTTTAATCTCCTTAATAGGACGCAAAGCGCGCAAAATAAGCTCGCGCTTTTTATCTTTTTCTTTTCTTGTTGTCTATAAGTTCAAACCCGTAAACACCATCTCTTACACGTCATTGAGATGACATCAAACGACGTGATGTGTAAAAAAATCCTCCATCAGGTTGGTCATCAACCTGATGGAGGAAAGATATTGCATCTAATCGGTTAATCAAGCCGTTAGGCCTATTTTTGCATCGTTAATAGCAATAACTTAACGCAATGCTCTTTAACCCTGAATTAACCAACCATACTTAAATTAGGGTTAGTTTCTGACCCACTAGCCGAATTGGCTGAAGTGACCACTTTGCTTTCTGTTTTAGATTGCACGTTGGCAGACTGATTCTTCTCTTCTTTCAGTGCTTTAATTTCAGCTCTCATTTCTTCTATCACTTTCATCATTTGAGCAGCATTTTCATTCGCGGTATTTACATTTTTTGCTAAGACCGATATAGCTTGAAACATTTTTCTCTCCTTGATAGGGCTATGCTTTTTAAAATTTTCTAAAGAACTCTCAAAAGACTTCCAGCTTTTTATTTTCTGTTCAAGCAGGTAGTTACGTGTCTCCAAAGCAAAACTACCTAGTAGCATCAAAACAGATAATGGTGTGACTGAGATAGAAAAAATGGCTAAAATGGTCCCAATCATCGTTAAAGTAACGGACACCACTCGAAGAATATACAATTGTGTTTGAGAAGGTAATTTATTTTGAAGCGATGTATTAATGTCCCTTAGATTTTCCAGTGTAGGCTTTAATGGTTTTAAAGCCACTTTAATTTTCGTCAGCCTATCTAGAAAATATTGAAATTTTTCTTGAGAAGCATCTTCAGAAATTTCTTCAAACAGTGATTCATCTTTAAAAAGCTCCTTAATTCCTTCAAGGCCATTTTTAAGATCAATTAAGTTTTTCTTAAAAGATTTGGCTACTTTACAACTTTCCTCAAAATCAGGCAGGTTTTCATATTCACGCCTTCTCATCGAGACAAGAAGATCATCGAATATAGCAAAAGCATAGGCAATTTCATTTAGATGAAAATCTGCAGTATCTGAAGTAGGTTGAGCATCGACTGCTTGAATTTCTGGTTGATAGTTTTCGATTGCCGGATGAATGTTGAAATCAAAGCACCTCGATACGCTGGTGTCATTGATCTTATCCGCAGACACAGCATGACCTCCTTCCCCATCCCTACTAAATATCTTGCTGGCAGCCTCTAATGCCTGCTTTAACTCCGATAGCGTAAAGCGATGCTTAAGAGCGGATCGCTCAGGTTCTTCACGCAGCGGCGAAGTATTTTTATCTTCAACCGGCTTGGTAGAAGGCAGGCATGGAGAACCATCGACCGAAGTCGCGCTAAATGTGTTTGACATGACGGCCTCCCTAGTTGTGCATTAGCAAACAGGTAGCAGCAAAACTATCCCACCCTGCTAAAACCTTGCTGGAAGAGGAAGGCTTACTTCGAGCATAGGAGGCTCTAGAGCATTTTTGGTGGAAAAGTACGGCAGAAGAATAATGTGGGTTTATAGCGGTGGAGCACCGGAAGCCGCTTAAAAAGAGCTTGTGCCTAGAAGGTTTATTGACGGGAATGAAAGGGAATAATGAAGAATCCCTTACGGGGGGTTCAGGGTAGGACGGTGCGTAATACATGGTTTTGCTCCTTGTTGAGAGGCTTAAAATCCCGCTTTTTGGACGGGGGGTGGGCAGGAGCCAAAAACCGCAACAAGACGGCAGACGTATTCCTCTCGAGAAAGTAACTCCTTTCGGAGCTGCTCTCTGTTGAGTATTTTATTAGTCGTACTCCCGCCCTTCGCAGCAAAAACCAAAGGACGAAAAAATACCGCAAACTAATATGCGGTACCGCTTGTTGAGTGTTTTTGGCACCTAGGCAAAATATAAACTCCTATTACAGGAGTTGTCAAACTTTGCGTGAAAAATAATCTATATGTCTGATTAAATGTAAAGTTTAGTAGCTAAACAGGAGATTTTTATAGTGGGAAGGAAATATCCTATCCTGCAGCCAAAATGGACCGTAAATAATGGGGTAGACAAGAATTAACAGCTGCAAACGAGACAGCTGGCATATTCCTCTCGGAAAGCGCACCCTTTCAGATAGCACTCTCTTTTTGAGTATTGTATTAGCCACACTCCCGTCCAAAGGGAAAATAAAGAATGGAAAATGCCGCAAATTGCAGTGCTGCGCTGGCATACCGTAAGCTTACTGGGTTCTCTACGCTCAGATGGCAGCAGCGCTTGCATGTTGATTGAAAGTGCAATGGATGCAAAGGTATTCATGGTTTACGTAGAGGCTAAAGTGAAGATAGAAACTCCTTGGCTCGATCTCAAAGTGCCAGGGCAACTCAAATGCTTTTAAGATTTTTTTGAAAAAATGACACTTCAGCCAATTTCACGTTCCCCATTGATTTTGGATAACACAAGAACAGAAAATTCTTCCGCAGAGAGGAATATAGATGCTCAGTCTTCAGCGAGTATTACTGAAAAAAAGACTAATGTGTTCCTAGA
>JASSUD010000019.1:0-40841 GCA_031963225.1 Mycoavidus cysteinexigens
AGAAAGGAAATATTTTACCAGAGAGGTTGTATGTGAGTCCTCTTCTTGCTCTATGACAGATAATTTTTGGTCTAGGGCCTGCACCTGTTGAAGTAAACCCATTGGTGCAAGCTCAGTACCCGTTTCCTGCATTTCTATTGAAATGGGTAGCTCTTTTTGGTCCTCTTCAGGTGCACTATCATCCAGCAACGCATAAATCTTCTGCTGCTTTGCATAAATAGTTTGTAATTCTTCCTGAATGTGTGGATATTCGTGTTCTTGCTCTTCGGACGCTAACGCATTAAAACCTGTATTTAATTCATTAGCCTTTTCAGAAAGGGCTGCTAGAGTCTCAAAAAGCTGAAGCCCAAAATGTATTAGAGACCCCGTCTCAAGTAAGAAGGAGTCCCCTTTGTCTTTCTCAGCGTCAGAAAGCAATCTACCCTTATACCATCGCGAGAGACGCGCAACGGAATCCGTTGAAGTGCGATTATGGAATAGTTTACTGAGCGGTGCACGCTTATCGGTAAGTATTTTTTGATTCTGGACAGCGCTCTTCGAGCCTTCGTAACGGCTTCTAAAAAGCTGACCTGCATCAACAATAGTACGACTGAGCGATATAAGCATATTAACTTACCCTGGCATCTACCTATTAAACATACCTATTTGCGAGAATGATCTTATTTCAGTAGAAAATATAGGAGGGCAGACCGTATATTGCAGTCCTATGAACACTGTATTTAGAGAGTGATTAAAGGGACTCTTTTCTAGAACTATGGTTACCCTCTTCCTCTATGGCAAACCCCCACCAATCTTGTGAAGTGACGCTTGGATACTAGCGTTTTGGGCCACTTCACAAAATTGGTGGGGGTTTGCAAGTTGAGAATAATCAAATGTAAAAGGCTGTATTTTTCAAAGCTATTTATGCCATTTCCGGCAGGCTGCTTGCCGTATTTTGATTAGCCATAGCTTCCCAAAAAACCTGCTTTACGGCAGTAGATGGCAGTCTCTCTTCTTGCATCTCTGAAGGCTGTTTTATACATTGGCTAGCTTGCCACTTCGTTTCTAGCAACATCGCCACTTCCTTTTGAATCTGTTCTTTCAGAACCTCCTGACTAGAAGCCGTACCTATCCCCCTATATATCTCCTGCGTCCAGAACATCTTGAGTTGTTCTGCCAGATCTTCCCACTCTTCCTTATCGGTTTTTAGGGGGGCTTTATCCTGTTCAAAAACACATCCATACAGCATATGCATAAGCTGTAGAAATGATAAAACCTGGGCAACCAGTGAAAAGAAGAGGCTGCATAACCGCATCCCTATTGTGAGATAGAGGGTCGATTTTGAAGCTGCAGATTGCGCATCGACTTTTTTAAAGAACAGTTTTATTTCTGCCGTCGCCTGGTTTAATCGAGTCAAGCCACTTTGGGCTGCCTGCATATCGTCAATAGACAGGCAGGAGCAATATATGTCGAGGACACCACTCCATGGTTCACCTCTGGCAAAAGTAGTCACGCCATAGGCAGTAAGCTGCCGAACCACCACGGAAGGAGCAGGCAACAAATCTTCACAGGCCTTCCAGTATTCAGCAAGCAGCAGTCTAAGCGCATGCTTCTGGTCTTCAGACCACGACTGATGGCCCTGCCACGCCTCATTGTCTAGGTCGTCTTTGACTTTTTGCCATAAATTGAGCAGCTGGATTATGGGAATGGGCCCAGAGTGTTTAGCCGGCCTTGCAGGATAATCAACAGAAGACGGTGGGCTTGATGTAGCAACAGCACTGCCCTGTCGGGAATTTGGTAGAGAGTAGTTCATCACGTTCTCCTCACTATGAAATAGCAAAAAGAGGCGTGCATCCAACGCTATACCACTCTATTGGAAGCAAGTATAAGCACAAACAGAAAGACTGCTTTGGCGCAAAGAATACTGCAGAGGGTTTTTTAAATAGATTAGCGAAATACTGAGAGGCGCTTGAAAAGACGGAATGCCAACTAGCATCAGCTTTGAGGTAGGGAGGATGCAGAAAAGAGGGGAATATTGGGGGTGAGGGGCGTGTTGGTGTAGGATAGTTCATGACTCTGTTCCTATATTTGGTTTTTTACTCCGCCGCCTCTATGTCAAAAGAGGTGGCGGAACCGAGCAGAGTTGACATACCGAAATATAGGAATCGGCGTACCTAACGGTACCACCGCTCGACCCGCCATAGCAGGCACCAAGTCCTATATTTTTAGGGATGTCAAACCCTGGCTGCCTTTGTAATCAGCAACCTATGGCCACTATTGCAAATTTACAAGATTTTGTCAAATATGCAACTAAGAGTAGTACGCGCACCTGATGTATTACTTATTTGTATTGCCTATTTGGGTTTTAAGATTTTATTCCCATGCCTGGCTGGCCTGCTATGCAGTCTGCCAAAAAGCATCCCTATTACTTCCTCTTAAAATCAGAAAAGCTCCTTGCCTCACTCTAATTTATGAGTAAGACAAGAAGCTTATTGTGATTAAGAAAGACTAATTTCTCAGAACAAGTGGGCCATCTGTTTAACGGGCCATAGCTCTCCAAAAAGCCTACATTTAGAGCAGTAGGGGCAGTTGCATCTTCTTGCATTTCCTCTGAAGGTTAATTTATACATTCGCTAGCTTGCCACTTCGTTTCCAGCAGAACCGCCGCTTCCTTGTAAATCTGTTCTTTCAGAACCTCCTTACTTGCAGCAGTCCCTATCCTTATGAGGAGAATAAGCCTACAGCACCTTTGTGAACCAACTGGTGCGCTCACTCGTCTACTGCAACTAGCTCCTCTTCCAGCAACTGGGTAATGCCAGCCTTCACTTGGACAGCCTTAAAGGCCTCCATCATGGATTTTTTTTGCTCAGCGGTTAAAGGAATCGGTTGCCCAGGACCCGTTGCGGTATAAAAGTGAAGTTGCTTGTCTTGAATATAAAGTGGCGTGATTTGTTCACAGCTACGCGGGAATAAGAACTTGGTATACAGTACTTCTACCTGATTTTGATCCAGGCGCGCAAGCAAAGTAAAAAGCTGATTCATATTGGAGCCTAAGGCACCCGCGACTTCTTCTCTGACAGACTTCTCTTCATCCTTCAAGGAGGAGATCAAGGCCTGGATTGCGTCCGAGGACCACGGACTCTGGTTACCTAAGGCAATAGCGGCCTTCCTCCTGACATTCAGCTCTTCATCCTTCAAGGAGGAGATCAAGGCCTGGATCGCGTCCGAGGACAACGCACTCCGGCTGCCTAAGGCACGGGCGACCGCAAACCCGCCATTCCCGGAATCCTTAAAGGAGGAGATCAAAGCCTGGACCAAGTCCAAGGACAGGGTACTCTGGAGAGCTAAGGCCTCGGCGGCTGCATCCCTGACACCCGAGTTTTTATCCTTCAAGCAGGAGATAAAGGCCTGGACCAAGTCCGAGGACAGCGTACTCTGGCGGCTTAAGGCAGCGGCAGCTGTCGACCTGACATCCTCGTGTTCATCCTTCAAGCAGGAAATCAAGGTCTGGACTGCGTCTGAGGACAGCGTACTCTGGTTGCGTAAGGCATAGGCAGCCACTACCCTGACATCCGATTTTTCATCCTTCAAGGAGGAGATCAAGGCTTGGACCGCGTCTGAGGACAGCGTACTCTGGTTGCCTAAGGCATAGGCGGCCGCCTCCCTGACATCTCCGTTTTTATCCTTCAAGAAAGAGATCAAGGTCTGGACCACGTCCGAGGACAGCGTACTCTGGCCGCGTAAAGCACAGGCGGCCATTTTCCTGATATCCTCGTTGTCATCCTTCACGAAGGAGATCAAGGCCTGGACCACGTCCGAGGACAGCGTACTCTGGCAGCCTAAGGCCTCGGCGATCGCATCTCTGACATACTTGTTTTCATCCTTCAAGGAGGAGATCAAGGCCTGGACCGCGTCCGAGGAAAACGTACACGGCTTGTGTAAGGGATGGCTGAGTAAGCTAAGGGCGGCCATTTTCCTGACATCCTCATTTTCATCCTTCAAGGAGGAGATCAAGGCCTGGACCATGTCCAAGGACAGCGTAAGCTGGTAGCTTAAGGCATCGACTGCCATTTCCCTGATACTCGCGGTTTCATCTTTAAAGGAGGAGATCAAGGCCTGGAACGCATCCGAGGACAGCGTAAGCTGGTAGCTTAAGGCACGGTGAGCTGCCCTCCTGACATCCCTGCTTTTATCCCTAAAGGAGGAGATCAAGGCCTGGATCGCGTCCAAGGACAACATACTCTGGCTGTTTAAGGCCTTAGCGGCCGCATCCCTGACATCCTCGTGTTCATCCTTCAAGGAAGAAATCAAAGCCTGGACCGCGTCCGAGGACAGCGTACGCTGCTTGCTTAAGGCTATGGCGGCCATGTCCCTAACATCCTTGTCTTCATCCTTCAAGGAGGAGATCAAGGCTTGGACCGCGTCTGAGGACAGCGTACTCTGGTTGCCTAAGGCATAGGCGGCCGCCCCCCTGACATCTCCGTTTTTATCCTTCAAGAAGGAGATCAAGGTCTGGACCACGTCCGAGGACAACGTACGCTGCTTGCGTAAGGCATAGGCAGCCGCCACTCTGACATCACCGTTTTCCTTCAAGGAGGAGATCAAGGCCTGGACCGCATCGGTTGACAAAACGGGACGTGCTCCCAGAGTTGCTATCACCTTCTTCTTTTTCTCTCCCTCAGCCTGACTCAGCCTCTCAAGCAATAGATGTTCCGGAAAAATCCGCTGGCTACCTAGGCGACTATAATCGCTTGGCCCATTCTCTATCTCGAAATCCAGCCACTGCATGCATTCCTTTTCTAATTGCGCTAGTAGGGTGGGTGCCTTCAATTGAGCCCGGGCTTCGTTTAAACACCCCAATATCACCTGCTGATGCCGCATCCCGATCAAATCGCGCGGCGATTGGCGCAGTATCTGAAAAAAATTTTCGAGCGCCGCGCCCTTGAGCAAACCCGCCACCATCCACCAAACAATCTCATACCGCGGATTGTATTTATGCGTGGCGATAAACGCTTCTAGCTCTTTGCGCTTCGGCATGACGCCTAAATCCTTTTGCACAATGTGAGCGGAGACTTTTTCCACTGGGGTATACATCTGTAGATGCGCTGCCAGGAACTTCGCCGCAAAGAACTCCTGAAACGTTAAGTGCAGAAAATAATACTGGCGCTCCGATTCAGGCCGATGCGCATCCGCTGTATGCAAATACGACGTTTTTTTCATATTCGTCGTAAAACTCACCGGTAATTTTTGCCATGTCGGAGTGCTTATGTTTAATTCTTTCCGGCGTTGACTGAGCTCTTCACTACTGAATTCAATTTTCTCCGTCTCCAATCCCTTAAACGCTAAATAGCCTAGATAATGGATTTCGGCCGCCATCAATTCTTCTATATCCGATTTTGACAAACCATCAATAACCCCGGTCCCTAATATCTTCCCTTCCTCTTTTTTTTCTAAACGCACGCTGTCTTTGCGCCATAATTTATCGACCATCGCCTCGTACAGCATCGACATCGTCACTTCTTGATTTTCTGGGAGCCGATCCCAGCTATAACACAGTGCACCCAGCTGAATCGGTATATTCACCAGTCCCTGAATCAATGGCGTACGACGGATGAATTGCAAAATCGCGGCTCGGTTCTGTTCAGGCACAAATTTTTCAATATAGGCCTCTACATTGGCCGAACTAAAGCCGACCGTTTCCAACTCCAAATCCAACTGACCCAACAGTTTGGTATCCACCCCGGCAGGGCGAGAGGTGATTACCACATGTGCCTGATTGAGCAACGTCTGTAAAAAGTCTTTTAAAGGCTGGCCCTCGTTGAGTTCCCCAGCGACTTCATCTAAGCCATCTAAGATAAACAGCGTTTTGTCCTGATGCGCGTAAAAGACCTTTGATAATGCCTGCGCTTGACTGCTTTCATACCCCGCAAAATACTGTGTGCACAGCAAATCTTCTAACCGTTTAGGAGCATGCGTCTTGAGTTGTCGTAAGGGTACCCACAACACGCTATCGAACTGATCCTGCCAAAGGCTACTGTTTTGATAGTCATAAACCAATTTTTTACACAAAGTGGTTTTGCCACTCCCCGCCCTACCTTGAATTAAAATCCGTTTGGGGATGCCTTCTGAACCATCGCGTAATTTTTGAGCATCAAAAAGGTTTTCTAGCGCAATCAGCTTGTTTAAATTGGTCGCCTCAAGCTGCTGCCGCTCACTGCTGGGCAGACGTTCAAAAACTGTGGCTTGTTTTTCCAACGCTTTTTTGTCTGCTTCACGTTGCGCCTGACTTTCTACGATCGCCAGATTGATATAACAGTCTTTCAGGGAGACGGTCTCACCCGATATGCTCGGAATGGATAGATTGGATAATTGATAATATTGGTAGAGAGCGGTACGAAGATCTGTTTGCGAAATCGTCGCGGGCAGCAGGCGTTCCATCTGCGCGTTGTGTGACGTTATAGCGGTGATTTGATACTGCATCGCTTCTTGTTTGGCGCGGCGCCGTGCTTTGCTTTGTATCTCGCCCAGTAATGGTGCGCTTGACTGCTTAGCCCAAAACGGATGCCAGGCGGCTGGCGCATACCCGTTCCGCTCCATAGCCGCCGTATCGGGTGTCGGCCACATCAGCGCTACCCGATTTAAACTTTGGCTTGCATAGGGTGGGATGGAGGCGTCTTGTGCCCATGCAATCTTGCCTTCTTTCAAAGCGCTGAGCATTCTCAAAGCATCATCACGCGCATCGACTTCGTCGTGCATACAGGCGATGCGCTCCAATCGATCACATAGGCCATGCAAATAGTGCATTTCACGCGGTGCTTTATTCTGTGCAAGCAGCATCCCTAATAGATCGAGTTTCCCCACCCCAATCAGCACATCGATAAAGCACAGCTCCCCATACCAAGGGCGCTCTTTCAGCCAAGCCACTCCATTAAACGCCTCTTTAAAGCAGTTATACGCTTCCCACAACTTATCGGGCTCAAAGCCAGATATAAAAACTTCTGCGGAGGCAATTTTTAAACCGAACGTGGTGAGATAGGAGAGTCCCCCTAAAATAGGGAGTGCACGGCGTATCAGGGCTTCTGAGAAGCGCTCATTATTCGGTAAACGGGCTAATGCTTGCTGGATATACGTAATAGGCCAGACTAACTCAGGATATTTTTTCTGATCAGCCAATCTATTGAGTACGCTCTGTAAGGGTTCTTGGATCGTGATGCGGTCTAGCTCTTTGATGCCGAGGTAGACCATTTGATCAAGTAAAAGTGAAAGCGTATGCAGTAGGGTTTGAGCTTGTTCTTGGTTGCTATCAACATGGATGTTTTTGAGCACCTCTAGTACCGCGCGGAGTAAGGTCACGCTATCGCCGACAGAGTGGATATCTTGTGTGAGATCCCGACGATGTAAGACCATGGCCGATAGCCCGCGTAATAAAGGCAAGCTAAGTAGGCGATTCTTTTCGGGTTTGAGAGCATCTAAGAATGCATTGGTGATCGTGCGATGGAGCTCTGGATCATCGACCGTGGCAAGTGCGACAAGTTCTTGGATTGAAGCCAGCGTTTTGACTTTAGTTTGCTTAAATTGTTCTACGACTTTTTTAGCAAGGGAGGTCCAGGTGGCTTTATCTGCAGCAGGAGCTTGATCATTTTGTATACACCAGGCCAAATAATGCGTGTTTTGAATGGACTCAATTGATTGTGATTGAGGTAATACATAGCTCGCTGATGAGGCGGTGCGTTGCACAGATTGAGTAAAAAAGGGACTGACGCAGGGTGATAGCGTAGAAAGATGTGTGTTAAATGCGGGATTATTAACGAAATAAGAAGGACTACCTTGAGTCAGATCGCGCTGAGAAGGAACCACGTTTGAAGACGAAGCAAATCCTTGCGCAGCTATGTTTCCTAGCGCTTGATCGGCTTGAATGAGGTGGCCTTGCGCGCGTAAAAATTGGCTGCGATGAAAGTGAATATCCTTCAATAAGGTCTGCACTTTCGGGTGATTGGGCTTCAGTGTATCGGCTTGTTGCCCATATTCTTGGGCTTTTTTATACGCCTCTTCGGCTTGCGTTACGCGATTTTGTACTTGTAAAAAACGGCCATAATTTAAATAGATCGCAGCAAGGGATCGGCTGACTTTGGATCTATTCGGATTGATTGTATGTGCTTTTTGCGCGACGTCTAGCGCTTGAAGATAGCAGGCTTGTGCTCGATCTAAATTGCCTTGGTTTTGATAATTAAGCGCATCGTTGTAAGCGTCTTCTGCTGCTACCAAGGTTATTCTGGCACTGCACAAGAGGCTACCTAATTTTTCCATTTTTTTCTCTTTTTCTTTCCGTATTGCATTAAAAAGGCGCTGACTGAAATCAACGCCAGTTCTTGTTTTCTAGATTATTCTACGGAATATTTTGAGAAGTGTATTTAGGGTAGAACCCTTCATATCTGGAAAGGAAAATCTATGAACAAACTTTCAAAATCCATCCATAATGTGTTGAGGGCGCTGGCTGCAAAGCCAGAAGGTGATATTGATTTTTCGGATATTCCAGCTACCACCCTACAGGACTGGAATGATGCCGAATGTGGCAAATTTTACCGCCCCACCAAGCAAAAGCTCACCGTACGCATTGATACAGACGTGCTAGCCTGGCTTAAGAGTCAAGGCAAAGGCTATCAAAGCCGCCTCAACACTATTTTGCGCTCCGCTATGCTCAAAACGCCCTGAGCGCCCTCTTTTATCAAGCTTTACCAATACAGACTTATGGCGCAGTGCTGCCATACCCACTGAAAGCGCTAAGCGTATCGGTGAGTACATTTTTCTCACTCGTTGGGCTGCGTGCAAGCTGTCCCGCAATCTGTGCGCCCTGAGCAAATTGGGCCATCTGTTGTGCTTGTTGCTGCTGTTGAGCGCGCTGCTGACGAATCAGCGCGACGCGGTCCCCCGCTACGATCAACTCGGGGTTGAGGCCCAGCATATCGGCATATTCATCTGCCCAGACATCGGGATCAAATTTGTCCAACACTTCGGGTTTGATCTGCGCAATACTCCCTAAACTCGCTACAAAGCGATCTGTCGAATGCGTGCCAATGGCGCGTTGGACTTGTGCAAGCATCGAAACAAACTCGATATTCAGTGCTTGCCCCTGCATCTCGGGAGGAGGAGGTGGCATGATCCGCGCGGTGAGCATGCGCGTAAAGGTCCATTCAACTAAAGGAGCGAGTAGCTCATTGTGCAAGAGTCCCAATACCGGACCGAGCATCACGAGTTTCTCTTCATGCCGCTCTGCTACTTCGGTTGCCGTCATGCGGATATCTTTCTCCTGATTCGACAGCATCCGAAACAGATCGGCATAAAACACGCCTTTTATCCGCTCACGCACATCCTCAATATCTGCTAACAAGTGACTCAAATCGAGCTGTACCGCAAACGCAGAGCGAATGCCCCCATTTGAACCGGCTGCATCTACATACGAGATACCTCCCGGCAAAAAATCCATCTCTCGATGTTTAAAATCGGTAGGGGCCTGTAAAGGCGGACGGGTCATGTAATCTATGCTTTCCGCCTTACGTAACTGCTCGTGCTGTAACTGCCTCACATCACCCAATGCTTCCATGCCAGGGGAGTTGCCATAGATACCGCCTATAGCAATCGCCCAGCGGGGTGCCAATGCGGGGAAATGCGCAAATCCGGATTCCCGTAAAACGTGGTCTGTATGTCCCCCCGCCTCGAAATACACCGAGCGCCACGCCATGTTTTGTGCATCTCGTTTAAAGATATTGCGTTCTGTACGCGGCTCGATGGCGTGGATGAGCGTGACCCATTGGTCGAGGCTGCCGCGGTCATACAGATTTTTAATAGTGGGACTGACATGATGTATGCCGAACTCCCCCACTATCTGACCTACTGTTTTCTGAAACTCACGGTATAACGTATCAACTTCGCCCCGGTAGTTCGTGGCAATACAGAATTCACCCGCCGTCAAAGGGTAATGGCGTATGACGGCTTGATGATCATCCATCATCACTGAGGCTGCCGTGCCAAATACGGCCAATTCCTCATACAGCATGTGCAATACCAAATAGGTATTCGAGCGCTGAAAGATATCGAGTATTTTCTGTGTGACCTGATGCAACCAGCGCTTAACGGGAGCACTGCGCATCAAATCCGAATCGGCTGCTGCGAGCCGAAACCAGGGTCGAGCCGGACTGGTCATGCCGCTCATCATACCCGCAGCCAGCACACCTACGGCTCGCCGGCCGGTGGAATCGTAAATGGCATTGGCACGCCGTTCGCCCCGATTACGGTCTTCTACCAAGTAACGCCCAGAAAACGGCAGCAAGTGATCGGAGAGATTTTTCCAGCGCGCCATCCAAGACGAACGCTCGTTTTTGAGCGCGCCCCAACGGGTCATGAAAGAGCGAGTATCTGTCATAGGGTCTACCCACCCAGCAGCGTAGATTTGCCCACATTCAAGCTATCGGGGCTTATACCTTTTGAGCCAGTGAGCAGCGTACTGGAGGGAATCGCCCCCCGTGTGATCTCCCGACGCATATCGAACCAGGAGGGTTTTTTAGCATTCTGGCGAGGAGGCACTTCGGGTGGGGTGGGTAAGGCGGGGATGATAGGCTGCAAAATACGGCCTACTACATTGCCTATAGCGGGAGTGCACATATTAATACTCCAGATTTTGAGGAAGCGTTAAAGCATCATAGGGATCGTATTGTCGGCGGCGTGTCGCCTCGGCCCCTGGTTTTTGGTGGCGTTTAGGGGTATCTATCAGCCCTAGTATGACTGCGCTAGCCCGATCAGGAGAACGGCCCAGACGGGCAACCACGGCTTCTCGGCCTTCTACGCGGATATAAGGCCCTTGAAGTGCCCAAGTGGGTGCGCATAAATCGGCACGTAACTGTGCATCACAGGGCAATGCCAGCCCGGTATTATTGGCTGGGTCCAGTGCTTCGCGCATATGCCACCACAGCTGACTACGTAGATTAGTAAAGCGCAGCCGTCCTGATCGGTCCGTGGCGTGGGATTTTTCAGATACATTTATCCCCAAAACAGGCTGTTGGCTTTGCCGCAAAAAATCATAGGGCGCACTGCCCACACCAATGACATCAATATGGATCGGAGCATGATCGCGCGCAGCGGCCACCACCAGCCCTGCTACGGCGGGACCATCCGGCGTTTGACTACCCGGATAGGCGAGCAGCACATCAAGCCAAGCGCCATGTCTGCGCGCAATGACGGTCTGGTCCTGCCCTCCTCGCGCGACATCCACGCCCAATGAATCCATGGGCAGTTTTTTATCTGGCAGCTTCCAACGGGCCATGGCCGCATCAATCCAGGCGGTAGGGATAACTTGCCAGGGATCGTCTTCTATCCCCGCCTGAAAATCCCCATGCAGCATCTGCGAGCGTAATGGCTCTGGGAGCGCCTGCAACGTCGCCATATAAGCCGTTCCCATCAAAAAAGGATTGTCCGATACCCGCGATGGAATAAAAGTGCGGCTCGTGGGCGTCACGACTTCGCCGTCATGCATGAAAGGCGTGCCATCGGGTACTTCTTGCTCCTTCCCTGCGAGCATGGCAAACCAGCGCAACTCACCAGGCTGTGCAGGAGCGGGATGTCCAGGATCGAGCCAAGGTGCAAAAAAATGAATAATCCAGCGACCCTCTGCGCAGGTCGGGGGATTAAATGTCAGGAGTGCCTGACAACGCTGTTTTGGATTCGTAGTACGCAGCCAGCCTAATAAAAAGCGTATCTGCCCCTCCAAAAAATGTGCGGCTTCATCAAACACGAGTAAGTCATGCGGACGGCCTTGGTATTTGCGCTCATCACCCGCAATGGGAACCGCACCAAATTCGATCTGTCGCTCGGGTAATCGCCAAATCATTTCGCGGCCGTTATATCCTTCTCGATGTCCAATGAGCTCCGTCAGACGATCGGTAATTGCGGTTAACTCTGGCCCCGTGCGACGAAAAATAGCAATTCGGCGGTGCTGCGTGAGCGCTTTGCCGCACGCCAGATCGGTTTTACCACCGCCCGCAGCACCGCCATAACCAATAATGGTGGCAGTAGATGCGTAGGCTTGCTGCTGGGGGCCCGGCAGAGGGCGCCAAATGGCCTGGTCTGCAGCCAATAACGCCTCAAGCTCTTGCCGCTCCTCTGTAGTGAAATGCAGTAGTAGCTCAGGAATTTTTGCCAGATTCATCCGCTTCTACCCGTGCCTCTACTGTAGCTATGAGTTGCTGGATGCGCATCGCCATCTGGTCATCCGTCATTTTGAGCGGGCCGCCCGCAGCACCCGTTAATTCCGTGCGATGCCGCTCTGCATATTTCTCAGGCAAAGCTCCCTTCAATAGAAAAATAAGCAGCGTGTCGCTATAGCGCCGCACCATGCCTGCCTGCGTCCCTTGAAAAAAGATCGGCTCTTCCACGCCTTCATACGCACGGCGTACCGCCTCGTCTTCGAGTGCTTCTGCACCTACGCGACGCGCATGCTCCCATTCGGTAGCAAAAGCGGGGTCGGCTTTGCGCCATTCGTATACACAGGTGCGTGATACGCCTGCCGTCTCCGCGGCTTTTGACACATTACAGGTGTGTGCCAACGAGGCTAAAAAGGTAGATTTATTCCCCTGTTCGGTTTTTTTGCTCTTTTTTTTAGGTGTCATATCCTTGTCACCTTTGCGTTTATCCTGCACGGTCCGCCACGCGATGGGCCAACCTCGTGTTCGATAGTTACAGATATCGCATACCGTGCTTTTGCTAGAAAGAAATTGCTTTGCAAGCTGGCCGTAACTCCACCCCTTTTCATGTAACTGTCGCATGTGCTCGACTTGGGCATCGTTGAGCTTTGCGTTTGGGTGGTCTTCCCCGACCGGTTGGCCCCGCTCATTAACGCTGATCGTCTTGACTGGCATCACGTATTTTCAGAGCAATGGATGGCTTATTCTCATGCTCTGCTTTCTGCGCGGCTTGAGAAGCAAATGGGTACAACCGATTAAATTCGGCATGCGTGAGGCGGGTGACGCCTAGTGCTTGGAGCGTGCCCCCGTTGAGGACCTTTTGTGCTGCGGGTATATCCTCCACCAGCACGGGCGGCGCGCTCTGAAATCCTTCCGAAGTATTCTGGGCTTCAGTCGTACCGATAAGCACGGGAGGATAGGCAGGGGTTTCGCTGCGTTCTCGATAGCCGCGATAGCGCGCCACAAATTCTTTTTGTACAAAAGGCCAGTCTGTTTCTTGCTTACTACCCAGTGCAATCCACCCTCCCATTTCCTGCAATACACGATGAATAAGGGGATCTCCAAAGACCACGCTTTCGTGCACGCCTACTCGACGCACAACCTGGTCTACTTGCGCCCATGCTTGCAGCGCTGCATCTTCCGTAGAACCTTCTAGCATGCGAACCACATCTGCAGGTCTTGGAAAAAATCGACCACCGTCCGTGTTACGGCTGTGTCGGCCGAATGCCTCCTTGATAGCAGACAGATCATAGGGCTGCAGGGCTTTCCACCAGATATTCAGCACACGATCACTGATTGCTTTGCCGTAAAGCTCGCAGACATTTTGAAAAATCTCTGCAAAAGCTTTGGAGTCATGTTGGTGCATCACCCTCCTCCTCGCTCGATTGCATGCTGGCTAGCCAGGTAGCTGCCGCTTCGGCATTGTGGGCCTCGAGTGCGGTGGGTTTAGAGCGACGCCCGAGTGCTGCATGCGTTTTTGTTCGATTTTGCATTGCAGCGCAGAGCCAGGCAGCAGGCTCCAGCGGATTTTCTTGCATGCCGCGCTGCACCAATTGCCAGGCTCCTTCGTCTCCCAACTGCTTGGCGGCGGCACCCAAAAGCGATCTGGCCTGCTTTTCGGGCAGACCTTGCTCGACCAACCACGGTACCGCCAGCCCGAAAATGGCTTCTTTCGCCGTCATTTCTCGCGAAGCAGAAGCAAAAATCTCGGGCTGCAACGCCGCATTCGCGGCCGTCCCCCCTTGGGGGGGCGGAATGTTTTTGTTTTGGTGGTTGCTTTTAGTTTTTGTAGTACTTCTATTCTCTTCACTTCTCCTTCTACTTCCATTCTCTTCTACTTCTCTGGGATCCCCTTGGGAGTCGCGTTGGGATCCTAACGGGATAGCATCAAGCGTCGCATTGGGATCCCGTTGGGAATCGTGTTGGGATCCCGACGGGATAGCATCACACATCGCATTGGGATCATCAGGCGATTCGCTTTGGCATCGCGTTGGGAGAGTTTCAGCAGTCGCGTTGGGATCCCGTTGGGAGTCGCGTCGGGATCCCGTTGGGATAACATCACGCGTCGCATTGGGATCCCATACTGCTGATTTTTCTGCATCGATCGGAAATGCTTTTTTGCGATCACCCTCTTTCTCGCTAGATGCCTTGCCCCCGGTCCAGCGCTTTTCATTTCCCCGCTTGCTGGATGCACGGTATTTTTTACGTTTTTCCCACGCTTCTAGTGCGATTTCGGCTACTACGTGGTGATACAGCCGGCCATCACTGCACTTCACAAACCCGCGCAACGCCATGTCTCTGACTTTTTTCCACTTGGCTCCTGCCCCGGAAAACGCGGCCAGAATACGCTCGTCATCAGGTAGAGAAGCCGGTGGGGTCTGCTGCCAGGCCATGCACCACAATCTAAACGCACACCAACACTCTTCTGGCGTTGCCAGCGCTATCAACTCACTAGAAAACAGCCTGCCCGTATGAATAATAAATCCGGGCAGGCCACTCAGATCGACCTCTGGCCCAATCAAGGGAGCAGGGAGGGTACTGTCTTCAGATATTAACCGTGCAGGTTCTGTATTCATTCAGTCCACCATGCTCGTTGCACCGAAAATAAGGGAGACGGCGCAGGGAAACAGTGCTGCCCGCGCGATACAATATTGCGTTAGCGTAAAACGCAACACCTCTTCTTTATCGTCCGCGCAGCAGGCGTGCAGCCAATGGTTATGCAGTTTGTCTCTTTGCCACAGTTTGATTATCATATTAATGCTTTTAAATAGTCAACACTAATATGTTATTTTTACCTTTCACAATCCCCCTATGAAAACCCTTGCCGAACGACTCTACTGGGCCCGCACCCAAAAAAAGATGTCCCAGCAAGAGCTGGCGGATGCCGTGAAGCCCATGCGGCAATCTACGGTTGCAAACCTAGAGAACGGCCTCACCGGTGCGAGCCGCAAAATCGTACAAATTGCAGACGCACTAGGCGTCGACCCCCACTGGCTCGCAGAAGGGACGGGTGAGCCTTATATCACCTACGCACTTTTCGAACTCCAACAGGCCGAAGCGGCACTTTGCAAAGCGGCACAGGAGGTAGAAGATGCGCGCACATTGATTAAGAAATTGATCTGCATCCAACAAACTCAATGCGCGTCTTCAGCCGCGCCGGACGAGATTGTGCTCCAACCTTGCGCCGGCGTGATGCACGAAAAAGAAGGCACCCTGCACGAAACGCTGCCTCCTGACCAAACAAAAGACTCCGCATAATCTTTATCTCTTACCCTGCCCTGCGGCATACTATGCACCTTGATTAGGCGGCATGGAGAGCAATCAATGGGCAATATCATCCATTTCTCAGAGGCGCAGGACGAGTCCGAGCCACCCGAAACCGACTCCGTCATCTCCGTATGGATAGATCGCGCCGGCCGGCATCACATCCGCGCAAAAGGCATTTACCGTGGCAATCGTCATCTAATTGCTACGACACTGGCTGCAGCCACCGCAGCCCTCCTCAACACGATCAACCCCTGCAATTCCTAATTGCACGCACTCCCCACCCTCGACCCTAACAGACTATTTTTTTGCACACTCACCTCGTTATTTCACCCTAAATTATCATATAAATGTTGACTTATAAAAATCATATTTATAATATTTATACTCCATAACGTGCAGACCGCATGGTCTGACTCGTAATAGGAGGACCATACATCATGAATACCCTCTCTACGCGTACGCCACTACACAAGGCAGCCCGCGAACCCATTCCGGATTCAATGCCACAGCTCACAAACTGGCATGAACTCCAAGGCCAAACCATCCAGGCAGTATTTCCTTACCCGGAAGGCGATCATGAGGAATATGCCATTCCTGCCGATCTAATCCTTGTTTTTAGTGACCATAGCTGGTGTGCACTGCATATGCAGGCGCAGGAATTTTCTGACTTTGAGCACCATACCGGCATCGCCATCGCGAAGTCAGGACGAGACATCACCACGCGACTCAGCGCGCAGCAATTGCTCCACGCAGGGCTTATTACCCCGAAGCAAGCAAAACAGTTAGAACAGAGCAATGCCGCACGTGCCCGAAGAAATCGGCAAGAAGATATCCGTCAATTGAAGGCGCGCCTTGCCCAACTTGAAGGAGAAGCGGCTTGACCCATTACCACCATGAAAGCAGAAATAAAAAATGCTACCACCTGCCCTTCTGGGATCTGTGTAGCAAGCTGAATGCATGGCTCCATGCAGCTATACGCCGCTACCCGAGTAGGGCATTCAGCATTTTTTCCTGTTTATTTGTACTGACACCGGCGCTATGCATTACCGTGCTGCTGGTCAATAGAATCAAGGAGGTGATGGCGATATGACCGCACTCACGCACAGAACGCCTAATGGCCTACTCCCACAGTCTTTGAAAGAAGCCGCAGAGTTTGCCGCGCAACTTGCAAAATCGAGCTTCATTCCCAAAGAATTTATGGGTCGTCCTGACAATATCCTGGCTGCAATTCAGTGGGGAATGGAGCTGGGTTTGCCACCTCTACAAGCGATACACAGCATTGCGGTCATCAATGGCCGCCCTGCGCTACGAAGCGATGCCGTGATGGCGCTAGTACGCGCCTCGCCATTATGCGAATACATCGATGAAACGATAGATGAAAAAGGCACCGCGCTATGTCGCGTCAAACGCCGAGGGCAGCCAGAGCAGGTGCGGAGTTTTTCCGATCAAGATGCACACCAGGCAGGGCTTACTGGCAGGCCAGGGCCCTGGACCCAGCACCCGCAACGCATGAAACAGATGCGCGCGCGCACCTTTGCCTTGCGGGATGTTTTTCCGGATGTACTGTTAGGAATGGTGGCAGAGGAAGAAGGAATGGGCTGCCACGAAGAGGCAAACAACACGATCTCTGCAACGCTAGAAGAATGCGCATCATCAGACCCGTTGCACGATATCCCGCCCGCCTACCCGGAGAGCTGGAACCCGGCATAGTCTGCCTATAAATAGCAGGCAAAAAACAGAAGCGATCTAACCCTTTGCAGTATGGGAGGTATGTGATGCTCATCACCACTTTAGATGTAATGCCGCAACATGGCGGCGCGCACCCAAGCCGCGCCCAAAGGCAGTGTCGCACCCATGAACGACTACAGGCGCTGCGGCAGGAATATGGCCGGATTCAAGAGATCTGGCCCAAAGATGCAGACCAACTCGCACAAACCTGCATAACGCTCCCCTTCACAGCAGAAAAATTACCCTCTGCGTGCGCCCTATTAACCAAAGTAGGCAAGCTACTGGAAACACTCGCCACCCTATACGACAGGCAAACACAAGCGTGGAGCCCAGAAAATATCGAGGCTTTTTTGCATGAAGATATTGCGCATACACTCAGCGAAGCCCAAGCGGATCTAACTGACACGGTGCAGGATGTACAAACATTGCAGCGTGCGCCTGTATGCACACTGCTCTGGCTCACGCTACGGATAATCGTCTGCGCAGCGCTCGCCATAAGCGGAATCGTAGCTTCGCTACTATGCATCCTATCCGGTAGCGGGTTTCTGATTCCCACTACTGCCGGACTATTATGTATTGGTCTAGGGCTTGTACCAAGGCTATTACAAGCAGCCTTTGATCTGGCAGACCTTCTAAATGCCAGCCAAACTCCAGCCGAGATAGCGCTCAAAACCGCTTTCAAGGATCTGGAAAATCTGCTCACTGCGCAGCTAGCTCTCGCACAGGAATTGCAGAACCAGCAATGCACAGCTTGCTACGACACCATTTCACGCCAACAACATCATATTGCTGAACTCCATGGTGCCGTGCTCTATCTTGCCAACCAAGTGCACGCATTGACACCCAATAACGGAGAAAATGCACCGATAACTACTTCCTACCCACCAAAAGGCTTTGTAACCGCATGCGTATAAGGCACCCCAGCATCAACCTGCATGCAAGAACACACTCTTTTTCTGGAGAGTTTCATATGAGACAGCAAATGAAATCACTAGATGCTTTAGATATTGCAAAACGGGCATGCGACTCGGCAACAGAGCTAAAGCCTTATCACTCTCTTAAATCTAGAAAAAAAACCAACGATGCTCGCCTCCGGGCGGAGGAGTTACCCGCACTACTGCATAAAATTGAAGCCTATAACGGCACATCTCTAACCCATCTTGCGATAAAGCTTATGGCATTGACATTTTTGCGCACAAATGAACTGCTTGGCGCTCGGTGGAGTGAATTTGATATGGATGCACAGCAGTGGCACATTCCAGCAGAACGTATGAAGATGAGAACACCTCATATTGTTCCTCTGTCGACACAATCCATTGCCATATTGCAACAAATATATAAGCTATCTGGCAAACAGCCCCTGCTTTTTCCCTGCAAGCAAGGCAACGGTAAACCCATCAGTAACCATACTATTGTATATACGCTATATCTGATGGGATACCGCTCGCCTGGATATGAGTTCAGAGAGATCGCTTCAACTATTTTGGCCGAACAAGGATATCCTGATGAACACATTAAATTACAGTTAGGCCGCCAGAAACAGGACGTAATACGTACATCGTATAACCCTGCTTTATATCTAGAACAACGTACCAAGATGATGCAAGCATGGAGCGATTATCTGGATAGATACAAGCACATCGCCAAATCTTTACGCTAACTCATAATGCAGTACCGCCTTTACCATATACTCTTTTTCTGGAGAGTCTCCTATGGCACCGCAAAAAGCAGCTGTCCTAGACGATATGACCGATACATCGTATGAGCCAGCATCACCACTTACTCTGCCGCTAATCGGCCATACCCGCTGGGAGAAATTAAAGTATTTTGTGGCATTTAGCCGCACTACTATGTCTGAGTATGAGGAAGCAGGGCGCTTTCCAAAGCGAGTCCAGCTCTCGCCACGCTGCGTCGCTTGGCCAAACTCAGAGCTACATCGCTATTTTGCTGACCCGGAGAAATACCGGGCAGAAAAGGAAGCATCTGCAATATAAAAAACCCGAAGACCATTATGATGTGGCCCCAAAAAGTTAGACACCAATCTGACTTTTTGGGTTTTTTTATGGTCCTCCCCCCAAATACTGGACATTTAAAGATTATGCGTCTGGCGTTGTCGTTGCGATCGCGCCCGCTTTCAGCGTATCCAGATAATCCGCCCATGCTTGCATCATCTGCACGCGCTTTGGGAGATGTTTGGCATAATTATATGCCGCACGCACTTGATCCTTTTCCCCATGCGCCAGCTGCCGTTCAATGGCATCTCCGAGCCATTCCTGTTCGTTAAGTGAAGTACTAGCCATACTGCGGAATCCATGCCCAGTCATCTCTTCTTTGGTATACCCCATACAACGCAACGCGGCCAGTACAGCGTTTTCACTCATGGCGCGCTTAGAGCTGCGCGCATTAGGAAAAACGTACTCGCTTGTACCGGTCAATGGATGCAGTTCACGCAGGACTGCCACTGCTTGGCGAGACAGCGGAACAACATGCTGTATCCGCAATTTCATTTTTTCAGCGGGGATATACCACCGCCCTTCTTCCAACTCCATTTCTGCCCATTTGGCATGACGAAGTTCACCAGGCCGCACAAATAATAAAGGCGCTAGCTTTAAAGCACAGCGCACTACAAGTGTGCCTTGATAACCGTCAATATTGCGCAATAACTCACTCATCTTCTTGGGGTCAGTTATCGAAGCATGACGTTTGGATTTCACAGGAGCTAACGCATCGCACAAGTCTGCGACGACGTTATGCTTAACCCGTCCCGTCGCTATTGCGTAGCGGAAAATCCGGCTGCAATTGCGCATAGCACGATGAGCGGTCTCAATAGCTCCTCGATTTTCAATACGCCTTAATACCGTCAGAACCTCAGGCGCCTCAATCTCGTGAATAAGTTTCGTTCCTAGCCATGGAAATAGGTCATTTTCCAGTTGCGCTTTGACCTTACTAGAGTAACTGTCTACCCAGTTCTTCTCCTGTTGGATAAACCATTCGAGCGCGATCGCCTTAAAGCTATTTATTCCGCACGACTCTTTTGAAGTTTTTTGTAGCTTGCGATAAGCGCTAGGGTCAATGCCATCGGCAACTTGCCGGCGCATCAATTCGCGGTTTTCTCGCGCTTCTTTTAGCCCAACCTCAGGATAGACCCCTAGAGAAAGCGTTTTTTGTTTCCCGCCGAAGTAGTAATAAAAACGCCACCAACAGGAACCATTTGGATTTACCTGCAGATACAGCCCTGCCCCATCCGTTAATTTATAAGATTTGGCCTTGGGTTTGGCATTGCGAATGGCAGTAGCGGTGAGCAGCATTATTGGTAACTCCTTCTACAGATAGAAAAGTTACCAATAAAGTTACCAATAAAATTAGTGGTAGTCAACGATAAACCCCGGTTGACCTCCATAGCAAAAAACCCGCACAGCTAATAACCGTGGGGGTTCTTTGGTGTCCCTGTGAATTATCGGAACCTAATTTGGTGGAGCCGGCGGGAATTGAACCCGCGTCCGCAAGCACTCTACAATCTGCTCTACATACTTAGTTCAGCCCTTTGATTTAACCATCACAACGCGGACGAACGCGCTTTGGGATGGCGATTTGCTGGATTTAACCCCCGGCTGCGCAAAACAACCTGAGACGATCTGATGTGCGTGTCCTCGCTGGCTCAAGACTTACTCTCTTGCGAGACTAAGCCCCGAAACCCAAGCCCATCAGAGAGCTTGTTGCGAGGGAGCCGCGTTTAAGCGGCTGCTGCGTAACTAGAGTCGTTTGCAGTTACTATATTTCCCATGGATTTACGAGGGAACGGGTCCTCGGTATGCACAGTATTGCTTCGCTACCCACGTCGAAACCATGTCGGCCCCATACGCTTTTAAAAAATTATATACAGCGAATGTGTATGCTACATCAATTACGAGCATGAAGTGGACAAGAAGTGGCTTAAAATTTTAATGAGAGGTTCTTGGGGAGTATTTAAGGTCTCGTCGCGCATTTCCAGACGGGTATTTTTTGGTGGGATTAAAGGTGTGTGGTGGGCATGTTGGGGAATGTTGCTCGCCGCCGACGTGATGACCGCTGTCTTTTTAAAACCTGCATATGCGGGTTAAAAGCGATGATTAAAAGTTGGTGGTGTGCATGTTGGGGTTCGTTCCTCACCACCAACCTACGAGCCACGGTTGGTTGGTGGTGACGAAGGAACCCCAACATGAGAACCACGGTCCTTTTAAAACCTGCATATGCATACCAAAAACAATGATCAAAGGTAAGCGGTGTGCAGGTTTTTACATATCAATATTGCCTGACAGGGCATTCGCTTCGATAAAGGCTCGACGCGGTTCTACTTCGTCTCCCATTAGCGTGGTGAAGATGCCATCTACTGCGATAGCGTCTTCTATTTGCACGCGCAATAAGCGGCGAACGCTTGGGTCCATGGTGGTTTCCCAGAGTTGTTCGGGATTCATTTCACCCAAGCCTTTGTAGCGCTGTTTGCTGACGTTGCGCTGTGCATCGGTCATTAGCCATTGCATGGCATTTTTGAAGTTAGTGACGGGCGCACTGCGCTCGCCTCGTTTGATTACCAAGCCAACTTGAGGATCTTTTTGCTCGAGCAGTTTTTGTAGTTGCGCAGCGGTAGATTGAAGGTGCAGGAAATCATCCGATTGTAAAAAGATCTGGTCAATCCAACTGGGCTTGATATTGCCGTGTTGGTGCCGCTCGATGCGCAAAGCTTGAGGTTTGCGCGCCACGTCGCTTTTTGGTGGAGTTTCTTCTTTTTGAGCGGGTGTATCTGCAGGTCCATTTGCTTCCTGACCCTCCTCTGCACTGGCAATAGTGTTGTTAGCCAGATCAGTTCCTACTTCCTGCTCTAGCACATCCAACACATCCTGATATTCCACCTTCACGAATACGTTCGGTTGCAAAGGATCAGCGCGTAAGGCTTTTTCAAGAGCAAGCGCACTATTTAGCGCTGCGCTATCAGAAGATAAATCAAGATGTACGCCCTCTAAAACCGCATCTAATGCCGGGCTATCCACAAAGCGCCTAACGCGCGAAATAATGGATCGTGCGCGCCAATAATCATGCGCGAGTCGTTCCAATTCTTCTCCATCGATGGCGGGTAAGGTTGGCGCTACCACCAATTGGGCGTTTTGCAAGCAAAGACGCAGCATATGCTGATCAAATTCTTGCTCATCTTTGAGATAGCGCTCTTCTCGACCATATTTGATTTTGTATAGAGGAGGCTGTGCGATATAGATATAGCCACGCTCGATTAATTCTGGCGTTTGCCGGTAGAAGAAGGTCAGTAATAAGGTTCGGATGTGCGCGCCATCCACATCCGCATCGGTCATGATGATGATGCGGTGGTAGCGTAATTTGTCTGCGTTGTAATCATCGCGTCCCAAACCACATCCGAGTGCCGTTATAAGTGTCACGATTTGTTCGGATGCGAGCAATTTGTCATAACGGGCTTTTTCTACATTTAATACTTTACCGCGTAAGGGCAAAATCGCCTGAAACTTTCTGTCGCGCCCTTGCTTGGCTGAGCCGCCTGCGGAATCTCCCTCTACGATATAGATTTCGCATTTTGCAGGGTCGCGCTCTTGGCAATCTGCCAGCTTACCTGGCAAACCGATTCCGTCTAGCACTCCTTTGCGCCTAGTCACTTCACGCGCACGCCGTGCTGCATCGCGGGCACGAGCGGCATCGATGATTTTTCCGCAAATCACTTTGGCGTCATTGGGTGTTTCAAGCAAGAAGGCTTCGAGCTCGCGTGCCACAATGTCTTCAATAGGAGCGCGTACTTCGGAGGAAACCAGCTTATCTTTGGTTTGCGAGCTAAATTTGGGCTCTGGGACTTTGACAGAAAGCACGCAGGCGAGACCTTCGCGCATATCGTCGCCATTGGTCTCTACTTTCGCTTTTTTGGCCAGTTCCATGCTGTCCATATATTTGTTCAGCACGCGCGTCATTGCTGCACGCAGACCGGTCAAATGCGTTCCTCCATCGCGTTGTGGAATATTATTGGTGAAGCACAGCACATGCTCGTTGTAGCTATCATTCCACTGCATCGCCACTTCAATACTCAAGCCATCTTTTTCACCAGCAGCATAAAAAATGGTGGGATGCACAGCCTGTTTAGCGCGGTTGATGTACTCCACAAACCCTTTCACGCCACCTGACAGAGCGAAGTCTTCGCTTTTTCCAGTGCGTTGATCACTCAAATGAATGCGCACGCCTTTATTTAAGAAAGAGA
This sequence comes from Mycoavidus cysteinexigens, assembly GCA_031963225.1. Taxonomy (GTDB): domain Bacteria; phylum Pseudomonadota; class Gammaproteobacteria; order Burkholderiales; family Burkholderiaceae; genus JASSUD01. Next base: position 23,455 of record JASSUD010000019.1, read on the forward strand.
GTTCACGAATACGTTTGACCAAGATGTCGTAATGAAACTCCACCTTTCCAAAAATCAATTCATCCGCCAGAAAATGGACTTCCGTCCCTGTGCGGTCTGCGTCTTCAACCACTTGCATAGGCGATACTGTATGGCCGCTCTGCTCTTCTAATAAACGGTTTTGCGGTACACCACGATGGAACTCCATCATGTGTTTTTTACCATTACGGCGTACTGTTAAACGCAACCATCGTGATAGCGCGTTCACACAGGAAACCCCTACTCCGTGCAAGCCTCCGGATACTTTATAGCTGTTTTGGTCAAACTTTCCACCTGCATGCAGCTCGGTCATTACGATTTCAGCCGCACTGCGTTTAGGCTCATGCTTATCGTCTAGTTTGACATCAACCGGAATACCACGTCCGTTATCGGCCACTAATATCGATCCGTCCGCCATTAAGATGACTTGAATATAGTCACAATATCCAGCTAACGCTTCGTCAATTGAATTATCCAAAACCTCAAACACGAGGTGATGCAGCCCCGTGCCATCGGAGGTATCTCCGATGTACATGCCTGGACGCTTACGTACGGCTTCTAACCCTTCAAGAATCTGAATCGATGTGGAGTCGTAATCTGGCCCCAAAGCCTCTAAATTAAGTGGCCCAGAAGACATCTCAGGGGATGTTTCGTCCCCAGTTTGGGAAGAAAACTGATTAGTCATGAAGAGATTCCCGATTTTTCACAGAAGAAAGATATTGAAATGGTCAAAAGCCATAGAAAGACGATAAATTGGGTTGCGTGCCTCACCAAAATTACGTTCAAAGCCGCATGGGCATTACTACATATTTGAATTCCTGACCTTCAATGGTGAATAAAATACTAGAATTGGAATCACCCAGACTCATTTGCAACGTGTCGACCTTGAGATTGGTCAATATGTCTAGCAAATAAGCAATATTAACCCCCATACTAAGCGATGCGCCTTGATATTCAATACTCAAATCTTCTTGCACCTCTTCTTGATCAGGGCTAGAGAACGCGATACTAAGCTGATTTGGTTCAATCACACACCGCACACCACGGAACTTATTGGATGTCAGGATAGCAGCTCGCTGTAGCGTCTGAAGCAGCTCTTCTCGGCCAATCGAAAAAGTATTGGTATAGCCTGTGGGAATAACGCGTTGAAAATCGGGGAATTTGCCTTCTACTCGTTTCGATACCAGCTCTACATCGCCAAAGGCAAATTTCACTTGGCTTGCCGAAATATCAATATGCAGCGGCTCTTCTGAATCTTCTAACAAGCGCTGTAATTCAAGCACGGTTTTACGTGGAACAATCAATTCTTGGCGAGCGGAATCCCCCGTTGGCGCGTTTTCCAATGCAGTCGATGCCCATGCCAAACGGTGTCCATCGGTTGCAACCGCGCTCAGCTGGCTGCCATCTAATACCAGTAACAACCCATTGAGGTAATAGCGAATATCTTGCTGCGCCATTGCAAAATGGGTTTGGCCTAATAAATTGCGAAAATCCCGCTGAGAAAGCGTGAAGCTTGATCCAACATCTTGAGCCGGAGCAATAGTAGGAAATTCTTCTGCTGAGAGGGTGGGCAAGGTGAAGCGGCTTTTGCGCACTTCTGACTGAATAACAAGCCGTCCATCTTTTAAACTCAGCGCTACCTCACCAGCAGGCATAGCGCGCAAGATATCCAGCAACATACGAGCCGCCACGGTGGTAGCGGTTTGCGTATCTCCCAGGCCAAAATTGCCATGCGTGGTAATTTGAACTTCTAGATCGGTGGCTAAAAATGCAAGCTGCTCACCCTGCTTAGTCATACGCAAATGTGTAAGGATAGGCAGCGTATGACGCCGCTCGACGATACCCGTCACAATTTGTAAAAGCCGCAGCAAATTATCGCGTTCAGTCTTAACCAGTTGCATCAGAATCATTCCTTTTTTCTTTCGTAAGTTGGATGAGCAATATTTCCCAACATGCTAACCACCAGTCTTCTATATCGACTTTTTCAACAATTGAAAAGATCTACAGCCCTGTGCTGCCTAAAACCTACAACAGGCAGCTTTACCCTTTCAGAGTTTGTTCTAAAACATGCAGTTCATGGTTGAGCTGCGTATCTGAGCTACGTGCGCCCACAATTTTTCGCACAGCATGTAAGACCGTGGTGTGATCCCTTCCCCCAAACAAATCTCCGATTTCAATCAGGCTTTTTTGCGTGAGCTCTTTGGCCAGATACATCGCGATTTGACGGGGTTGCGCAATATTAGCGTGGCGCTTTTTGGAATACATATCTGCCACTTTAATGTTGTAAAAGTCGGCAACGGTCTTTTGGATATTTTCGACAGAAATCTGTCGGTTTTGTACAGTTAATAAGTCTTTGAGCGCGGTTTTAGTCACCTCAATGGTAATTTCATGGCCATGAAATTTTGAATACGCCACGATTTTACGCAATGCGCCTTCTAGCTCGCGCACATTAGAGCGCAAATGCTTAGCGATGAAAAAAGCCACATCTTCGGATAAAGGAATGCCTCCGCTTTGCGCTTTGCGCAGCAAAATCGCCACCCGCATTTCAAGCTCAGGCGGTTCAACAGCAACCGTTAAACCGGAATCAAAACGTGAAATGAGCCGTTCTTCAATGCCCGAAATTTCTTTGGGATAGATATCACTGGTGATAATGACCTGTCCTTTATTAGCCACCAGCGCTTCAAAGGCATAAAAGAACTCTTCCTGCGTACGCGTCTTGCCGGAAAAAAACTGAATATCATCGATCAACAGCAAATCGAGCGAATGGTAGTAACGCTTAAATTCATCAAATGCTTTACGTTGGTAGGCTTTAACCACATCAGAGACATACTGCTCGGCGTGGATATAGCGAATGCGCGCGTTCGGGTTAACCTGTAACAAATAGTTACCAATCGAATGAATAAGGTGCGTTTTCCCTAGCCCCACTCCTCCATATAAAAACAGCGGGTTATAGGAAACCCCTGGGTTATCAGCAACCTGCGTCGCAGCAGCACGTGCGAGCTGGTTGGCCTTACCCGTCACGAAATTATCAAAGGTCAAACTGGGGTTTAAGCGAGAGCGTTCCGATGCAGCATTTTCTTCGCTCCTGGAGGGTGTGGAATACGCTCCACCACCAATGCGCTCTGCCGCTGCCACTTCTTGGACATCTAGGCTTGGAACATCACTCTCTATCGCTGATGCTTGCGCACCGCCTAATTCAGTATTAGACGGGCTCTGTGAGCGGCTTACCGGCCGTGCATCCCCTTGCGCGGAGGTATCTATAGCCGGCACACGGCCAGCCGTTACCTTTGGATCCAAGATAAGTTGCACATTGGCCGTCTTACCCAAAAAATCATTAGCGATATCGGTTATGCGGCCTAAAAACTGGTTTTTGACCCAATTCAGTTTAAAGTGGTTTGGAGCGGCGATTTGAACCCGCGCCTCTTTCTCATCCAGTACCACAAGCACCAAAGGTTTTATCCAGATTTGATACTGTTGGGGGGTCAACTCATGTTCGAGCAATGTACAACAATGCTGCCAAAAATCACTCATAGCGAAAACGTCACCCTGCCAACCTAACTTGAGACATCTCTATAGCCGATCAGAAAAAAGATAGAATTCTACCGTCATTTTGTAGCTCCATGGCATCATGCAACTACCAAGCAAACTTGACGCGAAAATAAAAACTCGATTAAATGCGCCTCTTTTGCAATTTGGCGCTCTTGCGCGCGCCTTGCGTAGCTGTTTTATCTGCTCCGTCTGCCCCCTTATTTCAGCAAAAAATCAACACTCTGCCATCACCGATCGCGCATGGCCTTATAATTGCGCTTTTGCTACGCATTATTTCTACCTATGCATGCGCTGGCGCACATGGGTGAGTGCGTATATTTACCTTTATTTTGTTACTCGTTAGGAATTTTAATGAAACGCTCTTATCAACCTTCGGTCACCCGTCGCAAGCGCACACATGGCTTTCGCATTCGCATGAGAACCGCCAGCGGCCGCAATATTCTTAGTGCTCGACGTGCGAAAGGCCGTAAACGCTTAACGGTTGTTTGATCGGCTCCTGACAAGCACGATTAAACACCATGTAGGTTGAGGTGGGCAATGCTCCCCAATATGTTGACCACGGGCTTTTAATTTATAAGCAGGTTTTCAAAGGTTTTGGGTCTGCATGTTGGGGCTCCTTCGTCACCCCAACCTACAAGCCATACACCTCGTGCCCTCTATGTCCAATGCCTCCTTTCCAAGAGCAGCAAGACTTTTAAACGCTAGCGATTTTTCTGCGCTATTTCGTTTACGTCCGCGCGCGCGTACACCCCATTTTGTGCTGTACATCAGACAAACAGGGCAGCCCGCACGCTTGGGTTTTGTGATTGGGCGCAAACAAGCACCGCGATCGGTCACCCGAAGCACTATCCGCCATGTAGGGCGAGATCTATTTCGACTGCAACGCACTGCGCTTTTTGGGTGGGATGTGCTTATCCGCTTGCACACGCGCTTTGATAGAGCACAATTTATAAGCGCCGCTTCTACTGCCTTGAAGATAGCATGCCGCAATGAGATGCTAAAACTATTGGGCCGTATACCTCTACAGGAAGCAACTTCTAGCATTGAAAAAGAAATGGTCCCGTGTGCCTAGGGCATGCTCTCAATGTTATTCAAAGCCGTTTATCACGGTATTTCTTGCTATGCTTTTAAGATTAAGCGGTCTCATACGTTTGCTTTTTCTGGGCTTGCTACGGCTCTATCAGCTGATATTGAGCCCTTATTTGGGCCAGAATTGCCGCTTTTATCCTTCTTGTTCCGCCTACGCGTATCAAGCCATTCAACTCCACGGTGTTATGCGAGGTACCTTACTCGCTGTAGGCCGTCTGTGTCGCTGCCATCCTTTTTCAAGAGGCGGCGTAGATCCTGTTAAAAAATAATTGCTCTTTTAGAGATGTATATGCCAGTCAAGCGTTCTGTTTTATGGATTCTACTAATCACCTCTTTGGTGATGTTGTTTGAGAACTGGCAACATTACAACGGCCGCCCTTCTTTTTTCTTTTCTGATTCTGCAGAGTCCCCTTCTGCACCCAATCAGGCTAGCCAACACCTTTCGCAAAATCGTATTGCAAACGATGTACCCCAAACGGATGCGCTTTCTCCTTCTTCAGAAGCCCTCCCATCGACTAATGAAGCTCTCGCTAATTTTGACACCGTTGAACTTGAAACCGATGTGTACAAAATCCGTTTCAATTTGCGCGGCGCCGTACTATCTCACTTAGATTTAAAAAGAGCACCTGTTGGCGTAGCGGATTCCTCCGCACCACCGGATCACAACGTCACCCTCTTTGACCAAGCATCTGATCATACTTATCTGGCGCGCACTGGCTTAACTGGCGGGGCGTTTCCTAATCACAATGATCTTTTCACCGCCCTACCCGGCCCTCGCACGCTTGCGCCCGGACAAAAAACGCTGGAAATTAAGTTTGTATCTCCCGTCAAAGAAGGTATCAAACTAATTAAAAGCTTTGTTTTTACTCGAGGCAGCTACGTTGTTGATGTACGACACACGGTAATTAACACCCGCTCCACAGCGGCACAGCCTTCGCTGTATATGGAGATTGTGCGAGACAGCACCCCAGTAGAAACCCCTCGCTTTTCGCAAACCTTTATTGGTCCTGCGATGTACAGCAATCAAGAGCATTTCCAAAAAATAAGCTTTAGCGATATAGACAAAAATAAAGCACACTTTGTGCGGCAAGCAGATAACGGCTGGATCGCCATGGTTCAGCACTATTTCGCATCTGCATGGATTCCTCAACCCGGATCCATGCGCACGGTCTATATTGATAAGCCTACTGACGCACTCTATCGGATAGGCGTAAAAACGCCATTTCCTATCGTGCAACCTGGCGCTACAGAAGTTTTCACTTCACAGCTTTTTGCCGGCCCTCAAGAAGAGAAAATGCTGGAAGGCATTGCTCCTGGCTTAGAGCTTATGAAAGATTATGGCTGGGTCACCCTCATTGCTAAACCCTTATTCTGGTTACTGGAAAAAATCTATGGCTATTTAGGCAATTGGGGCTGGTCCATCATAGGGCTTACCATACTTATCAAAGCGGCCTTCTTTCCACTCTCAGCAACCAGCTATCGCTCTATGGCGCGCATGAAGACCCTCATGCCCCGTATGCAAGCCTTACGCGCACGCCACAAAGAAAACCCTAAAAAACTGAATACCGAGCTGATGCAGCTCTATAAAACAGAAAAAGTGAATCCATTTGGCGGTTGTTTACCTATTTTGATTCAAATCCCCGTCTTTATTTCGCTGTATTGGGTATTGCTCTCATCGGTAGAAATGCAAGGAGCACCTTGGCTTGGCTGGATCCACGACCTTTCTCGCCAGGATCCTTATTTCATCTTGCCTGTTTTAATGGCCGTGTCGATGTTTGTACAAACCAAACTCAACCCTGCCCCCGCAGATCCTCTGCAAGCAAAACTCATGATGATCATGCCCCTCGTGTTTTCTGCCATGTTCTTCTTCTTTCCTGCAGGACTGGTGCTTTACTACGTAGTGAATAATCTATTGTCGATTTTGCAACAGTGGTACATCACTAATCGTATGAGTCACACACCCAAAAATCAGGTATCGGCTTAGAAATTCTTAAATGGTTGAGGTTCGCGCCTCAACCAATGTAGGTTGGTGGTGAGGCACGAACCCCATGCGCGCTAACTTAAGCCAAAGACCAGAATATATTGTCGCTAAACTGTACAAAAAGTTAAGCGAAAAAAGGGGATTTTTTCCATGAACAGGCTATCTTTTGGCTTAAGTTAGCGCGCATGGGCACGAACCCCAACATGCGCGCCACAGGCCTTTGATCTTTGCCTGTGGGGGCTATAAGCTGGTCATCAAGGGCGCTGTGGCCTGCATGTTGGGGTTCGTGCCTCACCACCAACCTACCGTTCTTTATACCCCAAACAAAAAGGCTTAATACCCCAAGCGAAAATATCTGCTTGGCGTATTAAGCCTTTTTTGTATTATTTAAAAATATAATGTAATGCTGTAATGGTTACGTTACTAAATACCCCAATAAACGCTCACCACTTATCTATTAACTAGGAAGCCTGCCGCAAAACTCAGCGACTAACTCTTCTATCAAATAACATTGATGATCAGATAAAGCTTTAATTCGATTTGCAAGCACCAATGTTTGAGGAGAGGGAGTGTAATCACCCTTTATATCAGCAATGCGCTTTTTAGGGCTTGCGGGCGGCTCAGGAGGAGAGCCGTAGTGTAACCAATACTCACTCACCCCTAACCAAGTCGATAACGTTTTAATTTTATCGGGTCTAGGAATAGCCTCACCATTGAGCCATTTATGTACCGCTTGAATAGAAACACCCGATTCACCCGGATATTTCAAATTAAACTGGCGAGCCAAATCCGCTCCACCTTTAATAGGTCTAGAGCTCGGATTAAAAGCTAGCTGCTTAGATGAAAACTGTTTTATCGCAGTTTTTAAGCGCTGAGCAAAAGCGGATTTTTCTTGTGCAGAAGGCATACGCCAGATTCTGCAATAGAGCCCCATACATAATATCATCTATATGCGATATATTTACCCTATATAGATGATATTAGTATTTTAAATACCTACAAACGTCATAGGTAGAGCTATTTTCAATAGATGATGCATTATTAATTTTTTAATTATTTTACTTTTGGCAATCTTATTTAGCCATAAACCGCTTATATGCCGCGCATTTTCCCTTCACTCGGCAAAAGCGGCACTGCTTTTCACCGGCAATAGTATAAGTACGTAAACATTCCGGAGATAAATTTTCTATAGATTGTGCCGCAAGAGCGGCCTGCGCAACTTGCTCTGCAAACTGCTGCAGCGTTTCAAGCGTGCATACCCATTCTGAATAATGGGTGCGCCGCGGTTGGTGAATCGCTAGACGAAAATGCTTAACCTCTACAAGATGCCCAAATGCATGCCATGCTCCTAGAGCATATAAGGCGAGCTGCTCGTTATAGCGCGCATCTACTAGCGTCCCTCGCCCAAATTTCAAATCATGCACTTGTAATTGCACCTCCTCCGTAGTTGCTTGTGTGTTCACGATTAGTGCATCCGCCGTGCCAACCGCTCCCTCCTCGCCCGTAAAAGGGGTAAGAGGCACCTCATGCTCAACAAGCAAAGTATGGCCGCATGCTGCATCTCGCACCCTAGCTACGTACTGCTGAACCGCCTGCACCATTGCAGCATCTACCCTATTCCCCCTGTCCATGGTGCAACCTAGATAAGCTGCAGCGTCACATTGCTCTGTTAAACAAAGGGCGGCTAACTGATGCGCATCATGCCCCTCATCAATAAAAGCACTCGAGCTCTGCGGGGCACGCGCTTCTAGCCATGGGCTCGCTGGGCAATGCATCCAACGATGAGCGGCAGAAGGCGATAAATAGGCACGCTTTGACATTATTACTACTACCTTGATCATTTAGGACGGTAGGTTGGTGGTGACGAAGGAACCCCAACATGCGCACCACCGACTTTTGACATTAACTCTGGCCTGCACGTGCAGGTTTTAAAAAAGGCAGAGGTCATCATGTTGGGGTTCGTGCCTCACCACCAACCTACAAGATAGGGCTGTGGAGTTGTTGCGTTGCCTTTCGCATATCCCCTGACAGCACGAGAGGAAGCACAGCGAAGCTGCGATCTATCACCGCATCGATCTGTCCTTGCTCTACACGACCAGGAGGTTTGAGCACAAAATCCGCAACACTCAGATGGGGCTTTTTAGCAGAAATTAGCGACTGATCCGCCGATGTTTGCGTATTTTGAGCATGCAACAAAGGCAAATCGCGAGGATGACCTATTCCAATACGTAAACGCCAGTAACGAGGAGTGCCTAAGTGTGCATCGATATCTTTGATACCGTTATGACCGCCACTGCCGCCGCCTTGTTTAAGCTTTACCGCGCCTGCTGGCAAATCTAGCTCATCATGCACTACCAAAATAGCTTCAGGGGGAATCTTGTAGAACCGGGCAAAAGCACCAACAGCCTGGCCACTGCGATTCATAAAAGTCTGTGGTTTTAAAAGCCAGACAGTAGGAGGTATTTGGGTGTTTGAAGTAATACTAGAAGAGGATGCTTGTATAGGTATGCGCACACGGGCGATATCGGCCTGCATGCGGGTATCTCGGTGCAGCGTTTCGCCAGCAGCTTTTGCCATACGATCGACAAACCAAAAACCTGCATTATGACGCGTAGTTATATATTCAAAGCCTGGGTTACCCAAGCCGACAATAAGTTGAATCAAGTTTACAAGGTCAGTAAAAGTTAAACCGAAAAAAAAGCCCCGACTGCTTTACCGTGCTTTGCCATTTTTATAGGAACCATATCTATACTTTACATCAAAGCACATAGAAAACGGTAATCGCAATAGATCAAAACATAAATGGCAGGAAAATCGGCTACTTAGACCGGTCTTCCTGCCATTTATCTTTGACACTAGTGTATGCATCGAAATGCACACAGATACCTTTAGGCTGCTGGAGCAGCTTCTGCTGAGGAGGATTCCTCACCGGCAGCAGCTTGCGCAGCACCACCTGCTGTAACAACAGCCGATGCGATTACGGGGTTATCTTGCTCAAGACTAGAAGTCAGCTCTACACCTGCAGGCAACTTCACATCTTTAGCGTGCATGGAATGTCCAACTTGGATATCCATTAAATCAACCTCAATAAAGCTAGGCAGATTACCAGGCAAGCAATTCACCTCTAACTCATGCATCACCTGCGTCACAGTTGCTCCGTCGAGCTTGACAGCTTTACAGGATTCTTGATTCAAATAATGAAGAGGCACTTTGATATGGATTTTCTGTTTCGCATCTACACGCTGAAAATCGATATGCAAAACAATGGGCTTAAACGGATGATATTGGACAGCACGCAATAAGACTTGCTGTGCCTTGCCACTTTTTTCATCTTTCAGAGACAAAATAGAAGAATGAAACACTTCTTTTTTTAACGCATGCGTTAAATCATTATGATCCAGCTCAATTTGTTGAGCGGGTTGGCCAGCACCATAAACAATAGCTGGGGTTCTTCCTGCACGGCGCAGACGGCGGCTCGCACCCGTACCCTGCTGTGTGCGTTCAAAAGCAATAACTTCCATTTCACTCTCCAAAAAAAGCAACCCGCGACCAGGTTACCCGGCGACAAAAAAACTAGAAAAACGCAATGCCCCATCCAAGGCGCATTGCGTACGGTATTACATAGATGTTTCAGCAAAAAGAGACGTTACAGAATCGCCGCAACGAATACGGGAAAACGTTTCTGCAAGCAAGCCAGCGACGGAGAGCTGGCGAATTTTTGGGCTATTCAGCGCATCTTCTTGCAAGCGAATCGTGTCAGTTACAACCAGTTCATCCAATTCAGAATTCGCAATACGCGCAACCGCCTGATTGGAAAGAATAGGATGAGTTGCATACGCAAATACTTTTTTAGCGCCGCGCTGCTTAAGCGCATGGGCTGCTTTACACAGAGTATCTGCTGTATCGACCATATCATCCATAATCACGCAGGTACGATTTTCAACTTCCCCAATCACATTCATCACTTCAGCAACGTTTGCCTTTGGGCGGCGCTTATCGATGATGGCTAAATCAGTATGGAGTTGTTTAGCAAAAGCCCGTGCCCGCACCACCCCTCCTACATCGGGGGAGACTACTAATAAGTCATCTCGATTTTTCTGGAGCAGATCTCCAAGCAAAACCGGCGCAGCATAAATATTATCGACAGGGATATCAAAAAAGCCTTGAATTTGATCTGCATGCAAATCCATGGTCACAATTCTATCCACCCCAACAACTTGCAGCATATTGGCAACCACTTTCGCCGAAATAGCCACACGAGCCGAACGCGGGCGTCGGTCTTGACGTGCATAGCCAAAATAAGGAATAGCCGCTGTAATACGCTCAGCAGAAGCGCGTTTGAGCGCATCCACCATCAACATCAATTCCATCAGATGATCATTGGTCGGCGCACAAGTAGATTGCAGCACGAAGATATCTTTACCCCGCACATTCTCCTGGATTTCAACCTGACTCTCTCCATCCGAGAAGCGATTCACCAGCGCTTTACCCAATGAAATCCCAAGATTTTTAACCACATCTTTAGCAAGTTCAGGGTTGGCATTGCCCGCAAAAACCATTAAGCCTTTGTTATTGCTCATTGTTTTCAAAGAGTAAGAGAGTGGAAAGAATGTACAAAGCAGAACGTATCAATGGGCCGTCCGCAGCCCTTTATCTCAAGACCTGAATCATTTTACCGCCCAAAAATAGAAATCGCGGAGCGCGCCATTTCGCGCCCCGCGATTCATCGGTATTCGGCACAACAGATTTGAATCTCAGAACAGGGGCGTAATTGTAACACGCCTGTTGTGTTGCATGAATTTGTAGCAGGTGTGCCCCCTCATCAGTGCTTAAAATTTGTGCCAGAGATCCCACACTGTCAAACCAAACTTTAGGCGCATCAGCTTCCGGCCTAATTTCCCCTTTAGCGATAGCGAGTGTATAACGCTGAAACTCTTCACGGCGCATGACGCCTAACTTTAGTGTCTTCATACCCCTCCTCGTTAAGATTTGATTGACTCAAGCCCAAAAATCTTCCACAAGCTGCTCTGCTGAGTCGAAATAATAGTCACTTACTTCGACAGCCTCCTTCTTGCCCCTCTAAATAAAAAATCCCCACGTGCTCCTAGAGTCCGAGGGGATAAATGCTGGATAGTAGCGCAAAGTGCGTTATGTGCAAAATAAGCTAGTTTTTAATATTTTTATCTTTGTTTTCAACGATTTTAATAACTTCGTTTTCATCAAATCCAGTAAATTTAATAATTTGCGCTGGATCTAAACCATTCTTCAACATATTTAATACCGAACTTCGCATAATAGCCAGTCCACCTTCCTGTATACCTTCCCGTTTACCTTCCTGCTTAAGTTCTTGCGCAAGTGTCATAATTCCCTCTCCATACTCTGGCGCATGCACAATGACGTACGAAAAAAACTTCTCATTGTCCTGGCAGTTACCCTCTTGCATCAAATACTGCAATATGTTAATCCCTTTGTCAACAGGGAGCGGATAGTCTAAAAGAGACTTGAGTATATCTTGCAACACTAAATAAATATCTCTGGTTCGTGCGTGCTTCATGACTATTTCAAGGGCCGCCGCATGCTGATGGCTGAATAACTCCTCATCGGGAATAACGGTTAAATCTACTAGTGATATAGGTTCTGGGAAAAATTGGCGTGCTAGCTCCGCATCCTGGAAGCAATCCATCAGCTTCATCGAGTACGGATATGGAGACTGTAAGCCGTTATAAAAAAGCAAAGGCACCACAATGGGCAATTTCTTGCCTTGGTTTTGCTCAATATACCTACGCATTGCAGCCAGTCTGTATTCCAATACTCGGAAAGGCATTAGCTCATCGGGAGAGCTTTGATGCTCTATAAGTATGTAAATTCCAATATCACTTTTTTCGCCTTGCACCGAATACAGCATATCTGACATGTGTTCGCGTAATTTTGGCGAGATGAATGTGCCGCTTTCTAAACGTAATGTTGACCAGCGACATTGCTCTGTGAGCGCCTTTGGCAAATGAGCTTGTAAAAAATCTCGTGCTACGTCGAGATTTTCCATGAGAACTTTAAATAGTCTATCGTGCGGTCGAAAAATAAAACTCATAATTTCTATTGGAAAAGGATAAGAAAATAAAAAGCGCGCTATATTGGCAAAGGCTATGGCCTGGAGCGCCTACAAAAGCGAGAAGACTTCCATTGTATCTTCGAGCTTGTGATGGCAAACCAGGCCTATTTTGCTGTGCATACGTTATGCCGTGCTTTACAAGTGGCTCGCAGCGCTTACATTTACACTATGAAATTAGGCTTGATGGCCTGCGGCATCTAAGGCATTGCCAGCGGCATGGCGTGCATTGGCTCGCTGCGTCATAGATTGAAACACGATGTCCGCTTTTTCTGGCGGTAACCCAGAATCAACTAAAGCCAATGCTAGATCATCTTTATTGAAAGCGGCGTCAGTACTTTTCTTAGCCTCAAGTGCTGCAAATTTTTGTGTCAATTCTCGTAGTTGCTGACTCACTGCATCAATTCTAATATGTGCGGTCGTTGCATTCATTTTTTCTCTCGAATATTTCTCTAATTGCTCTGAAAATTGCTTGAATAGTTTTTTATGCTTGTTTAAATGCACTTGTCGATTATCTTGTATATAAGCTGAAAAAAGCCTAAACAGCTGTACTGCTACAGAAACATAAACAAAGCATTCCCCAAACAATGTAGTCATAGCGGGTGAAATTGCCAGTACAGCACCGATATGTGCAAAAATTGGAGCAATTACAGGGGATAAAATTAAAATTAATGAAAAGCAGAACAAGAAATCCATTTTTTTCTGGGTTTCTGGTTCAACTTTGAATGCCAGATAGCATGTATTAAACCCCACCATCACTTTATGTAAATAGGTTAATCCTGCTTCGATTTCACCATTTTGTGGTTGTGATACGGAAGTTGCTTCAGGATAATCCGGCGAGGAAGGCACCCCACATTCAATGCTTTTCTCTCTTCCTGCCCATCGCACTAGGGGCTCACATGCGTTAGCAAAACTAGAAAGCACAGTTGCAAACCTCGCTTCCTCTTCGCCAGATAGTCCTTGCTCGCGGTACCAGGTATCCTTTTTTAGTACCGTTTTTACATATTCCCACTGTTCTACAATCTGTTTATTAAGGCTGAATTCTGCCCCAATACACTCAGCTTCGATGAAGCTGCGCTCAGGCTTGCTTTTGCAATGTGCAACATCAGGTTTAGAAAAAAAAGAGGGGTAGTTGAATGGGAAAGATATGCGCCCTGCCTGCAAAGCTTGCAAGAAGACTGTCATCTTGCCACCTCTCTAGTGAAGCGCTACTCGGAAACGAATACCGGCGTAACTATTCCATTCGGCTTGAACCAAGCTGGAAAAGAAGTGCCGATATCGAGCTAAGGGCCCTATAGAAAATTTTTTGCTCAAAAGTACAGCAAAATAGCAATGTGGAATTGAATTGGCAAAATGCCTGAAGCCACTTAAAAATAGCATCCGCCTCGAAGGCCTAACAAGTAAAGTACGAGGGCATAAAAAATAACCCCTTGGATGGTCTGGATGGGAATGAAGAGTAGCCATATTGATTCCTCTAGTTATAGACTTTTAAAAAAACAGAGCGTCTATGTAGGAATTTAAACCAACCAATCCAAACAATCAACTATTTGTGATTTTATTTTCTCATTTGGTTGATATCAGCGACCCAACTTTGTATTTTTAATACCTCATACCTTTGCGATAGAGGTAGGTTGGGGTTAAGCACGAACCCCAACATGCATACCACCTACTTTTAATCTTTGCGCTCAGCCTATCAACATTGAATCTTGGTTAATACAGCCATCGCTGCCGCTAATTTGTCTACTTCATCTTCTTGATCAATTTTTGATTCTGCTTTTATGCCAAGCTGGGGCTTGCTCTAATGCTGGCTTCGTTCGTCAATTAGTGAAATCCATGCCTTCAGAATATTCCTCATCTGATACAAAGGCGCCGTACTCTATTTCGCATTCAGACTCGCTTTCATAAAGCCCTTTCTTATCCTGTTTTTTCATTTCGTGCGCCTTAAACTTATCCCGCAAACCGCTGCTATGCTCCTTACCTTTATTCATATCGGCAACCCACGCCTGATTAGGCTGCCAGCCATGCAACCGGCAATCCAAAAGATTAGGAAGCAATAGACTAAATCCGCAAATCTGGCGTGGATTAGAAAGACTTATCGACATCCAGCTCGGTTTTAAACTCGCTCATAATAATGGGTAATTGTAAGGATCATTTAGCGCTCACCTTGATGAACCCTAAGCCTTTTTCTGGTGAACAGATGAGGGGAAGCCGACGGATCATCTGATGCAGCGCTCGAAGAAACCTCTGTCTGGGTGCCTTGATCGGTCTTAGTAGGCTCCCATTGCATTTGACTGTTAGAGGGAGCAAGCCACGTCTCTTCCTCATTTTTGGCATCCGGCTGTACGATTTGATCTCTCAAAGCGAGAGGCAAGCCAGCCGCCTGTTGGGCTTGTTGAACCGCCTGCTTGAAGTTGACTTCTTGATTCGCATCGTTAAAAGGAGCGCTTTGGAGTCCTTCAGCCGTATAGAAATACAAGGAGCCCTCCTGGATATAGAAAGGGACACCCTTATCAAAGCGTTGTTGGAGTAAGTATTCTGTGTAGATTCGCTCTATCTGTTGCCTGTTAAGCGTAGGCAGTAAGCGATAGAGTGTCCAGCGGTGCTTGGCTAACGCCTCAGCCGCGCTGCACTTCACCTCCCAGTCCGAGTCCTTCCTCAATGCGATCAACACCTCTAAGGCCGAGGTCGGTAGCGAAGACTGCCGACCTAACGCCTCAACCGCGTTAAGCTTCACATAACTATTCCCGTACTTCGTCAACGCGATCAAGATATATAAGGCCGAGGTCGGTAACGAAGACTGCTTACCTAAGGCAGCCGCCGCGCGGTACTTTACCTCCATGTCCGAGCCATTGATCAACGAGATCAACGCCTCTAAGGCAGAGGACGGTAACGGAGACTGCTTACCTAAGGCATCGGCCGCGCTGCTCTTCACCTCCCTGTCCGAGTCCTTCGTCAACGCGATCAACGCATTTAAGGCCGAGGTCAGTGACAGAGGCTGCTTACCTAAGGCAGCTGCTGCGCTGCGCTTCACCAACCTGTTCGGGTCCTTCGTCAACGCAATCAACGCATCTAAAGCCGAGGCCGGTAACGAAGATTGCTTACCTAAGGCCTCAGCTGCACAGCGCTTCATCTCCCTGTCCGAGTCTATCGTCAACACAATCAACGCATCTATAGCCGAGGTCGGTAACGACGATTGCTTACCTAATGCCTCAACCACGCTGAGCTTCACCTCCCTGTCCGAGTCTTCCATCAACGGGATCAAGGCCTCTAAGGCCGATGCCGATAGCGAAGACTGCTTACCTAAAACCTCAACCGCGCAGCACTTCACCTCCCTGTCCGAGTCCTTCGTCAACGCGATCAATGCATCTAAAACCGAGACCGATAACGGAAACTGCTTACCTAAGGCAGTCGCCGCGCGGCGCTTCACCCCCCAGTCCGGGTCCTTCATCAACGCGATCAAAGCATCTAAGGCAGAGGACGGTAACGAAGACTGCTGGCCTAAGGCATCAGCCACTATGCATCTCACATCCCAGGCTGGGTCCTTCATCAACGCATCTAAGGTCAGAGCCGGTAACGAAGACTGCTTACCTAAGGCTTCAGCCGCCCGGCGCTTCACCTCATTGCTAGGATCCTTCATCAATGTGATCAACGCATCTAAGGCCGAGGATGGTAACGGAGACTGATTACCTAAGGCAGCAGCCACTATGCCTCTCACATCCCAGGCCGGGTCCTTCATCAACGCAATCAACGCATCTAAGGCCAGAGCCGGTAACGAAGACTGCTGACCTAAGGCTTCAGCCGCGCGGTACCTTACATCTCTGTCCGAGTCCTTCGTCAACGCGATCAATGCAACCAAGGTCGAGGTCGGTAACGAATGATGCTGACCTAAGGCTTCAGCCGCGAGGCGCTTAACCTCCCACTCCGGGTCCTTCATCAACGCGATCAAAGCAGCTAAGGCAGAGGTCGGTAACGAAGAACACTGTCCTAAAGCAGTCGCCGCGCGGCGCTTCACATAACTGCCAGAGTTTTTCGTCAACGCGATCAAAACATCTAAGGCAGAGGGCGGTAACGGAGACTGCTGACCTAATACCTGAGCCACGCTGCGCCTCAGATCTATGTCCAGGTCCTTCATCAACGCGATCAAGGCATCTAAGGCCGAGGACGGTAATGAAGAATGCTGACCTAAGGCATTAGCCGCGAGGCGCCTCACGTCACTGTCCGGGTCCTTCGTCAACGCGATCAAGGCATCTAAGACCGATGGCGATAAGGCAGATCTATCGCAAAGTGCGCGTGCCACCGCTTGTTTTGTTTTCACTGATGCCGCCCTGTTGAGACACTGGAGCAATATGTGCTCGGGAAACGTGGGCACAGACGCCAGCGTGCCTTCCCCTGTCTGGTCGATTTCCAAGCGTAGCCAGTGTCCTAACCCTTGCTCCAGCCCATATCGGATTGCTGGTGCTAGTTCCATACCAGGCATACGAGACGCTTCATACAGAACGTTCATGATCAAGCGCTGATGAGCTGCACCAAACAAATCACGTGGCTGCGCTTCAAGCAACTTAAAGAATCGGTTCAACGCCTCTCCCCGTAACAGCCCTGAGACGAACCACCAAAAAATCTCATAGCGTGGGTTGTATTTGTGTT
>JASSUD010000054.1:0-19982 GCA_031963225.1 Mycoavidus cysteinexigens
AAAAGCAAAGAATGGTAGGTTGGTGGTGACGAAGGAACCCCAACATGCGCACCACCTACCTTTAATCATCGCTTTTGGCATGCGCATGCAGGTTTTAAAAGGACCGTGGTACGCATGTTGGGGTTCGTGCCTCACCACCAACCTACCGCAAACTATTTGCAAGCAGTTTCTTCAACAGGTGCAGCAGCTTCTGAAGCGGGTGAATCCGCATCACCATCTTCTTCTTCAGACTCAGGTGCCGCAGCAGGTTCTTCTGCGTTCAGTATCTTAAGCAGACGTGCAGATGCGGTTAACTCTAGTTCATCAATATGAGTGATATGCAGCAATAGAGCCGTTCCGCTTGCTTGTATTCCCAGCTCAGGGATGTGTAACGTCAGAGGAATATCTTCCAGACGCACTAAATCACCCTTTATCACGATGGCTCTGACCTGCTGGAGGTTTTCTTGCAATAACCATCGCAAGCACCAAAACCGCTCCATGCGCCCTTGGTGCTCAGAATAGTCTGCATAGGTGTCTGTAAAGCGTTGAGCCACAATATACAGCTCAGCATCTTTGGGTTGGAATGGCGCGCATAGTCTTGCAGCTACTCCATCGCGCGCGCAGGCTATGAGTTGCCATTGGTTGAGCAAATCAATATAGCGACGTAATGGAGAGGTGCTCCACGCATATTGTGCAACGCCTAAACCTTCATGGGGGGCAGCGGTTAATTGCATACGGGTGCGGTTGGGGCCAAATGCGCGTTGAGCGCGATAAATGCCAGGCACGCCATGCCCTGCGAGCAAGCCTCCCCATGTGCTGTTTGCTAGTATGGCAAGTTCCGCGACGATGAAATTTATCGGGGAATGGCGATCACGCGGTACGATGCTTACGTGTTCTTCCTCATCTATATAAAAACTGAAGTCACGCTGATTTTGGGTTTCGCGGCGCAAGCCGGATTGAACGCGTGCTTGTTGGCGCTTTTCATATAGCGCTTGTGCAAAAGGCCATATTAGGGCTAGTTCTGCTTTGTAAGGGTAGTCGCCTGAACCTGTCGCCAGCGCTTCTTCAGTCACTTCAGTTTCTAGCGTGTGGTGGCGTAGATTGTCTGCAATCCATACACGTTCAATACGCGTTTCGCTGGTAACGATTTGCTGGGTAGTGGTATCGATAATGGTGTAGAGCGATAGGGCAGGGCGTTGGCTGCCCGCTTCTAGCGTAAAGGTATCGACGAGTGCTTGGGGCAGCATCGTGATTTTGTCACCTGGCATATAAACCGTTGATAGGCGGTTACGCAATTCCATATCGAGTGGACTGCCAGGGTTGATACCAAGCGCCGGGGCCGCGATATGAATACCGATGCGCACGCGATCTTCAGCCAAAATTTGTACCGAAAACGCATCATCTATTTCGGTAGTGGTGATGTCATCGATAGAAAATGCTTGCACTTCGGCTTCGGGTAACTCTAGGTTTTTTACGCGTGTGGTCAATGCCTCACAAGTATAGGTAGGTAAATCTTCTGCTGCGAATCCAATGCCTTTTGGAAAAGATTGAGCTAAAAAGCGCGCTTCGTGTAGCGCACGCGCAGAAGGAATGCCCTGGCAGGCGAGCATCAGTTGCGCATGTGTTTTACCTAGTGCGATAGAGGCTGTCTCGAGAGCCTTGTATTCAATGGTATTTTTATCGGGAGCTGTGAGAAGTTCGAGGACTTTGTTCTGGAAAGCACTGGGCAAGCGGTGTGCTTTGAGCTCATTTTCATATTCTGCTTGCACGAGAGCTTGCTGCTTACGGCGCTCTAGCCCTGCTAATGCGGCTTTGAGTTGTTCTTCTGGTGCGCGCTGATAGTTGCCGCGACCTTTGCGCCGAAAATACATAGGTGCGCCATGCAGCCGTAAGGCCAGGGCTGCGCGTTCCATGGAAGTGGGTTTTGCACCAAAATATTCCTCTGAGAATGCGCGAAGCTCAAAAGCCTCACTAGGCGCGCATTCCCACAAAAAATCTAGATCGATTTGTTCTGCTGATTCTTGGGTAGCTTGCATCCACTCACCCAGTGCTGTGCCGCGTTGTCCTTCAAATTCAAACAAAACTTCTTTGGCCCTTACTTTCGCGCGACGTCCTCCAGGTAGCTCGACTTGAAAGGCTTCGCCTTGCACTTCTAGAACTGCCCCAGCTTTTAAACTTCCTGATTCTTCAAAAAAAATATTCATTGACAAGCCGTACAGACACCATTTGAGATAATAAAAAAAGAGAAGCTTAGGGTGTGTCCTAAGTTTTGAGACGATCTAATAATAAAGAGTGGATATTTTCAAACCCTCCATTGCTCATCACTACAATATGGTCTCCTTCCCGAGCTGTTTCAATAATTGCGTTGACTAACATAGGCACGCTGTCAAACGCTTGGGCCCGTTTTCCTAAAGGCGCCATCACTTCTGCTACATTCCAGTGCACGCTTTGCTTACTCCCTTCAAGGGGTGGAGCGGCATAGGCAAAGATATGGTCTGCATCTACTAAGCTATCCAGCAGACGGGTTTTCATCACACCTAGCTTCATTGTATTAGAACGAGGTTCCAATACTGCAAGGATGCGAGGCTTCGTTGCAGATTGCTCTTGTGCTGGTTTTGCTTGCTGGAGTTTGGAGCGAAGGCCAGCTAGGGTAGTTTGTATGGCTGTGGGGTGATGAGCAAAATCATCATATACCGTAATACCCCGCGCTATGCCTCGCACCTCCATACGGCGTTTTACGCCTGAAAAACGCCCTAAAGCTTCTATAGCTTGCTCGGGCAGCACGCCACAATGTCGTGCTGCTGCAATAGCGGCTAGCGCATTCATCTGGCTATGCGCACCTTGCATGCCGCTTTGCTCTGACCATTGAACATTTCCGATGACATTATCCTGCCATGTCACAGTAAAAGATTCACGATCTTTTGCAGATATGCCAGTTGGCAGATTCGGTGCGCGTGCTTCCCACTGTCCCGGTGTTCCAAAATATTCCACTTCACTCCAACACCCACGATCAAGAACCCGTTTTAATGCATCTCCGGGCTCTTCATGCGTATTGGATAGATGGTTTTCTGTGGAAGATTTTTTGTGCTGGCCATTGACGATTAAACGTCCTATATTCGGTACGATACGTACTAAATGATGAAATTGTGTCTCAATAGCAGCAAGATCAGGGAAGATATCCGCGTGATCATATTCAAGGTTATTGAGAATAACGGTGCGTGGGTGGTAATGGACAAATTTGGAGCGCTTATCAAAAAAAGCGGTGTCGTATTCATCGGCTTCAATGATAAAGAAAGAAGAGTCACATAGCCGTGCTGATACGCCAAAATTCTGTGGTACTCCGCCTAGTAAAAAGCTAGGTTGCAATCCCGCCTCTTCTAAAATCCATGTGAGCATGGCGGTGGTGGTGGTTTTGCCATGTGTCCCTGCAACGGCTAATACCCATTTGCCTGGTAGTAGGTGCTCGCTGAGCCATTGAGGCCCTGATATATAAGGTAGGCCTTGATCGAGAATGGCCTCCATGAGCGGATTACCCCGAGTAACCACATTTCCAATTACGTATAGATCAGGTTTAAGGGCTAATTGATCTATGTGATAACCCTCAATAAGATCAATCCCTTGTTTTGCTAACTGGATGCTCATGGGAGGATATACAGCCGCATCACAGCCTGTCACTTTGTGTCCTGCTGCGCGAGCTAGCACTGCCAGCCCTCCCATAAAGGTGCCGCATATTCCTAATATATGAATGTGCATAAATCGTGCTTTCCGTATAAGTGCTAGAGTACGTTCTTGACGCGTCTTGAGAAAAAATAAGAAAATTCTTGGTTAGAAGTATGAGAAAAAGCGGGTGTACTTCCAAGACAAAAAAACCACTATTTTATCTAGGGCATGTCCTCACTTACCCCAAAGGGCCCATCTTTGAGGTTGCGCGGTGCTCGAGATCCTCACTGTACTCAAGTACAGTTCCGGTCTCTGCGCTCCTGCTCCCCCAAATAGGTTCTCCATTGGGGCAATTGAGGACCCGCCCTAGTACACTGGACCCATTTTCCGGGATGTTTTTTCTATGCATCGCAAACGCATTTCAGGCAGTTTGTCTGGACCTTTTTCCTGATACCGAGTACCTATCTATGTACACCTTCATTAAAACCCGGCTTTTCCGTAAACGCTCTCGACTTTTCTGGTTAGGAATGGCCGTGTTGCTCAGTGCTGCGACGTATGGCTTTTATCGCTATCAAGAGAGCCAGAATCTTGATCAGGCTGGCCTCACTGCAGAACGAGCAGGTCTTTGGGAAGCTGAACTCACGGATCTTGAAGGTGAACAACGTACGCTTGCCAAATATGAGGGGCAGGCGCTGGTTATCAATTTCTGGGGGTCGTGGTGTGAGCCTTGTTTGCAGGAAATTCCGGCATTCGTAGCGGCACAGAAAAAATATAAATCAAAAAAAATTCAGTTTATCGGTATCGCTGTTGATTCTGCTGTGAACGTTATCGAATTTACGCGCATATTCAGAATGAATTATCCGATTTATATAGCAGGTTTTGAAGGTACGCAGCTTGCACGCGATTTAGGTAATGCACAGGGAGGTTTGCCTTTTACCGTGTTGATTGACGCAGAAGGGAATGTGAGACGCACTATTCTTGGGAAAGTCACAGCGGAAAAATTAGACGCAGAGCTAACACTCCTATCCGAACCCATTGGCGAAGCTATTTGACGTAGGTTGGTGGTGGGCAACGTTCCCCAACATGATAACCATTACCCTTTTAAAACCTGCATATACAGGCCAAAAACGATGGTTATAAGTCGGTGGTGTGCATGTTGGGGTTCCTTCGTCACCCCAACCTACCGTTCTATCCGAACCCATTGGCGAGGCTATTACCATCAACCACCGCTTTATTACTCAATTTTTTCCAGTTTGGCTTTATCTAGCGCTAACCATTTTATGCCATTGCGTTTGAATTGAACTTGCGCGCGAGCGAGTGGCATTTGACCTTCTACGCCGATAACCTTGCCTTCACCAAATTTTGCATGAAAGACGCGTTGCCCTAAAGCTAGGCCAGCCTGCTCTTCACGTTGCGCACGTGCTGCTTCTTGGGCATCACGGCGTTTATAACTCAGCCCATGTTCATTGACCGCTTCCCCGCTACTGCTGCTGCGGTAGTGACGCCCGTAGCTGGGGCGGGTAAGTGCCGCTTTTTCTTCTGTTACGACGACCTCTTCTTTTCTAGTTCCAAATTTATCTAATCCTCCAAAACGTTCATTATTAGCAGAACTTTTTGGAACGAGCCACTTTAAAACCCTCTCAGGCAGTTCATTGAGAAAACGCGAGTGTGGATGGTAGTGCGTTTGACCTCGTAGCATGCGACTGTTTGCAAAAGACAAAGAGAGTGACTTTTTTGCTCGAGTGATTGCTACATACATCAAACGGCGTTCTTCCTCTAAGTTTTTGGCTTCATTTAAGCTGTTTTCGTGTGGGAAGAGACCTTCTTCTAAACCCGTCATCCAGACGGCTGAAAACTCTAACCCTTTGGCCGCATGCACAGTCATGAGCTGCACAGCGGCTTGCCCTGTCTGAGCCTGATAGTCGCCGGCTTCCAGTGCTGCATGCGCTAAGAAGTGCGATAACGGAGACAGCATGGTTTCAGGGGCGAGCGGATCTGTTTGCAGATCCGCTCTATTTTGTTGGCCTGTCACTAAGGAATGCGCAGGAGTATCCACTCCATATCCCATTCCAGTGACAAAAACACTCGCTGCATTAATGAGTTCTTGCAAATTATCAAGACGCTCTTGCCCTTCACGTTCTGCTTCGTAATGCGCGATTAAATTGCTTGCCTTGAGCACATAGGCTACGGCTTCAGGCAGTGTGTATCCAGACTGATCTATCGTCTGGCGCATTTCATCGATTAAGCGCGCAAAGCTGCTGACCTTTGTTTGAGGGGCGCTTGCTTCCATAAAAGAGACAGCCGCTGACATCGAGCAAGCATATTCATGGGTTATCGCCAAGATCTGTTCGAGTGTACGCTGCCCGATACCTCGGGTGGGGAAGTTCACTACGCGCATCCACGCAGTATCATCATTGGGATTGTCGATTAAACGTAAATAGGCGAGCGCATGTTTAATTTCCTGTCTTTCGAAGAATCGCAATCCTCCATAGACGCGATATGCGATACCGGCCTGGAATAGGGCATGTTCTAGCACGCGAGATTGGGCATTACTGCGGTATAAAATAGCCAGTTCGTCGGCTTTGCACCCTGTCTCTAATTTTTCTCGAATACTCTCGACAACCCAGTTAGCTTCTTGAAGATCGGTGGTGGCTGGGTAGACGCAAATGAGGTCACCTGAGCCTGCGTCTGTACGTAGATTTTTGCCTAAGCGGCCTGTGTTATTGGAGATAAGTTGATTGGCTGCTTCGAGAATAAAGCCATCGGAACGATAATTTTGCTCCAGCTTGATTAAGCGGCTGGGTTGAAATTCACGCTCGAAATCGAGCATATGGTCTACATTAGCGCCGCGGAAGGCGTAAATGCTTTGATCATCATCTCCTACAGCAAAGACAGCATTGGGGGAGGCCAGGAATGCAGAAGGGGTGTTTTGACCGGGTTCTGCATGACCCACTAGGCGCTTTAACCAAGCATATTGCAAAGGATTGGTATCTTGAAACTCGTCTACCAAGACATGTTTAAAACGGGCTTGATAATGCGCGCGCAGTGCGTCGTTGCTTAATAGCTCGTAGCAGCGCAATAAGAGTTCTGCAAAATCTACTACCCCTGCACGCTGGCAATTTGCTTCATACAGTGCGTAGAGTTCTGCAAATTTTTGATCGGTGGAGTGCGTAAGTTGGACGGCATTTGCGCGAACACCTGCGTCTTTGGCATTATTGATAAAAGCTTGTAGCGCCTTAGCGGAATAGCGTTCCGTGTCTACATTGGCTTCTTTGAGAAGGCGCTTGATGAGCGAGAGTTGATCGCCCATATCCAAAATTTGAAAGCCAGGAGGCAAGCCTGCTTCTTGGGCATGTATGCGCAACATACGATTGCACAAGCCATGGAAAGTTCCCATCCATAAGCCGCGTGGATCAATCGGCAGCAGAGTGCTAAGGCGCGCGACCATTTCGCGTGCCGCTTTATTGGTGAAGGTAACGGCTAGTAATTCAAACGGGCGAATCTGGCCAGTTTGAATCAACCAAGCTATGCGGGTTGTGAGGACGCGTGTTTTACCGCTCCCCGCTCCAGCTAAAATAAGCGCGGATCCCTCAGGCAGAGTTACTGCAGTGCGCTGCTCAGGATTGAGAGAGTCGAGCAGATCGGACATGGAATCACCGAAGAAAAAATAGTGTAATTATATAGAGAGCGTTATAAGAATCTGCTTAAAATCTCAGAAAATAAAGTGAAGTTAGCCCTTTTTGATCTACTAAAAAAGCTATCTATTCCGCTATAGCCTAAAATCTATAGCTCTTTTGTCTTTTAGCTATCTGAAAAAGGTTTAGGGTGAGCCTACCATAGACACAGCCTAAGCCTTCCTTACGTATTTAAAAACCATTTTTTGCCTGGCTTTTTTTCTTTTTGACTGCCCCATGAGCGATACCTCTACTTTTGACAAACACTTTACCCCTCAGGATATTGAAGCTTTTTGGAGCGCTGAATGGGAAAAACGCGGCTATTCAGTCGCCACACTTAACTCTGATCAGGCTTCTTTTTCCATGCTGCTTCCTCCTCCGAATACCACGGGGACTTTGCATATGGGGCATGGGTTCAATCAGACGATTATGGATAGCTATGCACGCTATCACCGTATGCGGGGAGCCAATACCTTATGGGTGCCAGGCACAGACCATGCTGGGATTGCGACGCAAATTATTGTTGAGCGCCAGCTAGATGCGCAGAATATTTCTAGGCATAGCCTAGGACGTGATGCGTTTATCGAAAAGGTTTGGGAGTGGAAAGAGCAGTCTGGTTCAACCATCACCAAGCAAATACGCCGCCTTGGTGCTTCGATAGACTGGAGCCGTGAATATTTCACGATGGATACTACTCGCTCCAAAGCAGTCTGCGAAGCATTTGTTCGTTTGCATGAAGATGGCTTGATTTATCGTGGTAAGCGCTTAGTAAACTGGGATCCGCATCTGAAAACCGCAGTGTCCGACCTCGAAGTGATTAGCGAAGAAGAGGACGGCTTTTTATGGCACATCCGCTATCCATTAACAGATGGATCAGGCCATATCACAGTAGCTACTACACGCCCTGAAACATTGCCAGGCGATGCGGCCATCATGGTGCATGCGGATGATGCGCGTTATCAATCCTGGATTGGCAAGACAGTACGCCTGCCTTTATGCGATCGCGACATTCCAATTATTACAGACAGTGCGGTGGATCCTGCATTTGGTAGCGGTGCGGTCAAAGTAACTCCTGCGCATGACTTCAATGATTATCAGGTGGGCTTGCGTCACAATTTGCCTATGCTGGAAATTTTGACCTTGGATGCCAAGCTTAATGATGCAGTACCCGCCGCTTATCGAGGGATGGACCGTTTTGATGCACGCAAAGCGATATGCGCGGACCTGGAACGTTTGGGGCTATTAGAGCGCACAGTACCGCACAAATTGATGGTGCCAAGAGGCGATCGCAGCGGCACGGTTATTGAACCTGTGCTGACTTATCAGTGGTTTGTTGCGATGGATAAAGTGCCAAACTATCCAAAAGGAGCACTGTCTCGTACCTCTTTAGCAGGTGCTGCGCGCGATGTGGTCGAAAACGGGCAAGTAAAATTGGTTCCTGATAATTGGGCCAATACTTACCGTCAGTGGCTTGCCAATATTCAGGACTGGTGCATTTCCCGCCAGCTGTGGTGGGGGCACCAAATTCCTGCTTGGCATAGTGATGCTGGGCATATTTATGTGGCGCGGAGTGAAGAGGAGGCCCAAAAACAGGCTTTAGAAGCAGGGGACACCAGCGCACTCGTGCGTGATCCGGATGTGTTGGACACGTGGTTTTCTTCGGCGTTATTGCCTTTTTCTGCATTAGGTTGGCCAGAGAAAACGCCTGAATTTCAATTTTTTCTGCCGTCTTCATTGCTGGTCACAGGCTTTGATATTTTATTTTTCTGGGTCATACGTATGGTGATGCTGACGCTGTATTTTACAGGTCAGGTGCCGTTTGATACGGTCTATCTGCACGGCTTAGTGCGCGATGCAGAGGGCCAGAAAATGTCCAAATCTAAAGGCAATACACTAGATCCGCTGGATTTGATCGATGGCATTACGCTAGACGCATTAGTGCAAAAACGCACCATGGGTTTAATGAATCCCAAGCAAGCCGGCACTATCGAGAAAAAAACGCGTCAACAATTTCCTGAAGGTATTCCTGCATTTGGTAGTGATGCATTACGTCTAACCTTCACCTCACTCGCAACACTGGGACGCACCATTAATTTTGATCTGGCCCGTTGTGAAGGCTACCGTCATTTTTGCAACAAACTTTGGAATGCCGCGCGTTTTGTAACGATGAACTGCGTGGATGATGCATTTTTAGCAGAGAAATCTACTGCTACGCTGACCTCACCTACTGAATCAACGCCACTAACCCTTGCAAAAGAAGGGCAGGAATTGAGCATTGCAGATCGTTGGATCAAAACGCGTTTGCAAACACTTATTACCGATATAGAACAAGGCTTTGCCACTTTCCGCCTCGATTTAGTATCGCAAGCGTTATATCAATTTATTTGGGAAGAATATTGCGATTGGTATGTGGAGTTTGCCAAAGTGCAGCTGCAAACAGGTACACCTCAGCAGCAGTATTTGACTAGGCGTACGCTTTTACAAGTTTTGGAAACCGTACTCAGACTGGCTCATCCGATCATACCGTTTATCACGGAAGCCTTGTGGCAGAAGATTGCACCCCTAACAGAAGCATTTGCCCAATGGCCCTTTGAATCAGATGGTTCAATAAAAACAACGCAGCAGCCAAAGGCAGAAGTAGAGGCTGCAACAGACAAAGCAGCAGCTTCTACCTCGATCATGATGCAGGCTTATCCTCGTGTGCAAGCCGGACACGAAGATAACAGTGCGCAAGAATGGATTATTCAACTTAAAAAAGTGATAGAAGCATGCCGAGGCTTGCGCTCCGATATGCAGCTTCCTCCAGGTCAGCGCGTACCGCTTTTTGCGACTGGAGCTGCGCTTTTTCTCAAAGATGCTGCGCCGTATCTCAAAGCACTGGTGCGTTTATCCGACGTACATATTTTGGAAGATGAGGCCTTACTCGATGCAGCAGTGCATCCTGCCCCTATAAGGGTAGTAGGGCTGCAATTTGGGACGCAGTTTATTTCTTTGAAAATTGCACTCAAAGTAGAGGTAGATACAGAGCAAGAAACACAGCGTCTAGCCAAAGAGCTGAGTCGTTTAGAGTTGGAAATTTCAAAGTGCAAAAATAAGTTAGCCAATGAGGCCTTCGTTGCAAAGGCTCCTGCTAATGTAGTGGAGCAAGAAAAAACACGCTGCGCACAATTTGAAACCCTCCACCAAAAATTGACAGAACAACAAGCTCGGTTTCTAGGATAAGTACGGCAGTTGAAAAATGTGTTCAAGAACGCCTTTACTTGAATGCTGTGGCCCGTGCTTTACCACCAACGTACCAAGATGCCCATGTAAAAGGGTTCTCTCAAGCTCCACCAATCACAAGAAAAGGTAAAGGATGGTAGGTTGGTGGTGGGCAACGTTCCCCAACATGCATACCACAGTTTTTTTGAATGCCTGAGTAACATCAGTTACTGAAATTTATTGCACTATCCGGCTAAATGCTGAGCGTTACACAGCATCATAATTTAAAGATACCTATGCCACTTTATATTCCAAGCCCTGCTATTTCATCCTATCCCCTCGTCCAGCAATCTCTAAGGTCCCCATTACTTTCCCTCCCGGTTGAACTTCAAGAAGAAGTAGAAAGTTATCTGGATTCATCTGCACAACAGGCTCTGTTTGAAGCGCTGATTACGGTAACCCATGATGGCGACCGCATAGACTCCGCTATCCTTAAATTGCACTTGCTGCTGCAGAGGATTCCCTCTAAATATCAGCCAGCTCTAGCCAGATCAGATGCGAGCTTGCAAGCATTGGTATGGAATCAACTTCAGTGGCTATGGAAATCAGGTCAACTTGATCAAACGGTAGAGAGGCCCGTGCTCTTTAAACTACTACTTTGGGTTTGTAATCCAAAGCTATCTGGATATTTAAGGGAAAAAATCCAACAAGAGCCGGTATTAAAGGAAAAGCTACTGAGCTGGATTGAACGCTCAAAAACAGAGGACGTGCAGCCGATGGCGGCGAATGCGCTAACCCTATTGGTGAAAAGTGGTATGCAGTTTAATGGAGTAGATTTAAGAGGAATCCGGGTGCCTGGAGCGGATCTAAGTTTTGGGGTATTCGATTCAGCCCAATTGCAAGGAGCGGATTTGACCGGGATCGAGCTTCGTGCGAGCTGGCTGCGCGAGGCGAATTTAAGCGGTGCGCAGATGGCTGGGGTGCAGTTTGGGGAATGGGCGTATCTGCAAGAAAAGAGTAAGGTGATGTCCTGCGTGTATTCCCCGGATGGGAAAACCTGTGCGATGGGTCTTGAAAACGGTACGATCCACGTGTATGACGCATCAAGCTGGGCAAAAATCTACACCTTAGAAGGACATAGACATAATGTTAATAGCGTAGCGTATTCGCCCAACGGAGCGCAGATCGCCTCGGGCAGTGATGACCATACCGTTCGGCTGTGGGACGCGGCAAGCGGCGCATTGCTCCACACTCTGCGAGGGCATAAATCTGATGTTTGGAGCATAGCGTATTCGCCAAACGGAGTACAAATCGCCTCGGGGGGAGGGGACAATACCGTTTTGCTGTGGGATGCAGGAAGCGGCGCGCTGCTCTACACCCTGCAAGGGCATAATTGTGTTAAGAGCGTAGCATATTCTCCTAATGGAGCGCAGATTGCCTCGGGGGGCGAAGACAAGACCGTTCGGCTGTGGGACGCAGGAAGCGGCGCGCTGCTCCACACCCTGCAGGGGCATGAATATAGTGTTAATAGCGTAGCGTATTCGCCCAACGGAGCGCAGATCGCATCGGGGGGGGATGGCAATGTTCAGCTGTGGGATGCGGGAAGCGGCGTGCTGCTCCGCACCCTGCAAGGACATGGAAGTTCTGTTAGTAGCGTAGCGTATTCGCCCAATGGAGAGCAGATTGCCTCGGGGAGTGATGACAACACCATTCGGCTATGGGATACGGGAAGCAGCGCGCTGCGCCATACCCTGCAAGGGCATAAATCTTACGTTACTAGCGTGGCGTATTCACCCAACGGAGCGCAGATTGCCTCGGGCAGTTGGGACAAGACTATTCGGCTATGGGACGCGAGAAGCGGCGTGCTGCGCTATACCCTGCAAGGGCATGAAAATTGGGTTAATAGCGTAGCGTATTCGCCCAACGGAGCGCAGATCGCCTCGGGTGGAGACAAGATCGTTCGGCTGTGGGACACGGAAAGCGGCGCGTTGCGGCGCATCCTGCAAGGGCATGAACGTTGTGTTAATAGCGTAGCGTATTCTCCCAACGGAGAGCAGATTGTCTCGGGCAGTTGGGACAAGACCGTTCGGCTGTGGGACACGGGAAGCGGTATGCTGCTCCACACCCTGCAAGGGCATGAACGTTCTGTTAATAGCGTAGCGTATTCGCCTAACGGAGCGCAGATCGCCTCGGGGAGTGAGGACAATACCGTTCGGCTGTGGGACGCGGGGAGCGGCGTGCTGCGCCACACTCTGCAAGGGCATGAACGTTGGGTTAAGAGCGTAGCGTATTCGCCCAACGGAGCGCAGATCGCCTCGGGGAGTAAGGACCATACCGTTCGGCTGTGGGATGCACAAAGCGGTGCGCTGCTCTACACCCTGCAAGGGCATGAAGGTACTGTTAATAGCGTAGCGTATTCGCCAAACGGAGCGCAGATCGCATCGGGGAGTGAGGACCATACTGTTCGGCTGTGGGATGTCGCCTCGGGTCAGTGTCGAGCGGTGATTCGAGGTTTTAACGAGCCGGTCTACAGTGTCGTCTGGAACGCGACGCCTGGGGAAGACAACTATCTGGTGACGAGCAGTGGGAATGCGTTCGTTCGCCAGTGGCGCGTAATCGTAGAGGGTGATGAAGTACAGGTGGTCTTGCGCTGGATATCACCGCATGACGAACTAACAGTGACGGATACGTTAATAGATGGAGTAGAAGGGTTAAGCGAGAGGAATAGAGCCCTGTTGAAGCAACGGGGGGCTAATGATGGGGTTGTATTGTCTAATTTAGCCTGAGCGAAGATAAGGTAGGTTTGTGCTTCGCCACAAACCTACCGAGATGCATATGTAAAATGGATCCACCAAACTTCACCAACCACAAGAAAAAGCAAAGGGCGGTAGGTTGGTGGTGACGAAGGAACCCCAACATGATGACCACTGTCTTCTTGAATGCCTGCATAACATCAGTTACTTGAATTTATTGCACTATCAAGTTAAACGTTGACCAGTACACAGCCCCGTAATTTAATTTAAAGATACCTATGCCACTTTATATTCCAAGCCCTGCTATTTCATCCTATCCCCTCGTCCAGCAATCTCTAAGGTCCCCATTACTTTCCCTCCCGGTTGAACTTCAAGAAGAAGTAGAAAGTTATCTGGATTCATCTGCACAACAGGCTCTGTTTGAAGCGCTGATTACGGTAACCCATGATGGCGACCGCATAGACTCCGCTATCCTTAAATTGCACTTGCTGCTGCAGAGAGTTCCCTCTCAATATCAGCAAGCTCTAGCGAGATCAGATGCGAGTTTGCAGAAATTGGTATGGAATCAACTCGAGTGGCTCTGGAAATCAGGTCAGCTTGATAAAACCATAGAGAAACCCGTGCTCTTTAAACTGCTACTTTGGGTTGGTGATCCAGAGCTATTTGGCTATTTAAAGGAAAAAATCCAACAAGAACCGGTGTTAAAGGAAAAGCTACTGAGCTGGGTCGAACGCTCAAAAACAGAGGACGTGCAGCCGATGGCGGCGAATGCACTAACTCTATTGGTGAAAAGTGGTGTGCAGTTTCATGGAGCAGATTTAAGGGGAATACGGGTACCTGGAGCGGACCTAAGTTTTGGGGTATTTGATTCAGCGCAGTTGCAAGGAGCAGATTTGACTGGGGTCAAGCTTCATGCAAGCTGGCTGCGCGAGGCGAATTTAAACAGTGCACAGATGGCAGGGGTGCAGTTTGGAGAATGGGCGTATCTGCGAGAAGAGAGGACGGTGACGTCATTCGCGTATTCTCCGGACGGGAAAACCTGTGTGATGGGTCTTGAAAACGGTAAGATTCACGTGTACGACGCATCAAGCTGGGCGAAAATCTGCACCTTAGAAGGGCATAGCTATTCTGTTTGGAGCGTAGCGTATTCACCCAACGGAGCGCAAATTGCCTCGGGGAGTTTTGATAAGACCATTCGATTGTGGGACGCGGGAAGCGGAGCGCTGTGCCACACTCTGCGAGGGCATGAAGGTAATGTTAGTAGCATAGCGTATTCGCCCAACGGAGCGCAGATCGCCTCGGGCGGTTGGGATAAGACCGTTCGGTTGTGGGACGCGGGAAGCGGAGCGTTGTGCCACACCTTGCAGGGGCATGAAGGTAATGTTCATAGCGTAGCGTATTCACCCAATGGAGTGCAGATTGCCTCGGGGAGTGATGACAAGACCGTTCGGCTGTGGGACGCTGGAAGCAGCGCGCTGCACCTTACCTTGCAAGGGCATGAAGGGCCAATTAAGAGTTTAGCGTATTCGCCCAACGGAGCGCAGATCGCCTCGGCAAGTTGGGACAGGACCATTCGGCTGTGGGACATTGGAAGCGGCGCGCTGCGCCATACCCTGCGAGGGCATGAAGATACTGTTCAGAGTTTAGCGTATTCTCCAAACGGAGCGCAGATCGCGTCGGGGAGTTTTGACAAGACCATTCGGCTGTGGGACGCGGGAAGCGGTGCGCTGCAATACACACTGCGAGGGCATAAAGGCTATGTTTGGAGCGTAGCGTATTCGCTCAACGGAGAGGAGATTGCCTCGGGGAGTTTTGACCGTACCGTTCGGCTGTGGGACGCGGGAAGCAGCGCGCTGCGTCACACCCTGCAAGGACATAAAGGTCGAGTTAATAGCGTAGCGTATTCACCCAACAGAGCGCAGATCGCCTCTGGCAGTGGGGACAATACTGTTTTGCTGTGGGATGCACAAAGCGGCGCGCTGCGCCACACCCTGAAAGGGCATCAAGCTTGCATTAATAGCGTAGCGTATTCGCTCAATGGAGAGCAGATTGCCTCGGGGAGTGATGACTATACCGTTAAGCTGTGGGACGCAGGAAGCGGCGCACTGCGCCACACCCTGAGAGGGCATAGAGATCGAGTTACTAGCGTAGCGTATTCTCCCAACGGAGCACAGGTTGCCTCGGGGAGTGGGGATAAAATCGTTGGACTGTGGGACACAGAAAGCGGCGAGCTGCTCAGCATCCTGCAAGGGCATGAAGATTTGGTTAATAGCGTAGTGTATTCGCCTAACGGGGCGCAGATTGCCTCGGGGAGTGGGGA
The DNA here is from genome assembly GCA_031963225.1 of Mycoavidus cysteinexigens. Taxonomy (GTDB): domain Bacteria; phylum Pseudomonadota; class Gammaproteobacteria; order Burkholderiales; family Burkholderiaceae; genus JASSUD01. The sequence continues at coordinate 15,588 of JASSUD010000054.1, forward strand.
TAAAACCGTTCGACTGTGGGACGCAGGAAGCGGCGCACTACGCCACACCCTGCAAGGGCATGAAAATACTATTAATAGCGTAGCGTATTCACCCAACGGAGCGCAGATCGCCTCGGGGAGTGAGGACAAGACTGTTCGGCTGTGGGACGCTGCATCGGGTCAGTGTCTGGCGGTGATTCGAGGTTTTAGCGAACCAGTCTACAGTGTGGCCTGGAGCGCGGTGCTCGGGGAAGGCAACGATCTGGTGGCAAGCAGTGGGGATAACTGCGTTCGCCAGTGGCGCGTAATCGTAGAGGGTGATGAAGTACAGGTGATCTTGCGCTGGATATCACCGCATGACGATCTAACCGTCAAAGATACGTCGATAGAGGGAGTAGAAGGGTTAAGCGCGAGGAATAGAGCCTTGTTGAAGCAACGGGGGGCCAATGATGCGGCTTTATTATCTAATTTAGCCTGAGTCGAAAGTAGGGTGAGGTTTGTACCTCACCACCAACCACATGATTTTTTACTCATAGCTTATATGTCTACCACGAACATTACCAAAGCAGTTTTCCCCGTTGCCGGACTAGGGACGCGTTTTTTGCCTGCAACCAAAGCCATCCCAAAAGAAATGCTACCGGTGGTAGATATTCCCCTCATTCAACTGGCGGTAGAAGAAGCCCTGGCAGCTGGAATAACCACGATGATTTTCGTCACTGGGCGCAGCAAGCGTGCAATCGAAGATCATTTTGATAAATCCTACGAGCTTGAAATGGAGCTCGAAGCACATAATAAAGCCAGTTTGCTAGAGCAGGTACGCAGAATAAAGCCTGCTCATATGGACTGCTTTTACGTGCGCCAACCTGAAGCACGGGGCTTAGGTCATGCGGTTTTATGTGCAGAAAAACTCATTGGCGATGAACCTTTTGCCGTACTTCTAGCCGATGATTTACTAGACGGCGCCCCTCCCGTCTTGCAGCAGATGGTAGAAGTGTTCAAACACTATCGCAATTCTGTGTTGGGAGTAGAAACCATTTCCCCTGAAGAAGCACCGTTTTACGGTGTAATTGCTGGCAAAGAATGGAATGAAGGCATTATTAGCCTAACGCAGATTGTGGAAAAACCCACTCCTGAAGAAGCACCCTCCAATCTTGGTGTAGTAGGGCGCTATATTTTTCAGCCCGGTATTTTCGACCACCTTCGGCATTTAAAACCCAGCATTGGAGGAGAAATTCAACTGACGGATGCTATCCAATCCTTAATGCGCGAAGAGCAAGTGCTAGCCTGCCGTTACCAAGGTACCCGGTTTGACTGCGGCAGCAAACTAGGCTACCTAAAAGCAACAGTTGAATTTGCCCTACGTCATCCAGACGTCAAAGATGCATTTGAAGCGTATTTGCATACACGTTTATTAAAGCAAGATAACGCGTTGTAAGCCTGTTGGGGAATATTGCCCCACCCATCAATTTGCTATGGGACGTAGGTTGGTGGTGACGAAGGAACCCCAACATGCATACCACAGTTTTTTTGAATACCTGCGTAATATCAGTTACTGAAATTTATTGCACTATCCGGCTAAATGCTGAGCAGTACACAGCACTGTAAATTAAAGATACCTATGTCAGTTTATATCCCAAGCACTGCTATTTCGTCCTATCCCATCGCCCAGCAATCTCTAACATCACCATTATTTTCCCTCCCGGTAGAAATTCAAGAAGAAGTAGAAAGTTATCTAGACTCATCAGCACAACAGGCTCTGTTTGAAGCGCTGATTACGGTAACCCGTGATGGCAAACCCATAGACTCCCCTATCCTTAAATTGCACTTGCTGCAGCAGAGAGTTCCCTCTCAATATCAGCAAGCTCTAGCCAGATCAGATGCGAGCTTGCAAACATTGGTATGGAATCAACTCGAGTGGCTATGGAAATCAGGTCAGCTTGATCAAACGGTAGAGAGGCCCGTGCTCTTTAAACTGCTACTTTGGGTTTGTGATCCAGAGCTATGTGGCTATTTAAGTGAGATGATCCACCAAGAGCCAGCATTAAAAGAAAAGCTACTGAGTTGGGTCGAACGCTCAAAAACAGAAAAAGTGCAGCCGATGGCGGCAAATGCGCTAACGCTATTGGTGAAAGGTGGTGTGCAGTTTAATGGAGCAAATTTAAGAGGAATCCAGGTACCTGGAGCGGATCTAAGTTTTGGGGTATTTGAGTCAGCGCAGTTACAAGGAGCGGATTTGACCGGGGTCAAGCTCCGCGCAAGCTGGCTGCGCGAGGCGAATTTAAGCGGCGCGCAGATGGCTGGGGTGCAGTTTGGAGAATGGGCGTATCTGCAAGAAGAGAGGGCGGTGAGGTCATTCGCTTATTCCCCGGATGGGAAAACCTGTGCGATAGGTCTTGTAAACGGTACGATTTGTGTGTACAGCACATCAAGCTGGGCAAAAATCTACACCTTGGAAGGACATGGATCTTCTGTTAGTAGCATAGCGTATTCGCCCGATGGAGCGCAGATCGTATCGGGGTGTGATGACACGACCGTTCGGTTGTGGGATGCGGGAAGCGGCGCGCTGCGTCACGCCCTGCAAGGGCATGAATCTTCTATTAGTAGCGTAGCGTATTCACCCAACGGAGCGCAGATTGCCTCGGGGAGTGATGACCATACGATTCGGCTGTGGGACGCGAGAAGCGGCGCGCTGCGCCACACCCTGCAAGGGCATGAAAATTGGGTTACTAGCGTAGGGTATTCACCCAACGGAGCGCAGATCGCCTCGGGGAGTAATGACCGGACCGTTCGGCTGTGGGATGCACAAAGCGGCGCGCTGCACCACACCCTGCAAGGGCATACATCTTCTGTTACTAGCGTAGCGTATTCGCCCAACGGAGCGCAGATCGTCTCGGGGAGTAATGACCAGACCGTTCGGCTGTGGGACGCACAAAGCGGCGCGCTGCGTCACACCCTGCAAGGGCATAAATCTTCTGTTAGTAGCGTAGCGTATTCACCCAACGGAGCGCAGATTGCCTCGGGAAGTGATGACCTTACCATTCGTCTGTGGGACGCGGGAAGCGGTGCGCTGCAACACACTCTGCAAGGGCATAAAGCGCCTGTTACTAGCGTAGCGTATTCGTCCAACGGCGCACAGGTCGCCTCGGGGAGTTTTGACCGTACCGTTTTGCTGTGGGATGTGGGAAGCAGCGCGCTGCGCCACACCCCGCAAGGGCATGAACGTCCTGTTAAGAGCGTAGCGTATTCTCCAGACGGAGCGCAGATCGCCTCGGGCAGTGGGGACAAGACTGTTCGACTGTGGGACGCGAGAAGCGGCGCACTGCGCCACATCCTGCAAGGGCATCAAAATTGGGTTAATAGCGTAGCGTATTCACCCAACGGAGCGCAGATCGCCTCGGCGGGTGATGATAAGACCATTCGGCTGTGGAGCGCGGGAAGCAGCGCGCTGCTCCACACCCTGCGAGAGCATAACAGTTGGGTTAATAGCGTAGCGTATTCACCCAACGGAGCGCAGATCGCCTCGGGGAGTGATGATCATACCGTTCGGCTGTGGGACGCAGGAAGCGGCGCGCTGCTCCACACCCTGCAAGGGCATAAATCTTCTGTTAGGAGCGTAGCGTATTCGCCTAATGGAGCGCAGATTGCCTCGGGCAGTTGGGATCATACCGTTTTGCTGTGGGATGCGGGAAGCGGCGCGCTGCGTCACACCCTGCAAGGGCATAAAAATTGGGTTACTAGCGTAGGGTATTCTCCCGACGGAGCGCAGATTGCCTCGGGGAGTTCTGATCATACCGTTTTGCTGTGGGATGCGGGAAGCGGCGCGCTACGCCATACCCTGCGAGGGCATGAAGGTACTGTTAATAGCGTAGCGTATTCTCCCAACGGGGCGCAGATTGCCTCGGGGAGTGATGACCATACTGTTCGACTGTGGGACGCCGCCTCGGGTCAATGTCGAGCAGTAATTCGAGGTTTTAGCGGACAGGTCTACGGTGTCGCCTGGAGCGCTGTGCCCGGGGAAGACAACGATCTGGTGACGAGCAGTGGAGATAACTTCGTTCGCCAGTGGCGTGTAATCGTAGAGGGTGATGACGTACAGGTGGCCCTGCGCTGGATATCAACGCATGACGAACTAACAGTGAAGGATACGTTAATAGAAGGAGTAGAAGGGTTAAGCGAGAGAAATAGAGCCCTGTTGAAGCAACGAGGGGCTAATGATGGGGTTCTATTGTCTAATTTAGCCTGAAGATGTTGGAGTCCCTTCGTTCTCTACCAACCACAAGAAAAGCAAAGGGCGGTAGGTTGGTGGTGAGGCACGAACCCCAACATGCGCGCCACAGTTTTTTTGATTACCTGCGTAACACTGTCAAGGCTAATTACAAATGTCTTATTTCTGGCTAAATAGAAATGTCTGACTTT
>JASSUD010000112.1:0-3349 GCA_031963225.1 Mycoavidus cysteinexigens
GCGCATGTTGGGGTTCCTTCGTCACCACCAACCTACCGTTCATTGTAGGTTGGTGATGATGAAAGAACTCCAACACTGAACTGTCCATTACCGACTTTTAAATTTTCCCTATCTCTGCATGTCCTTTCCCGCTGAAAATACCCCCATTTTCCAAAGCCTCTATTGGGCGCTTCCTTTTGTTGGCGTATTGCTCTCTATTGCGCTGCTGCCTGTATGGGTGCCGCGCTTTTGGCATGCGCATACCGGGAAGGTCACGGCATTTTGGGCAGGAGTGGTATTAGTAGGGTTGGGTATGGTGCAAGGGATGCCGGCGGTTAATACCTTATTCTTTCATGTCTTGCTGCTAGAGTACCTGCCGTTCATTATGCTGCTGAGTGCCTTGTATACCGTGGCTGGAGGTATTCGTATACGAGGGCATTTCCCGGGTACCCCCGCAGGCAATACGGCTTTGCTAGCGCTTGGTACAAGTTTAGCCAGTGTGATTGGCACAACGGGTGCCGCGATGCTGCTGATTCGTCCTATGTTGGCTGCGAATGCGCGTCGAGAAAAGCGCGCACATATGGTGGTGTTTTTTATTTTCTTGGTGGCTAATATTGGGGGCGCGCTGACTCCGTTGGGAGATCCGCCTTTATTTCTAGGCTTTTTGCGAGGCGTCTCTTTTTTTTGGACCACCCAGCATCTATGGCAGCCCATGGTTTTTATTTCAGCTGTTTTATTACTGCTGTTTTATATATTTGATCGGTATTATTTTAAAAAAGAATCTGAGCAAGCGCATTCTTTGGATGTTACTAAACAAAAATACCAATCTATAGCGCTGGAAGGGTGGTTGAATGTACTGCTCTTATTGGTGATTTTAGGGGTAGTGTTGTGGAGCGGTTTAGAGCCTTCGGTATCTACAACCCCTCATACTCAGGCATACACAGGCTTTTTAGCTTGGATATATAAATGCACAGGCGTCTCTTTACAGGCCAGATCTATCTGGCGGGATGGGATATTAGCGATACTCATTGCCATTTCTTGGTATGGCACACCTAAAACCCTTCGTAGAGACAATGCCTTCTCTTGGTTGCCTATGAAAGAAGTCATGCAATTATTTGCGGCTATCTTTTTAACCATGGCGCCTGTGCTTGCCATGTTGCAAGCGGGGGATGCGGGTCCGCTAGCAATGGTGGGACAGGCGGTGAATGATGCCCAAGGGCAGCCACAGGCTGCACGTTATTTTTGGATAACAGGCCTTTTATCTTCTTTCTTAGATAATGCGCCCACGTATTTGGTTTTCTTTAATGTGGCAGGTGGGCAAGCTTCGAGCCTGATGCAAGAAGGCGCACTGATTTTAGCGGCGATATCAGCCGGGGCCGTTTTTATGGGCGCCAATACGTATATAGGGAATGCGCCCAATTTGATGGTGCGCTCCATCGCAGCACATCACGGCGTGGCTATGCCTAGTTTTTTTGGCTATATGGCATGGTCGGCGTGTTTGCTATTACCCCTTTTTGCCCTAACAGCTTGGATTTTCCTGTAATTTCTCTATGACTTCTTCTTTACTCCTCTTCTCCCTAGGCGCATTGTTGCTCATGGGGCTTTTTGTTTTCTTAGCGCTAGTCGCTTGGCGGCAAAAGCAAACGAAAAAAAACGTGCATGCCACTTTGGAGGCGCTGCTATTTCAAGGGGAGCGCCTGGACGCGGCACAATCCGCGCAAGCGCAGGCTTTTGAACGTCTTGAGCGCACTATGCGCGCTGAAGTGGCGGATACAGCCCGAATTGGGCGCAGCGAGGCTTCTGCAGGCCTATCGCAGCTTCAACAAACCATCTCTACCCACCTCACAGGGCAGGCCAGTCTGCACAGCCAGCATATCGAACAAATTACGCTGCAACTTGGACGTTTTGCGAAGGAAAATTCAGAACGTTTAGATAGTGTGCGAGAAGCTTCTGAACAACAAGCGCAAAATAGCCGTACTGAGCAAGGGGTAGTGCTCGAACGCTTCAGAGTGCTGTTACAACAGCAGCTTGCTGAGATTGCAGATCGCAATCACCGCAGTTTGTCTGAAATGCGCGGGGTGTTAGAGCAGAAATTAAAAGATATTGAAGCCAATAATGCGCAAAAACTCGATGAAATGCGCCGCACGGTCGATGAGAAATTACATGCAACGCTTGAACAGCGCTTAGGTGAGTCTTTCCAATTGGTTTCTGAGCGCTTAGAGCAGGTGCACCGGGGTTTGGGCGAAATGCATAATCTAGCTGCAGGCGTGGGCGATTTAAAAAGGGTACTGACGAATGTTAAAACACGCGGTACCTGGGGCGAAGTACAACTTGGTGCGCTACTTGAACAACTCTTAACGCCTGAACAATACGCCGTTAATATCGCCACCGTGCCTGGCAGTAGTGAGCGCGTGGAATTTGCAATTCGTCTGCCAGGCCTTGGCAATGAGGGTAGCACCGCTTCTCGCCGGCGCGCTCATGGAGGGAAAACATCTAAAGACGTTGAAGCCTCAGAGGAAATACAGGGTGCTAGCGCCGAAGACGGTGGGGCAAACCAGGCTTCTTTGAGCAAAAAGGCCGTTGAAGACGATGATTATCTAGAGTGGGGCGACCCTGTCTGGCTGCCCATCGATGCCAAATTTCCATCAGAAGATTATGAGCGCTTACTGTTGGCGCAAGACCAAGCTGATGCGATAGGCGTGGAAGAAGCTTCTCGAGGTCTAGAAGCGCGTATCAAGCAGGAAGCGAAAAAAATCGCTGAAAAATATCTATCCCCACCCTATACCACTGACTTCGCTTTACTATATTTGCCTACAGAAGGCTTATATGCGGAAGTATTGCGCCGCCCCGGGTTAAGCGACCTTTTGCAGCGTAAATACCGTATTACTTTGACCGGCCCCACTACACTAACTGCATTACTAAATAGCTTACAAATGGGTTTTCGTACCCTGGCTATTGAAAAGCGTTCCAGTGAAGTGTGGCAAGTGCTAGGGGCAGTGAAGACCGAGTTTTCTAAATTTGGCGATGTGCTCTCGCGTACCAAATCGCAGCTTGAAACGGTTACACGTTCTATTGATATGGCGCAGCAGCGTACACGGGTGATGCATAAAAAATTACGCACGGTAGAAGCTTTGCCCGAAGCTGAGGCTATTGGCTTGTTAGGTGTTGGGCTAGAAGATCCATCCTTAGATAATATATAACTGATGTTACGCAGGTATTCAAAAAGACGGTAGGTTGGTGGTGAGGTACGAACCCCAACATGATGACCGCTGTCTTTTTAAGACCTGCATGTACAGGATTACAAGTAGGTGGTGTGCATGTTGGGGTTCCTTCGTCACCGCCAACCTACCGTTCATTGTAGGTTGGTGGT
>JASSUD010000055.1:0-19566 GCA_031963225.1 Mycoavidus cysteinexigens
GCCGCTGGGCGAATACACCACGCTCTTAACAGGCCCGGTATGCCCTTGTAAGGTGTGCGCGAGGTCCCTGATTCGCGCGTCCCACAGCCGCACCGTCTTGTCAGAACTGCTCGAGGCGATTTGCTGGCCGCTGGGTGAATACACCACGCTCCTAACATAGTCGGTATGCCCTTGTAAGGTGTGCACGGGCACCCCGGTTTGCGGGTCCCACAGCCGCACCGTATTGTCTAAACCGCTTGATGCGATCTGCTGGCCGTTGGGCGAATACACCACGCTACTAACCCAGGAGGTATGCCCTTGTAAGGTGTGCGCGAGGTCGCCAGTTTGCGCGTCCCACAGTCGTACCGTCTTGTCAGAACTGCTCGAGGCGATCTGCTGGCCGCTGGGCGAATACACCACGCTCTTAACAGGCCCGGTATGCCCTTGTAAGGTGCGCGCGAGGTCCCCGGTTTGCGCGTCCCGCAGCCGCACCGTACGGTCCTGACTACCCGAGGCGATCTGCTGGCCGCTGGGTGAATACACCACGCTCAAAACAGCGAAGGTATGCCCTCGTAAGGTGTGGATTTTTTCCCAACTCGCAGTCGAATACACGCTGATGGTGTTATTTTCAAGGCCAATTGCGCACGTTTTCCCATCCGGTGAATACGTGCAGGACCATACTGCGCTCTCTTCTTGGAGATAAGGCCATTCGCCAAATCGCACGCCTGCCATCTGCGCACCTTTTAAATTAGCGTTACGCAACCAACTCTTACGAAAGTTCACCTTTCTTAAATCCGCCCCCTGCAACTGCGCAGAATCGAATACCCCCTTAATCAGGTTTGCTCCAGGCACGCGTATCCCTTTGAGGTCTTTATTATTGAATTGCACCCCGCTTTTTACTAATAGCGTCAGCGCGTTAGCGGCTACAGCTTGCACCGCTTCTGTTTTGGACCTGTCTACCCAGTCCAGTAATTTCTCTCTTAGTGGTGCATTTTGCTGGACTTCTTTTTGTAAAAATCTAAATATCTCTGCATCGTTAACCAGACTTACCAACTCAAAAAGTGCAGCGCTCTCTACCACTTTATCAAATTGCCCTGAGTCCGATAACTTTTGTAATTGACTCAATGCAAATTTTTTTAACTCTCCATCTGAGCTTATTAGAGCTGCTTGATACTGGGCTTGAATTTTTTCTTTAATTAAGTATAGCTTCAGAGCAGGCGATTCTATAGGCTCGCCATTATGAGTCACTGTGATCAGTGCTTTAAACAAAGCCTGGAGGCTCGAAAAATCTAGCCGCTTTTCTATCTCTTCTCGAATTTCTAACGGAAGGGAGGGGAAGTATGATTTTGCAGTATTTTGTGCCGTCGGATAATGCGTAATGGCAGAATTTGAAATGAAAGGGAGCATAAATATTCTCTTATTTATGTAAATGCTTCAGTCAAATGATCCCAGTCATCCTGGGCCTTTTTTAATCCACGATGTAGGGAACCAAATTTCTATGTACTTTACTGAGGAAGGTAGAGATACTTTGGGCAATAAAAAACCCGAACAACCATAAGGCTCTTCGGGTTCTTGGTAAGAGTGTGTCACTCTGTGCAATGTAACTGGCGGAGACGGAGGGATTCGAACCCTCGATGCAGGGTTAAGCCCACATGTTCCCTTAGCAGGGGAGTGCCTTCAGCCTCTCGGCCACGTCTCCGGGGGTGCTTCTACAGTGTAGCGGGCGTTTTTTTGCAGCCTCATTTTATTGCTGAGGGCCGAATCATAGCGAGGCTGCTGTGTGGGGTCAAATAAATTCCGCTTTTTATTTGGTGTTTAGGATAAGGATTTCGTTAACTCGGGTCTTTTTCTAGTTCGAAGGCTTTGTGTAGGGCACGTACGGCTAGCTCCATGTATTCCTCATCGATTAAAACTGAGATTTTTATTTCTGAGGTGGAGATGAGGCGGATGTTAATGTTTTTTTCTGCGAGCACGCCTAGCATTTTGCTTGCAACGCCGGCATGAGCCCGCATGCCTACGCCTACTGCAGAGACTTTGGAGACTTTGGCGTTGCCGTGAATGGATTGGGCGCCAATTTGCTCTTTTACGGAGTGCTCTAGAATAGATAAGGCTTGTGCATAGTCGCCTCGGCTGACGGTAAAGGTGAAGTCGGTTCGGCCTTCTGTGCTTTGATTTTGGATGATCATATCCACATCAATATTGGCTTGGGCGATGGGGTGGAGGATTTGGTAGGCGATGCCGGGTTTGTCCGGTACGCCGGCTACGACGATTTGCGCTTCGTCACGATGGAATGCAATTCCAGAAATAAGTGCTTTTTCCATGTTGGTTTGTTTGCTTTGTTCCATAACTTGCTCAGTCATTTCGCCTTCATCAAAGGTAATTAGCGTGCCGGATTGCCGTTCTTGTTCTAGGGGTATGTTGGGGTCAGTTAGGCTGGATAGCACGCGTGTTTTGACGTGGTAGCGACCTGCTAGTTCGACGGAGCGGATTTGTAAGACCTTCGAGCCTAAACTGGCCATTTCTATCATTTCTTCGAAGGTAATGCAGTGTAGACGTCTGGCTTCGTCAACCACACGGGGGTCTGTGGTGTAAACACCATCAACGTCCGTGTAAATGAGGCATTCATCGGCTTGTAATGCGGCTGCTAGTGCAACGGCTGAGGTATCAGATCCGCCACGGCCTAGCGTGGTGATATTGCCTTCTTTATCGGCTCCTTGAAAGCCTGTGACTACTACGACGCGGCCCGCTTTTAGGTCTTGCTGTACGCGAGAGCCTTCGATGTATTGGATGCTCGCTTTGGTATAGGCGTTATTGGTGCGCACGGGTAGTTGCCAGCCTGTATAGCTCACGGCTGGTACGCCTAATGCTTGCAGGGCTATGCTCAGTAGCGCAGAACTAGCTTGTTCCCCTGTCGCGCACAGCATATCGAGTTCGCGTGGGCAGGGGTTGGGTGTCAGTGTGTGGGCTAGGCCGAGGAGACGGTTGGTTTCTCCAGACATGGCTGAAGGCACGACCACCAGCTCATAGCCTGCTCGATGCCATTTTGCTACGCGCTTGGCTACGTTATGGATGCGCTCGGCGGAACCCATCGAAGTGCCGCCATATTTGTGAAGAATAAGGGACATATAAAAAATTAAAAGAATAAATAACTGTTTAATGAAATGCTGATTAAATAATAGATTTATTCAGCTTTGTCGAGTACATCCGGATCCTGTGCTCCTGCTTCCCCAAATAGGAACCCCTTTTGGACAATTGAGGACGCACCCTAAATAGGTTTAACTTGCCAATGGCCGTCTTGCTCAATGAGCTCTCGATCACAGATGAATCTGCGTCCATGTCCGTGCCCATGATCGGGTTCTTGCGAGGGGGGACCTTGGATAACAATTTCGCCTGCAGCCCGAAGGGCTGTAATGGTTGCTTGTAAATCAGGGGGTTGGGGCAGGGCAACGCCTGGGCTAGATTCTGCCGTTTTTACTGCATTACTAGGTGGTACGGTAGATTGCAGGGTAGGCCAGGGGGCTCGAATAGCGTATTTTTTGGCTTCGGAGGGTAAGTGGCGTGTAATTTCACGCAGATCTAGAGAAAACCCGGTGGCAGCTCGTGCTCTTCCGTATAGAGCGCCCACGTTGTCATAGCGGCCCCCTCGTACTACTGCATTGGCTATGCCTTCAATATAGGCGGAGAACATGACGCCGCTGTGATAGCGATAGCCTCGCAAATCGGCTAGGTCGATCATCACTTCTACATCAGGCAGGCTTTGTGCAAAGCAGGTGAGTTGTGTGAGGTCATCTAGCGCACGCGTGATTTCTGGTGAAGTCGGCAAGATAGCGCGCGCTTGTTGGAGTACGTTGACTTCTCCATATAGGGTAGGTAGTACGAGTAAGCTTTTTCGCAGGTCTGCGGGTAATGATGCGCTCAAGCTTTGTACGCGTGGCAGATCTTTTGCGGCTAAGGCTTCGAATAAAGCGTTTTCTAAAGCGGGTGCTTGTGGTGCGCTAGCTAGCAACGCGGGCACGATAGCCGCATGTGATATTTCGAGGCGAACCGGTTTTAACCCAGCTATGGCTAGGCTTTCTACTAAAAGTTGTTGAATTTCCGCATCGGCTTCTAGGCCCGCATATCCATAAAGCTCTGCACCCACTTGGTAGGGTTCTCTGGTTGAGAAAAGCCCTGCTGGGTGGGTTTGTACAACGCTTGCCGCATAGCAGAGGCGCGAAATTCCTGCGCGATTTAAGACATGCGCGTCGATGCGTGATATTTGCGGCGTCATATCGGCACGCAAACCTAAAATACGGCCTGAGAGTTGGTCGACTAGCTTAAAGGTACATCCCTCTAAATCTTGGCCTGCTCCGCCAGAGAGGGATTCTATGTATTCAAGTAAAGGGGGCGCGACTAGCTCATAGCCATAAGATTGAAATTGGTCTAACAATCGGCGGCGCAACGCTTCAATTTTTTGCGCTTGGGGCGGCAAAATATCTGCGATATGTTCAGGCAAGAGCCAAGCAGGCTGAGGGAAGGGCATGCAGAAAAAGAGTGAGGTTTAAATATAGGTGGTATAGGGCAGGTAGCATTATTTAGGTGTTGTGCGCGCCTCGCTTTTCCCTTGTATTTTGAAGCTAGACACAGGGTCAACGAGTAGTACGTCTTGTTCATTCACGCTGCGTTGTAATGCACGAAGGTTTTTATAGAATGCATAAAATTCAGGTGCACTGCGAGCAGCCTCTGCTTCTATTGCAGCTGCTTGCGCATCTCCTTCCCCTTCAACAATTTGGGCCTGTTCGTAGGCATCGAGCATGATTTGTTCGCGTTCACGCAGGGCGTCAAATTGCACGGCTTCAATTTCTGCAGCGCTTTGTGCACGTAGCGTTTCTACAATTTGTGCGCGCTCACCCGCTGCTGCTTGGTCGCGTGACTGTATAGCTTGTGCGCGCAGATCCGGACGTTGCAGGTAGATGTTTAGAATCTCAATGCCTTTATAGCTATTGGATGCACCGCTGGGGATTTGGTTAGCCAGTCGTTTTGGTGCAGAAGCATTTTCTTTTTGGAATTGTGTGCGAACCGTATCGGCAAGCGCGCTGTAATCTATATTGGCAAGGCTAAGCAAGGTATGTTGTGCCAAAAGAGGAGTGAGCTGCGCACGTATACCCGTGCGTAGGGCATTTTCTGCCAATACGGTATTTTGGTGGTAGTTTAGAAAATAGAGATGGGGATCCGTAACACGCCATCTAATATATACGTCGAGTGCTACGCTTTTTTTGTCGCGTGTTTCAAAGCGCATACTTTCTGGCGGACTTGCGATTTGCGTGCGTTTATCTATAAAAGCTACGCGTTCGAGAGGGGCAGGCCATTTCATATACAAGCCTGGGGCCTGAATGATTTGTTTAACGCCGCCTATACTGGAGACGACTGCGTATTCCCGTTGATCAACTACAAAAAATAGTGATGCCCCTCCTATCCCTAAGAAGAGTGCTAGAGCTACTACACAGGAAGCCAGTCGATTTGCTTTTGCTATTTTCATTTCGGTTCTTTATGGGCAGCTATGCTGTGGCTAAATTTAGGCATCGCGCTCGCGAGTGCGTAGGCTTTCCTTGGTACGTGGAAATAGTGCATTTTCTAGTACCGAACTTTCTTTAAGTTGTGCGTTATTGCGACCTATATCTTGCCGTGTTTCTGACTCGACTGAGGGTGTGGAAGACATTGTACTGGTGGGCAGTGCGGAAATAGGGCGATTTTTGCTTTGCCCTTCTATAGTCTCACCATTTTTTAGGGTATTCGAGGAGGGTTCTGTTTTCTGGGAAGGCGCTTGCATCGAAAGCGAAATGATAGGGCCTGCCCAATTTTTACCTGCATTGCCTGCTATGGGCGCTCCATTGATCCATACCTTGGGGGCTTTGCTATAGATTTCTTGCAGGGTTTCTCGATATAAGCGCTCGCGCACTACCGAAGGTGATTTTTTATAAGCGGGTAACAGGCGCTTAAAACGTTCAGCGTCTGCTTTAGCTTGTGCAATTGCACGCCAGGCATAGCGCTGTGCATTCTCATCGATTTTAATTAATGCAATACGTGTACGTGCTAGTTGGGTTTTAGCTTCATTCTGCGCGATATTTTTTTGGCGATCACGCTCTGCAAGAATACTCTTTGCATCTTCCTCTAAGTGGCCACGCAAAACGCCGGGAAGTTGCATGCCCTCTAGCGTTATGCTGCTGATCTGTATGCCTGTTTTATAGAGATTGAGTTGAGATTGTACAGATGCTGTTAATGCTTGTGCCAGTGCGGCCGTGTTGCCAGTTAAAGCGACAGAAGCTGGATTAGCAATAAGGGTATTGGGTGCGGTGCTATTGGCTGGACGTGTAGCAAAAAGTGTACGCAGTGTGGTTTGTGTAATTTGTGCGAGTGTTGCTTCAGGGTCTGCGTTATTAAGTAAAAAGGCGGCGGCTTCTTGTACTTTGTAACGTACGGTTGCGCGTACACCCAGTGCATCTGCTGTAGTGGTGCGTGCAGATGGTGTGAAGGCTTGTACTAAATTGGCAGATTCAACCCGGGCAATGTGTTCACTAGAAGTATCTACTTCTTCGACAGACTCTATGGGATAAGGCAGATGCCAGTGCATCCCATGTGTGCTTATCGTTTCTTTGTAGCTGCCCCATCGAAGCAGTACTGCAGTCTCATTTTCAGACACCATATAAAAACCGCTTCCTATCCATAAGCTGGATGCGATAAGCGATAGTCCTGCGAGATAGTAAAAAATATGTCGTACAGAGGGTTCGAAAGGCGGCTGAGATGGACGGCGATCGTAAATGTTTTTTTGGACTTTTTTGGACTGTTTTTTGCCAAACCACGCAGAAAAGCGCTGCGTAAATTGACGCCATAACTCATCGAGATCAGGCGGACTATTCCTGTTATTCGAATACATCCCAAGACGCTGACCCAGCTTTAGGCATGCCTTTAATGGTCCAAAAAGTGGTCTTTTCGTGTTTGTGCGATTAAAAAGCAAGGCGCTTTGCACAGATCGTAAAGAGATGCTTGATAGGTGCTGCAAAAAAGGAATGTGCATAGCGCAAAAAAGCATGAGAAGAAAATTTAGATGATCAGGGCTGCTTGGAGCTAGCGAAAAGTTTTTATTTACTTACGCTAACTCCTTCGCAAAGAGAAATCAAAAATTCTATGCTGAAGTACCGCCAAAAGAATCAGATATATTGTCTGAAAAGAAGTTAGGCGTAGCGTGTTGTGTGCTTGCTGGTGCTTCTATTTGGATATTGACAGGGCGGGTTGGCACTATCGTAGAGATGGCATGTTTATAAACCATTTGTGTGACTGTATTTCTGAGAAGCACCACATATTGGTCAAAAGATTCGATATTGCCTTGCAATTTAATACCATTTACGAGGTAAATGGCTACAGGCATGCGTTCTTTACGTAATGCATTTAAAAAAGGATCTTGTAACATTTGTCCCTTACCGCTCATAGTTAAACTCCATTTTGTATTAGGACCTCAGAATAAGTGATGCTTAGAACTGAGGCTTGCCCGACGGGCTTTTATATTTCTACATTCAATGATGCAAATAGTGAAAAGCCGATCACTATATCGGATTTTCAGAGTAAATCCTTAAGAATCTGCTTTTTAGGGTAAATTTATCGTAAAAAGTTTGCAGATTGGTGGTGTGCATGTTGGGCTTCCTTCGTCACCACCAACCTACATAGGTTAGAGTTCCTTCGTCATTACCCACTTACGTACTTTTGTTCAGAAATGGGTTGGCGTGGGTGCGGAATTCGATTCTCAATGGGGTGCCTATTAATGAGAAAGTCTCGCGGAATTTGCGCTCTAAATACCGTTTGTAATCTATGGTCACGTCATCTAAACCATTGCCGTGAATGACCACGATCGGCGGGTTATGGCCTCCTTGGTGCGCGTAGCGCATTTTGGGTCGACTTAAACCGTTGCGCCGGGGAGGCTGCGCTTGTACTGCTGCAATGAGTGCGCGTGTGAGCTTTGGAGTGGGTAATTTAGCCATGGCTGCTTCATAGGCTGAACGCACGGAGCGTAATACGCCTCCTAGACCTGTTTTCTCCAGCGCTGAAATGAAGTGCACTTGGGCAAAATTCAAAAATTTCAATTTTCTGGCGAAATCTTCTTTAACACGTTGCCGGGTATAGGTATCTAATTTTTCCCATTTATTGATTACCACTACTAAGGCTCGACCTTGTTCGAGGATAAAGCTTGCAATGTGCGCATCCTGCTCACTGATATCTTGCCTGGCATCTAAAAGGAGTAGCACCACATTGGCATCTTGAACGGCTTTTAGGGTTTTCACTACGGAAAATTTTTCAATAGCTTCAAATACACGTCCGCGGCGCCGGATGCCTGCTGTATCGATCAATGTGTAGGTATTCCCCTCTTTTTCAAAATCGATATAAATCGAATCACGAGTAGTACCGGGTTGGTCGAAAGCAATAAGACGGTCTTCACCGAGAAAAGCATTCGCTAATGTAGATTTGCCTACATTAGGGCGTCCCACTAAAGCAAGCTTAATGCCTTTTGACTCGGTATCTTGCGCTTCGTCTGCTGCGGCATTTTGTTGGGCATAAGCGACTTCTAGAAGCCGTTCCACCATCGGATAGATGCCATCGCCATGCGCCGCGGAGATAACACAAGGGTTGCCTAAGCCTAGTGCATAAAAATCGGATGCAGCTGTATCAAAGTCTAGGCCCTCTGCTTTATTAATGACTAATAGAACAGGGCGCCCTGTTTTACGTAAAAAATTAGCAATAGAGGTTTCTTGAGGCGAGCGGCCATGGCGCGCATCGACTAAGAAGATAACGAGGTCGGATTCTTCTACTGCCTGGCGCGTTTGTTGTGCCATTTGATAGAGGATGCCGTCTTTCGCTGTCGGTTCAAAGCCCCCTGTATCGATAATCAGGTAGGGGCGCTCTCCTACTCGCGCTGTTCCGTAGTGTCGATCGCGAGTTAGTCCTGGAAAATCGGCAACTAGCGCATCTCGTGATCGAGTGAGACGATTAAATAAGGTAGATTTACCTACGTTTGGGCGGCCGACTATGGCAATAACAGGAAGCATGAGCAACTCAGAAATACAGAAAAAAGAAGTGAGGCGAGTAGCAAAGTGGTTTTAGAGCTTGCCCGAATGAATTGGTGCAGTGTAAAGAATCGGAACCATTTTTATAGCCCATTTGCTACGGTACGTACGGCATCCGCAATCGCGTTTGCATGGGCAAGCGCTACATCAGCCTGTGAAGCTTCCACCATGACTCTCAGTACGGGTTCAGTACCGGAGGCACGAATTAATATTCGACCCTCAGATCCTAGTGCACGCTCTCCTTGCGCTATAGCTTCCAAAATGGGCGGATGCAAGCGGTAATCCATTTTGGCAGGTAGCTGTACATTTACCAGTTGCTGCGGAAGCAGGGTAAGGCTCTCGAGTAAAGCGGATATTTGTTGTCCGATAGCGCCGGGTGTGCCTTGTTTCTGGTTACGAATCAAGGCGGTTAGTACCATTAATGCAGCAATGATACCGTCGCCGGTGGTATGGCGGTCTAATGAAATAATATGGCCTGAACCTTCGGCTCCGAGTTGCCAGCCATGCTCGTTAAGTTTTTCAATCACATAACGATCACCCACTGCAGCACGTACGAACTGCACGCCATGTTCAAGCAATGCACGTTCCAGTGCCAGATTGGTCATGACGGTGCCTACAACACCTTCTACATGTCCTGTAGCTTTTAATCGGTCCATAACCAGTGCATATAGCAGCTCGTCGCCGTTATACAACCGCCCATTAGCATCCACAATCTGTAACCGGTCTGCATCCCCATCTAGTGCAATACCTAAGTCTGCATGATGGGTGCGTACTGCCTCAATAAGTGCTTGTGGCTCGGTTGCTCCACAGCCTTGGTTGATATTGACTCCATTAGGCTGCACACCAATAGCAATAACCTCTGCGCCCAGCTCATGAAATACAGGGGGAGCAATGTGGTAGGCCGCTCCGTTTGCGCAGTCCACCACTAATTTGACACCGCGCAAATCAAATTGCGCAGGAAAAGTGCTTTTGCAAAATTCAATATAGCGTCCTGCTGCATCATCTAAACGGCGTGCTTTACCCAGATTTTCAGAAGTCGAGCAGGTCATGGGCAGCGCTAACTGTGCTTCAATGGCTTGTTCTACGGTATCGGATAACTTATGGCCTTCGGCAGAGAAAAACTTGATGCCATTGTCATGATGCAAATTATGAGAGGCACTGATCACAATGCCTCCTGCTAGACGTAATGCGCGTGTCAAATAGGCAATAGCAGGGGTGGGCATAGGGCCTGCCAGCATAACGTCTACGCCTGCTGCTGAAAGTCCGGCTTCTAGCGCGGCTTCAAGCATATATCCAGATACCCGTGTGT
The DNA here is from genome assembly GCA_031963225.1 of Mycoavidus cysteinexigens. Classification (GTDB taxonomy): domain Bacteria; phylum Pseudomonadota; class Gammaproteobacteria; order Burkholderiales; family Burkholderiaceae; genus JASSUD01. Next base: position 10,381 of record JASSUD010000055.1, read on the forward strand.
CTTTTCCAATAAGGACAGTTGGACGTACTGCGGCTTGCCGCCAGTAAGGGGTATTAGCTAGTACTTTGCCCGCTGCATAGCCTAAGCGAAGAATAAAGTCAGGCGTAATGGGTACTTCACCCACTCGGCCGCGCACTCCATCAGTGCCAAAATAGTGACGCTTCATAAAATAGGGTGATCCAGATTATCAGGAGGGTTTGCAGGCAGTTGCAATGTTGGTGGCGACTTTTAAAGCTTGTACCGTAGCACCCACATCATGCACGCGAAAAATCTGTGCTCCTCTTTGTAGTGCATACAGCGCTGCTGTCACACTGGCGGCTAAACGCGCAGACATTCCCTGCTCTTTGCCCACACCCAAAAACGATTTACGGGAAAGTCCTACTAAAATGGGCAAACCTAATGGGGTTAGGGCATCTAAATGGGCAAGCAGGGTCTCGTTATGTTGAACAGTTTTTCCAAATCCAAAGCCCGGATCCACGCAAACACGTGAACGGTCTATTCCAGCAGCTTCTAGCGTATGTAAACGATCTTCCAAAAATCGGCACACTTCACCGACAGGGTCGTCATATATTGGAGCGTGTTGCATCGTTTGTGGGTCGCCTTGCATATGCATAATGCATAGGCCGCAGGTACTTTCTGCTACCGCTTCAAGGGCCCCTACTTGGCGTAATCCCCAAATATCATTGATCATATCTACCCCGACTTTCAACGCTGCTCGCATGACCTGGGGTTTATAGGTATCAATGGATAGGGGTACTTTGAGATGGTGATCGCGCAGCATTTCAAGTACGGGCAAAACACGTGCTAGCTCTTCTTCCAGGCTCACAGGCGTGGCACCGGGGCGTGTTGATTCTGCCCCAATATCAATAATATCCGCCCCCTCTTCAATCATCTGCAGCGCTTGTTCACACGCGGCAGCAGGGGAGAGAGTGGCCCCCCCATCTGAAAAGGAATCTGGGGTGATATTTAATATCCCCATAACCAATGGACGATGGGGTGGAAAACTAAAACGCCCGCATTGAAACGCAGAGGTTTTAGTATCGTCAGGCTTACAAGTTGGGGTCATGGAAGAAGAAAAGGGTGAAAAAAATAACGCTCTATTTAGTTTGCCGCTTCTGCCGTACGGTGCTGATAAAGCGCATGAAAATTGACTTCACTCAAATGTACCGGCGGGAAACCTGCACGTGTAATAGCATCAGCCAAGTTAGCTCGTGCGTACCCAAATAGGATTGAAGGGCAGGTGATATGCAGCAGAGGGGCCATTTCTTCATCTGGAAAATGTTGAATTTCAAAAATCCCGGCTTGCTTGAGCTCAACGATCAACGCGACTTTTTCTGCAATCTTAGTCGTTAAGGTGAGCGTGAGTGAGGCTTCGAACAAATCCTTTTCTAGAGGGCGCGCATCCACTTGCACATGCAGCTCTGCAGAAGGCAGCGCTTTTTCTAAAAAAATCTGTGGAGAATTAGGTTGCTCTAGCGACATATCTTGCAGATACACGCGCTGAATATTAAAAATAGCCTCAGAAGTAGAGTCTGTCATATCTTGCCTTAAAAAATAGTGCCCATGATTACTGCAATACAGGTTGTCCGTGGCAGTGTTTATATTTTTTTCCACTCTCGCAAGGGCATAACGCATTTCGACCAATTTTGGGTGAAATGTGGGGAGTGGCTGACTCCGTCGCGAAGGAGAGGGTTTCCGACATTTCCGACGGTGGGTTGTCTGCGTGCTGAAATTGCAAATTCATGGGGGTATGCAGGTTTTGAGTCCACAATGGGTCGCGCATACCGCCTTCCTCTTCAGGTAAGTCAGCGTGTATTTCGACGCGCATTTGCATGAGCGTTTGCGTAACCTCAAAGCTAATGGCATCTAATAAGCTAGCAAACAGCTGCAAGGATTCGCGCTTATATTCTTGCTTTGGATTTTTTTGCGCATAGCCGCGCAAATGAATTCCCTGGCGCAAATGATCCAGCGCAGAGAGGTGTTCACGCCAATGCGCATCTAATGTTTGCAGTAGGAGCGAGCGCTCTAAATGCTTAATCGACTCTTCACCTAATACAGCGATTTTTGCCTTACAGGTTTGCTCTGCTGCAGCAAGTACGATTTGCACGATGTGTTCAGCATCTTGTGCAGCTTCAAACTGCTTTAGCGCATCTTGAGAGTTAGTAGGCAAGACAGGCGCTGCTGTGGATGCTTCGACTGCTACCGCTTTGGGTGCGTTAGATACTTCAGGCCACAGATGCCATTCTTTATGCAGTGCACGCTCTAGGCCAGGTAAATCCCATTGTTCTTCAATACTCTCTGGTGGGACAAATTGATGCACGATGTCGGTTAATATGGCTTCACGCATATGCCCGATAGTATTGGAGACATCAGAGGATCCTAGCCATGCATTACGCTGGCGGTAAATAACCTGACGCTGGTCATTGGAGACATCATCGTATTCCAGCAATTGTTTGCGAATATCAAAATTACGCGCTTCTACCTTGCGCTGCGCAGATTCAATAGAACGTGTGACGATGCCAGCTTCAATGGCTTCTCCATCTGGCATCTTGAGCCGTTCCATGATGGCTCGTACACGAGGGCCTGCAAAAATGCGTAGCAGCGCATCATCTAACGATAAATAAAACCGTGAGGAACCAGGATCCCCTTGGCGTCCTGCACGCCCTCGGAGCTGATTATCGATACGGCGAGATTCATGGCGCTCTGTGCCGATAATATGCAAGCCCCCGGCTGCTTTGACTTGGTCATGTAGCGATTGCCATTCGTCGTGCAGTTGGGCGATGCGCTTTTGTTTTTCTTCGCTCGATAATTCCTCATTGGCTTCAATAAATCCAGCCTGTTTTCCAACATTGCCACCCAACACAATATCCGTACCCCGGCCTGCCATATTGGTGGCAATGGTAATCATTTTGGGGCGGCCCGCTTGCGCGATGATTTCAGCTTCGCGTGCGTGCTGTTTTGCATTGAGTACTTGATGGGGGAGTTTAGCCTGTTCAAGTAGCGTAGATAAAAGCTCGGAATTTTCAATAGAAGTGGTTCCAACAAGCACAGGCTGACCCTGCTCATAGCAGGTGCGAATGTCTCGAATGACCGCTTCGTAGCGCTCTTTACTGGTTTTATAGATCTGGTCTTGGCGATCTATACGCTGGCTTGGACGATTAGTAGGAATGACTACCGTTTCCAAGCTATAGATTTCTTGGAATTCATATGCTTCGGTGTCGGCCGTTCCCGTCATGCCTGATAGCGTGGCATACATCCGGAAATAATTCTGGAAGGTAATGGATGCAAGCGTTTGATTTTCATTTTGAATAGCCACGCCTTCTTTGGCCTCGACCGCTTGATGTAAGCCATCCGACCACCGTCGGCCTGCCATTAAGCGCCCGGTGAATTCATCGACGATCACTACTTCGCCATCTTGAACTACATAATGCTGATCGCGGTGAAATAAGGTGTGTGCGCGCAAAGCCGCGTACACATGGTGCATTAAAGCAATGTTTTGTGGGGCGTATAAACTCTGCCCAGCAGGGAGGAGGCCCCATTTTGCGAGCAGTGTTTCTGCTTTCTCATGGCCAAGTTCCGTGAGAAATACCTGGCGTGATTTCTCATCTAAGGTGTAATCGCCAGGCATTTCTACTCCAGTGCCATCTGCTTTCTCTTCGCCAATTTGGAGCGTGAGCGCTGCAGGTAGCGCGTTCATACGCGCATACCAATCCGTATGGTCTTCAGACTGCCCAGAAATGATAAGAGGGGTGCGTGCTTCATCAATTAAAATGGAATCGACTTCGTCGACAACGGCAAAGTTGAGCTCGCGTTGTACGCGACCCTCTAACTCGTAGACCATATTGTCGCGCAGGTAGTCAAAGCCGAATTCATTATTGGTGCCGTAAGTAATATCGGCAGCATAAGCTTGGCGTTTTTCTTCATGCGACATGTGTGACAGATTCAGGCCTATTGTCAATCCCAAGAATTGATAGAGGCGACCCATCCACTCCGAATCACGCGTCGCGAGATAGTCATTCACCGTAACAACATGTACCCCTTTGCCGGATAGGGCATTGAGGTAGGCTGCAAGCGTTGCAACGAGGGTTTTACCTTCCCCTGTGCGCATTTCTGCAATTTTCCCCTCATGCAGTGCAATCCCACCGATAAGCTGCATATCAAAATGGCGCATCGACAGTACACGCAAGCTTGCTTCGCGGCAAACAGCAAATGCTTCGGGTAACAATGCATCTAGCGTTTCTCCCTGCGCCACGCGCTCGCGAAATTCAGTCGTTTTAGCGCTGAGCTGGGCGTCTGTGAGCGGCTTGATCGAAGACTCGAGTGCATTGATTGCAGCAACCTGTTTGCGGTAACGCGCAATTAAGCGCTGATTACGGCTGCCAAAGATCTTTTGGAGAAGTTTGGAAATCATAAGAGTGAAAAATTGGAAAGTGCCAGAAAGGCAAAAAAAGGGTATTAGACCAGAAAGAGGTTAAGGGCGTACCCAAAATCAGCTAAAAGAATCCTTTGTTAGTGCGTTTCGCTCTACAAATCAAGACTCTTCTGGACTTTGAAGCGTACCTTTAGCTGCAAAATACTTTCAGAGTTCCAATAGAAAAATGCCCGTGGTTACAAAACCACGGGCATCCCATGCACAGAATACAGAAAATTATATTACAAGTGCACTATCCATTCACTATTAGAATGCGTGACGGATACCAACACGTGCAACACGTTGTCTGCCAGTATCAGAAGGCGAGAAGCCATTGATTTCAGCAAGAGCATCCTGACCGAGGGAGTTTGTACCAGTTGCATTTTGACCAGCTGCTACGATGTATACATCAGTACGCTTGGACAATGCATAGTCTAGACCAAGGTTAAGCTGCTTGTAACGCGCACCTTTTTGGCCAGAAACGCTGTTACCTTTGGTGTAGTTAACAGCAACGAGACCGGATAACACTGGGGAGAACTGATAAGCCAAGCTAGCTTCAGTGCTGTTCAAAGTACCTTTGCTCTTGATTGCATCAACAAGGCCGACATCTTTGAACTGTACATTGCTGTATGTTGCGCCAGCTGTGAACGGACCGAAAGCATAAGTACCGCCTGCTGTAGCAACTTGCAATGTATTTGCAGTAGCAGAAAATCCGCGGGTTACTAGGCTGCCAGTAACTACAGGAACATTAGCAGCGTTACCGTAGAAGGAAGTATTGGGGTTCTTGGCTTTCAAGAATGCAGCACCTAAAGCCAAGGGGCCATTTGCGAAACTAGCACCAGCAGACCAAACTTGTTTGTTGGCGAAGTTACCAGGTGTACCACCCAAGCTGTACAAACCACCGAAAGTTACGCCATCGTAATTTGCGCTGGTGTATTTAACAGCGTTATCAATACGTTGTGAACCATTCAAGTTGTCGAGGTCACCAGGATGTGCTGCAAACTCGGTACCACCACGGTTGCTAGCTGCTAAAGGAGCAACAAAGTCGTTGATCGAGTCATATTGACGACCCAATGTAACGGAACCAAAGTCACCAGCCAAACCAACAAAAGCTTGACGGCCGAACAATCTGCCACCTTGGCTAGCTTCACCATTGTTTACATCAAAGCCGCTTTCCAGAGTGAAGATAGCTTTGAGACCATTGCCCAAATCTTCAACACCGCGCAGGCCCCAACGGCTACCTTGCATAACGCCACTGGACAAAGCATAGGAACGGCCAGCATTAACAGGCTTACCAGCAACATCAAAGGAGCTAGTTTTTGTAGCGTAGTTAACACCAGTATCAATCAAACCATAAAGCGTAACACTGCTTTCAGCTTGCGCAGCGCCAGCAAATGCACCAAAGGCTGCAAGCGCGATAAGCGATTTTTTCATTCAAAGATCTCCAAAGGGGGATTGAATTACATACTAATAAAAAACAATACGGAATTCAGAGCTAGCTAACAGAAGTAGCTGCAACTTACGTTCTTTAGGCTACTTGCTATTAATCTAATTTCGTAACCAACGAGAAGCTGAGCGCGAATGTAGCAAACTTGACCCACTGATTAAAGAGAAAATAGGTTTTTAGCTGATAAGTCCTACTTTTTGTCGTATTTTTGCAACAGTTTCTAGCTATATACCGCTTAGTACAAGCCTGTGAGGAGGATTGCATAAAAAATGCCCGTGGTCTTTTAGACACGGGCATTTTTTGCAAGGAACGCATCACATTATGTGTAGGTCAGCTATTATTAAAATGCGTGACGGATACCAATGCGTGCTACGCGCTGTCTGCCATTAATGGAAGGTGAAAGCCCTTTCATATGAGCCACTGCATCTAAACCAAAAGAATCCGTACCGCTTGCGTTTTGGCCTGCCGCTACGAGGTACACATCGGTACGTTTAGATAGTGCGTAGTTTAGACCTGCATTGAATTGCTTATACTTTCCTCCAGGCTCACCAACCGTGCCCGTGCTGTTTGTATAGTTAGCAGAAACGATACCAGACAGTACTGGGGAGAACTGGTAACTCAAACTGGCTTCCGTAGTATGGAATATGGCGAGGCCATCTATAATGTCATCGCCTTTGTATCGCACATTGCTATAGGCCAGGCCAGCAGTGAAAGGACCAAAAGAGTAGGTACCAGCCGCTGTGATTATTTGCATGGTTTTTGCGAGTGCGCCGAAGCCATCAATGGCGCGGTTGGTTTCGTTAAGCGTTTGTTCTGGGGAGTAGTCAAAGAACGACACAGCAGGACTATTTGCTTTCAAGACCGATGCGCCTAAAGCCAAAGGGCCATTTGCGAAGTTCGCCCCTGCAGACCAAACTTGATTTTTAGAAAAACTGCCAGGAACTCCACCGAAGCTATATAAACCACCGAAGGTGATGCCATCATAATTTGCGCTGGTAAATTTGATTGCGTTACTGATGTGATATGAATTGTCTAAGTTATCTAGGTCCCCTGGGTGGGCTGCAAAGTCACCTGCGCCGCGATTGCTGGCCACTAAAGGCGCAACAAAGTCATTGGTAGAATCATATTGACGACCAACCGTAACCGAGCCAAATTCTCCGGTCAAACCAACAAAAGCTTGTTCATTGAACAGTTTGCTGCCCTGGGCATACTCCCCATTGAATGCATCAAACCCGCTCTCTAGTGTAAAGATGGCTTTGAGACCATTGCCCAAATCTTCAACCCCACGCAAGCCCCACAGGCTTCCTTGCAGGGTGCCACTGGAAAGACGCAAAGCGCGACCAGTTTCCATGGTGTCAGACACGGTGTTGGCGTTTGACGTCGACGTGACGTAATCCATGCCCATATCTATCACACCATATAGTGTGACACTGCTTTGCGCTTGTGCTGCGCCTGCAAAGGCGCTGAAGGCCGCAAGTGTAATAAGCGATTTTTTCATTCGCGGAGCTTTAAAAAAAGTGAGAGGAATGTGGGGCAATTGAGGACACGCCCTAATTTGGTACTACTGAATATTCTTAAGACTGCCTATTGGTACGCTATTTTTTAATAGCAATAAATTGGTGAGGCCGAGTGTAGCAAAGTCGGGAAAAGGGCTAAATGAGAATAAGAATTTTCTTACGTATGATGTATTTTTTTGTATCATTTTTGCAACGGAATACGCTGATTAATCACTCAGTATAGGTAGTGGGATTAAACGAGTGATAATGAATCTTTAATATATATCGACATGCTCCATGTCTGCCTTTTAAAGCTATAAAAAATGACCATAGATGATTGCATAAAAAAGATAGACCGCCATCTGCGAGCGTTTACAGGAGTGGTGACTGCGGGTGCGCAACCTTTCCCTCAAAAGCCGCTGCAAACTGGCTTTGAAACACCGCAGGCAGACTGCGAAGTATCCACAGAGCATTCCTATGCCAAAGTGAACCAAACTAGTGAGGGCGAGGAGATAGAGGGCGAGCAAACCTCTTGGTCTGCACAGGAAAAAAAGCATGCAGCCCGTTTAATGCGCGTGAATCATGTGGGTGAAATTTGCGCCCAAGCTTTGTACCAAGCGCAGAGACAAGCTACGCATTCGGAGCCATTACGCGTGCTTTTTGAAAAGGCCTCTGATGAAGAAGAAGATCATTTGAATTGGACTGCAGAACGACTGACGCAGCTAGGCACGCGCCCGAGTTTGCTGAACCCTTTTTGGTATAGCGGTGCTTTCGCGATTGGGTTGTTAGCAGGTTTGTTTGGCGATCGCTTTAGCCTAGGTATGATGGCTGAAACAGAGCGTCAAGTTGAGCAACATCTTGCAGGCCATCTTAAGCAGTGGCCCGCACATGATGCTATTTCAATAGCGATTCTCGAACGTATGATTGCTGATGAAATTGCCCATGGTAAAACCGCTTTGCATGCCGGCGGCATCGTATTACCACGGCCAGTTCGCTTTTTGATGCGTATTGCTGCACGTGTGATGACTAGTACAGCGTATTACATTTGAGAAATGCGCAAAGGGCGAACTCACCCAAACCTTCACCAACCACAAGAAAAGGCAAAGAACCGTAGGTTGGTGGTGACGAAGGAACCCCAACATGCAAACCACAGCCTTTTTGAATACCTGCGTAACATCAGTGACTTACTTAAAATCGCCATTGCAGCAGAGTTATGCAGAGATTCCTTAGCCAATTGGCAGACTATTAACCATAAAAAAGGCCCACTACACTCCATTTTCCATAAACAACTTATTTGAATACGGAGAATGCAGTGATAAAAAAATGGCTAATAATAGGGTGTGTAAGTGCATTTAGCACACTAACCAACATTGCAGCAGCGCAAGCAGCGATAGCAATCAATACAGCAGAAGAAAGCGCACTACAAAACATCAAAGGAATAGGCCCTACACGCGCAAAACTGATTATCAGCGAGCGCAATCAAAATGGTCCCTACCGAAATGCAGAAGATTTAGCCGAACGCATTAGAGGGCTGAGCCAAAAATCCGTGGCTCGTTTAGAAGCACAAGGGCTTACTTTCGGCAGCGTTCCCAACATCCCCCCTCTTCCAAAAAACGCTTCTAAAACAATCCGACCCCAAAATAAGCCGTAGGTTGGGGTGAGGCACGAACCCCAACATGCATACCACTGGCTTTTGATCTTTGGTTTTGAGCGTTTATAAGCAGGTCTTCAAGGAGACCGCGGTTCGCATGTTGGGGTTCCTTCGTCACCACCAACCCAGGGCGATCGCGCTACAAAAAGGTAGTGTTATAGCGGAAAAAGTGATAAATGGG
>JASSUD010000056.1:0-19308 GCA_031963225.1 Mycoavidus cysteinexigens
CACCAACCTACAATGAACGGTAGGTTGGTGGTGACGAAGGAACCCCAACATGCGCACCACCTACTTGCAATCCTGCGTATGCAGGTTTTAAAAAGCCTGTGGCGTGCATGTTGGGGTTCGTGCCTTACCCCTACCTACGTTCTTTTAAGCGGAATGTGTTTTAATGGTTGCTGCATGTAATGCGCCGCATAGTGATGCAAGCGCTCCAGATGAAGAGTGCATCTCAACCGAAGTCGTGTATACAGGCTCATTTTTGAAGATGAAGCGCGATAGCGTACGCTTGCAAAATGGAGTGCGTGCTACTCGCGAGTACTTGGAACATCCTGGTGCGGCAATGGTTATCCCGCTATTTGGAGTGGGTCAACGCCACGAGTTGGCTGGTAATATAAAAAAGAGTGCGCAAACAAGTGAAAATAATGTAATGCAAGAAGCGTTATCTTGTCATGTGCTACTTGAGCGACAATATCGCTATGCAGTGCAAGAAAAAGTGTTGGAATTTCCCGCGGGAAAACTAGACCCGAATGAGTCTTCTTTAGCTTGTGCAAAACGCGAATTACGTGAAGAGACCGGTTATACCGCAGCGCGCTGGTATTATTTGGCGCGTATACATCCGTCTATTTCTTACTCTACCGAATCGATTGACCTTTATCTTGCAGAAGAATTAACGCGGGGCGCCTCTGAACTAGACGAAGGCGAATGCCTCGAGACCGAAAGCGTAGAGTTTACTCAGTTACTCGAATGGGTAAAGAGCGGTAAAATCAAAGATGTGAAAACACTGATTGGTGTGTTTTGGTTAGAAAAAATATTACTTGGGCAATGGGATAGGTTAGCTGTCTAAACAGCGCTTTAAGTATCTGATGTTATGCAGGTATTCAAAAGACCGTGGTATGCATGTTGGGGTTCCTTCGTCACCACCAACCTACCGTTCTGCATATGCATGTTAAAGTGATGGTTACTGGCCACGTAAAAGGAATTCACCAGCCTCCACCGATCATGAGAAAAGGCAAAGGACGGTAGGTTGGTGGTGAGGCACGAACCCCAACATGCATACCACGGCCTTTTGAATACCTGCATAACATCAGCAAGTATTTTAAAAAATACCAAAAATACCTAATAAATATGCGCTATAGCGCTTTTGACTTTGATAGCCAAAAATCCTTTTGTAATATAGTATGCAGTTCTTACTTTACTGAAAATTTATTTATGCCACTGAGCCGTTTTTCATCGATTCCTGATGTATTGGCATGCTGCTGTGCGGCGCTGCTATTAGCAGGTTGTGTGTCTTCCGTGGATCCTGCTGCAATTGATTACCATAGTCAGGAATCACAAACTAGTACTGCGCTATGGATACCTCCAGATATGGCAGGCCCTGTCTCGCCAAGTGATACAGGCAATACGGTTGTAGCACCGTCTTCGGACCAACGCTCAACAACCTGGTCTGCCTATCAGCGTAAAGCGCATGTATCCTCTGGGCCTGCTTTAACCACGCCTAAAAATGACCAAAATGCACAGCCTAGCTCTGCAATTTATTTAAAGCGAAAAGGCGCGCAGTATTGGCTGGTAGTAAAAGGACAAAGCCCAGAAGAATTGCTGCCACGCATTCAAAAATTCTGGTTAGAGCAAGGCTTTGAGCTTGAAAATGCTAAACAGAGTCACGCTCTTGGTAATATGCCGCGCCCCGAGAGCGAGGTTATCGAGACGCAATGGCGTAATATGCCTGCATCTGTAAATACAGGATTTATCCGTAGTAATATATCTAAAATTTTTAATACTGCTTACGTAACGCATCAAAAGAATAAATATCGTACCCGCCTTCAAGCAGATACCAGCACGCCTAGCGTCAAATATACAGGGCCCACTGGCCTCACTGCTTTAGGTGCCTCCTCCACTTTAATTTTTATAAGTCAAACGAGTTTGCAAGAAGTGCGTACGGGGCCAACCAAAGAGATTAGCCAGTGGAAGGCTGCGCCATCTGATCCGTTCGCGCAATCGCTCTATTTGCAGCGCTTAATGAAAGCATTGCGTGAGCAAGAGTCCATGCCGGCACAGGCGATCGCAGAAAAAACCGTAGAAACGGGGGCACTGGTCTCTGAAGATAGTGCGTTGAGGGATGTTAAAAACGATGCCGCTTCGCAAAAAATAGAGCATTCTAAAAAGGCAGTGAAAGCCGCATCCACCGCAGAGCAAGATCCTAGCTTATTGACTTTGGATCAGTCTTTTGATCGAGCTTGGTTTGAAATTGGCATGGCATTAGAGCGGCTGAACTTTACTGTGGAAGATCGAGATCGCACAAAGGGTCTATATTACGTGCGATATGTAGATCCACATGACCAAAGCATTGCGCATCAGGGTTTCTGGAGCCAGCTGTTTCATGGGCGCAAAGAAAAAAAGGCGCGCCCTTATGCGCTGAATGTACGGGCTATACAAGATGACCGCACACAAATTGCTGTACTGACCCCTGCAGGTGCTGTGGATCACTCTTTGCCAGCAAAACGCATAATTAGGTTATTGGATAGTGCAGTGCGCTCTCAACCTTGATGCCATGTTTAACATTGTGTCATTTAAAGGCGCCTATCCTACGGCGTTAGAGACAGCGCTTGTTCTTATATTGTTCTTTGTATCGAAATACCTTTGTAGAGTTTTACCAAAAATCAAATATCCTTCTGAGGCCCTCTTCTTAAAAATGTAGTGGCCCTAGACGTCTATATTTATCCGCCTAAATGATGCGCTGCGCCTATCCTATTTTTCTCGGGTTATGCGTTTGTGCATCATGAAGCGAATTCTCATCTATGTACTTGCCGATATTTGCGCGAGCTTCTTGCTTAATACATAGCGTTATACCTACTTAACTGAGGCTGCTTTGAAATCCACGCAACCACACGATCTCGAATTCCAAACGAGTGAAGACCGAGGCGCTCGCAAAGAGCACCAGCAATTTTCTGAGAGGATCTCCTCTCAGCCTTTTCAGGCTGAAAATGTAGTTCAGCCATCGCCTTCTGCCGAACGTGAGCATTATGGCTTGCGGCGGGGGCCGCGTAGTCTCATTGCGCGCCGACGTATGGAGCGTGAAAAAATGATGGAAAGCAGGGCGAATACAGAGCGTCCTTCTCCCCATGCTGCGCGTAAAACACGAGATTCAGCAGGCCCTGCTGGGTTTGATGCTGCAACTGCTCGATTTCCAACGGCAAATAGAAGGCCTGTAAGATCTGCTGACTCACGGCCTTTTGATCGCTCGCAAACTGCGCAGCGTCCTGCTATTTTCGGACATGATCCTTCTGCCCCTCAAGGGGGTAGAGAGCATTTTGCAGCACGCGCTCCTCAATTCGCTACCTCACATAAAAATAATGCATTTAAGGGCGTATCTGCCCCTTCTTTTGTAGAAGATGAAGAGCGTCCTAAACTGCATAAAGTATTAGCAGAAGCAGGTCTGGGCTCGCGCCGTGAAATGGAAGAGTTGCTTATTGCTGGGCGCGTTTCTGTGAATGGGGAACCCGCTCATATCGGACAGCGCATTAGCGATACAGATAAAATATCTATCAATGGCCGCTTAATGCGCCGCTCACTTAACAAGCGTCCAGCACGTGTGCTGCTCTATCATAAGCCTGTTGGTGAAATTGTCAGTCATGATGATCCAGAGGGCCGTCCTAGTGTTTTTGATAGCTTACCTTCCTTAAAAACAGCTAAATGGCTTGCTGTAGGGCGCTTAGACTTCAATACAGAAGGCCTACTTTTGCTAACCACCTCTGGGGACTTAGCAAATCGCTTAATGCATCCTCGCTATGGTGTGGAGCGTGAATACGCGGTGCGTGTCATCGGCACTTTAAGCGAAGCCGCGCGTCAACAACTTCTTACTGGGGTGGTATTAGAAGATGGTCCAGCACGGTGCTTAACCGTTGTAAATGGCGGGGGAGAAGGCATAAACCGTTGGTATCACGTTACATTAGAAGAAGGGCGTAATCGTGAAGTGCGACGTCTTTTTGAGGCGGTTGGCTTACAAGTTAGTCGCTTGATTCGTACGCGTCACGGCTCCACCCATTTGCCTCGACACCTCAAGCGAGGTCGTTGGGAAGAGTTAGAACCCAATGATGTTACAGCGCTTTTAGAGCGTGCGGGGCTGGGTACTTCGACACCTGCACCTGTGCGTAAAGGTAGCACCTCAGAGCAGCATGCAGATCGAAATTCAAGATATAAGCGAGGCAGCTCTGCTTTATCTAGTAAACGTCAGGATGGGCAACCTTTGCATGCTTCCTGTGCCTTTCCTTCCTCTGGAGTTTCTGAGTTTGAGGCTCCCGCCAGGGCACACGCTGTAGCGCCAGTACGTTCTACTGCTCCAAAGCGTCGCCAACCCGATCCGATGCAAACTACCTTAGGGTATGGTGCACAAGATGTGACCAGCTATGCTCCGTATGCGCGCCGTTTATCCGCTGATGGACGCCCCGCTGAATCCCGAGATGCGCCAACGCGGGGTGCACGGGCTGCATATCCACGTGAATCCTCGTATCAAGAGCGCAGTACTTTTGCCGACTCAAGACATCGTCGCCCTGCGTCCACACGCCCTGAGCGTTCAACGCCATGGTCTGAAAATAGATCGCCAGCACATGCGCCATTTGCAGGGGAAGCACGTGTTGGTGCAGCAAAAGCACCTACCCGTTCTCGTGAGTTTGGGGCTCATGGCACACAGGAACGTAGACCGGGGGGCAGTTCCCATCCGTTTTCTCGACGCCCTAGTACTCGCTCATCAACTTCTTCCAGCCGAGTAGATCCTTTTGATTCAAGGCCTAGCGAGCAAGAAGGGGCAGGGAATGTGCGCCGCCGTACGCATTCTATTAAATAGACTTCTTACGAATGGTAGGTTGGTGGTGACGAATTGAATCAAATACGGAACCCCAACATGCGTACCGCTGACTTTTAACTTTTGCTTTTAGATAATCGTAAGCTGGTCATCAAGGACGCCATGGCGTGCATGTTGGGGTTCCTTCGTCACCACCAACCTACCAGGAATGACACCGCTATGGGGTTTTGAAAGAAGCCTAATAAAGAATGCTAGTTTTATGGTGCCAGCTTTGTTATAGGCTGCGCTCTTTATTGCTAGTACTCTTAAAACTGTATAGAATCGCGCTTTCTTGAGTCGGGGTGTTGTCTGCCTTTTTTGGCGTTTGGCTGTAAAGTTTCACGCGGAAGGTTCCCGAAAGCTACCGCGGAGTAGAGTGTGGCGTAGTTACGGGATGGGCATGAAGCCCATTTTTTTTTGCCAAATGAATATGAGTTAAGCTCTACCTTTGCCACTTTTATAGCAATAGTAGAGCAGGGTTTTACCTCATGCTCCAGCCATCTGGCTGTATGAGCATTGATTTTAAAAGAAGAGGCGCTGTGCAACTGTTGGAATGTATTCAAACCACAGTCGAAAGTTTGGGGTATGAACTGGTCGATTTTGAGCGCTCAGGTAAAGGGCAGCTCCGGGTATTTATTGATACGGCTTTTGTTCCGTCGAAGTCCTCTGAAGAGCTAGTGAGCCCGTCAGATAGCCAGAGCCTGCGTATTACGCTGGAAGATTGTGAAAAAGTCAGTCGTCAGCTTCACTATGTGTTGGAAGTGGAGCATATTAATTACGACCGACTTGAAGTGTCTTCTCCAGGCTTGGATCGACCGTTAAAAAAACACCATGACTTTATTCGCTTTGCAGGATGCGAAGCGGTAGTGGTACTCAAAAAAATGATGGATGGGCGTAAGCAATATCGCGGTATTTTGCAAGCGCCTAAAGAAGAAGCCACAGAAACGCTAGCTTTGGACTATATTGGTCTTGAGGGCCCCGCTGTACTGCATTTCAGTGTAGGTGAAATAGAGCGGGCGCACTTAGTGCCGCAGGTTGATTTTAGGAGCTCTAAACGATGAGTCGCGAAGTGAAGATGTTGGTTGACGCGCTCGCTCGCGAAAAAAATGTTCATGAAGACGTGGTATTTTCTGCTCTAGAAGCTGCTCTCGCATTAGCGACTAAAAAGCTCTACAGCGAAGATGCAGATATTCGCGTATCGATTGATCGAGAAACGGGGGAGCATGAGACGTTTCGTCGTTGGTTAGTTGTGCCTGATGAAGCTGGCTTGCAAGAACCCGATAAAGAAATTTTGCTCTTTGAAGCGCTAGAACAAGATGAGAATGTAGAGGTCGGTGATTCGCTTGAAGAAGAAGTAACTTCAATCGAATTTGGCCGTATTGGCGCACAAGCTGCAAAGCAAGTTATCTTACAAAGAATACGCGACGCTGAGCGTGAGCAAATCCTGAGCGATTTCTTGGATCGGGGCGATCTACTGATGACTGGCACAGTCAAGCGTCAGGATAAAGGCAATGTTATTGTTGAAACCGGTCGCGTCGAAGGTATATTGCGCCGTGAAAACATGATTCCACGCGAGAGCTTGCGAAGTGGCGATCGGGTGCGTGCTTTTATTGTAAAAGTAGATCGCACAGCACGTGGGCCGCAGATCGAATTATCTCGTACGGCTCCAGAGTTTTTAATACGGCTTTTTGAGCTTGAAGTACCTGAAATAGAGCAAGGGTTATTAGAAATCAAGGCTGCTGCCCGAGATCCTGGGTTGCGAGCTAAGGTTGCTGTAGTCGCGCATGATGAACGTATTGATCCTGTTGGAACCTGTGTAGGTATGCGTGGTTCGCGCATCCAAGCAGTGCGTTCAGAAGTCGGTGGTGAAAATATCGACATCATTATCTGGTCAGAAGATCCTGCGCAGTTTGTGATTAATGCATTAGCTCCTGCTTGCGTGCAGTCGATTGTGGTCGATGAAGAAAAGCATTCGATGGAAGTGGTGGTCGATGGTAGCGAGTTGGCTGTAGCAATTGGTCGTAATGGGCAAAATGTACGCTTAGCCAGTGAGCTAACTGGCTGGCAAATTGACATTCTGACCTCCGGCGAATCTGCTGATAAAGAAGAGCAGCAGCGCGCGCAGGTACGTCAGACTTTTATAGACCAGCTCGATGTCGATGCAGAGGCAGCAGATGCACTTATTGATGAAGGCTTTACAGGGCTGGAAGAAATTGCATATGTCCCTTTAAGTGAAATGCTAGAAATTAGTGCCTTTGATGAGGGTACGGTGCATGAGCTTAGAGAGCGTGCTCGCAATGCATTGCTGAGCCAAGCTATTACGCAGGAAGAAAAAGTGGAAGGCCTTGCCCTAGATTTAAAAAATCTTGAAGGCATGACCCCTGAACTGATGGCGCAGCTTGCAGACCATGATATTCGGACGCGAGATGCACTGGCCGAACTGTCGGTCGACGAGCTGATGGAAAAAGTATCGGTGGATGAAGCGCTCGCTAAATCGCTCATTATCAAAGCGCGAGAACACTGGTTTGCATAGGGCTTGTCCTTTGGGATAATTGAGGACATGCCCTAAGAACCTGCTTAAATTTTCTAAATTTAAGCAGGTTCGCATTGCAAACTTATTGAATAACTACAAGAATTTTTTCTTGTTTTAAAAGGACGTTTTTCCACATCAGCAGTAATGTTGGGTCTTATGGCTCACATCTGCAGTGGAGAGCTCCTAAGAGGTGTGAATGGCGAGTAACAACGTAACTGAATTTGCCACTGAACTCAAAGTGTCAGCGACCACGTTGCTCAAGCAACTTCAAGCAGCCGGGGTTGAAAAGCAACATATTGAAGAGCATTTGTCAGAGAGTGATAAAGCGCGTCTTATGGCGTATTTACGTCGCGTCCAAGGAGGAGAAGGGGATGAAAAAGGCAAGATTACGCTAACTCGCCGAAAGACCTCTGAGATTCGACAAGCCGATGCGACGGGTAAAGCGCGTACGATCCAGGTGGAAGTGCGCAAAAAACGTACATTCGTGAAGCCTGATCCGGTCGTGGTTCAGCCTGCGCGCGCGGAATCTACTCCTGTTGCAGCAGTAAGTGAGGCAAAAGCTACGGCGGCGCCTGTACCTGCTGCACCTACGCCTGTGGATGCGGCTCCCACTGCCTCGTTAGAACTGCCATCGCCAAGCCCTGATGTACAAAGCAGTGTTCCTGCGAGCACGCCCTCTACTAGCTCTGTGCCACCTATTGAACCTATATCAGTGCCTGTTGAGCCACTCAGTGAGACTGTTGCGCCAGCAACCCCCGTTTCACCAGCACCTGAAGTTTCGCCACCAGAAGTTTTGGTCTCTTCTTCTGCTGATGCTGCTGATCTTTCAAAAAGTGCTTCTGAATCTAGCCCTGCGGCGGTGGTTGCCGATCCTAAAAAGGATGCTTCCAGTGCTGTTAAAAGCCCAGAACGTCCTGCTGACGATGCCGCGAATATTCCATCCAAATCGGTTACAGAACCTGTGTCTGAAAAAATCGAGGCTGCTGCTGCCCCTGTAGAAAAGCAAGTTATAGATAAGCCTTCGGCTGCGCAAAATATAGCAAAAGCATTTCTTCGCAAAAATATTGCACAACCGACTAAACCTGCCCAGCCTGGTCCAGGCGATGCAGAGCGTGAAAAATTGAGCTTACAGCGTCGTCAGGCCGCCGAAGAAGAAGCGCGTGCCATTCGCGAAATGATGAATTCAAGCCGCAAAACCGTGCGAGTGGCTGCTCCTAAACCAGCAGATGCAGAGCCTGAAGTTGTTGCGGTTAGTGCACCTCAAAAAAGTGGATCACCACGCCCGCCAAGCGAGCGTAGTGGTGCTCCGCGTGAAGGTGCAGCACGTCCTGGTACAGCAGCGCGTAGTCCACAAGTTTCAGAGTTATCGCCAGATAAGAAAAAAGCTGCGAAACCTTCTAGCTGGCAAGATGCTGCAGGCAATAAACGCCGTACTCTGAAAACCAGAGGAGGATCTGATTCTGATCATGAAACTGGGCGCAGAGGCGGTCATAGACGCAATAAACATGAAGCAGATCGTGCGACGGTTTTCCAAGCACCTACTGAGCCAGTGGTACGTGAAGTGCATGTGCCAGAAACCATTACGGTTTCTGATCTTGCTCACAAAATGTCCGTTAAGGCCTCTGAAGTTATTAAAAAGATGATGAGCCTTGGGCAAATGGTCACCATCAATCAGATGCTAGATCAAGAAACTGCAATGATTGCGGTTGAAGAGCTTGGGCATACTGCAGTAGCGGCCAGGTTGGATGATCCTGAAGCATTCCTCGTGACCACTGAAGAGCACCATGAAGCGGTAAGCTTGCCACGCCCACCTGTAGTGACCGTGATGGGTCACGTGGATCATGGGAAAACGTCGCTGCTTGATTCTATTCGTCGCGCAAAAGTAGCGGTCGGCGAAGCCGGAGGTATTACGCAGCATATTGGTGCATACCATGTAGAAACGCCTAAAGGTGTGGTGACTTTCTTAGATACACCAGGCCATGAAGCCTTTACAGCGATGCGTGCTCGTGGAGCAAAAGCCACGGATATCGTCATTTTGGTAGTTGCTGCCGATGACGGTGTGATGCCCCAAACTAAAGAAGCCATTGCACACGCTCGTGCCGCTAATGTGCCCATCTTGGTTGCTATAAATAAAGTAGATAAACCAGGTGCCAATATCGATAAAGTACGGCAAGAACTGGTTGCTGAAGGGGTGGTTCCTGAAGAATACGGTGGTGATTCACCTTTTATTCCCGTTTCAGCGAAGACAGGGCAAGGTATCGATGAGCTGTTAGAAGGTGTTTTATTGCAAGCCGAGGTTATGGAACTGGTGGCTCCAGTAGACGTTCCTGCAAAAGGTCTGGTCGTTGAAGCTAGGCTGGATAAAGGTCGAGGCCCTGTTGCTACCGTATTGGTGCAAGCCGGTACATTGCGTCGGGGAGATATCGTGTTAGCCGGGTCAGCCTATGGGCGGGTACGTGCCATGCTGGATGAAAATGGCAAACCGACTAAAGAGGCCGGACCTTCTATTCCTATAGAAATTCAAGGTCTATCCGAAGCGCCTGCTGCTGGGGAAGAGGTCATTGTATTATTGGATGAGCGTAAGGCCCGCGAGATTGCATTATTCCGTCAAGGAAAATTCCGCGATGTGAAATTGGCTAAACAGCATGCTGCAAAACTCGAACATCGCTTTAATGCTAGCGCTGAAGGAGAGTTGCAAAACTTACCATTGATTGTCAAGGCGGATGTGCGCGGCTCACAAGAAGCGCTCGTACAGGCCTTTGTGAAGCTTTCTACTGAGGAAGTGCGCGTACAAGTCGTGCATGCAGCGGTAGGGGGGATTAGTGAGTCAGATATTAATTTGGCTATTGCCTCTAAAGCGGTCGTAATTGGGTTTAATGCCCGGGCTGATGCGCAGGCACGTAAGCTTGCTGAAGTGAGCGGCATTGATATTCGTTATTACAATGTTATTTATGACGCAGTGAACGAGCTTAAAGCGGCGATGTCTGGCATGCTGGCTCCCGAGCAGAAAGAAAACATATTGGGTACAGCGCAAGTGCGTCAAGTCTTCCGGGTTCCAAAAATTGGTGCCATTGGAGGATGTATGGTGCTCGATGGTGTTATTAAACGTGCTGGTTTGGTACGCGTATTACGAGATAACTTGGTCATTCATACGGGTGAACTAGATTCTCTGAAACGCTTCAAAGAAGATGTGCGTGAAGTAAAATCCGGCTTTGAGTGCGGTATTTCTGTTAAAAACTTCAACGATATTGCTGAAGGCGATCAGTTAGAGGTCTTCGAAGTGGTTGAAGTGGCGCGTGTACTGTAAAAGTGCTGTTTGAGGCTAGGGCGTGTTCTCAGTTGCCCGAAACAAACGCCCGAAGCATAAGAATTGCTTCGGGCGTTCTTTTAATTTAAAGGCAATGATAATCTTGCCTATTCTTTTTTAGAAAAGTCGCCAACCTTTTCTATCCCGATGTGAACCATGCCTAAAAAACGTACCGCTCCCGAGCGCAATTTGCGTATCGCAGACCAGATCCAACGTGATCTTGCAGAATTAATCCGTAGCGAAGTAAAAAACCCTTCTATTCGCTGGATTACGCTGCATAGCGTTGAACTTACCCGCGATTACGCACACGCAAAAATCTACTTCACCTCTTTATTTGGTACCCCTGATGTTTTGCAAGCTGCATTAAATCAAAGTGCGGGTCATTTACGCAGCCTGCTTTTCAAGCGCTTGCGTATCCATACCGTACCTACATTACATTTTATTTGGGACACCACACCCGAACGTGCTTTGCATATGGAAACCTTAATTCGAGAGGCAAACGCACCTTATGCCCATGAAGAGGACTCCTCAAAAGAAGAGGACCCCTCAAAAGAAGAAGACTCCCAGAAAACCGACCAATAGACTGAGTTCATCATCGATACTGTGACGCTGTCTCGCCCTCCTGTAAAACGTGTACCTAAAGCACCGGGCCCACCCCGTCGTGCATTGAATGGTGTTTTACTACTAGATAAACCGTTAGGGATGTCTAGTAATGATGCGCTTGGGCGTGCGAAATGGATTTTAAAGGCTAAAAAAGGGGGGCATACAGGGACGCTTGACCCTTTAGCTTCAGGCTTACTTCCTCTATGTTTTGGCGAGGCGACCAAGTTTTCAAATGATGCGTTAGATGCGAGTAAATCGTATGATGCGCTGGTGGTATTAGGAAGCACCACTAGCACAGGAGATCGTGAAGGAGCGATTTTGCAAACGCGGGAAATCGCTACCGATGTAGCCGCGATACACCGTGCCCTAGAAAAATTTAGGGGAGATATTTTGCAGATTCCTCCAATGTATAGCGCGCTAAAACGGGATGGTAAGCCTCTGTATGACTACGCGCGCGCAGGTATAGTGCTTGAGCGCGAAGCGCGTCCAGTTACTATCGAGGAACTGAGCTGGCTGGATGAAGCGCAGTGGCATGCTTGCGAAAATTGCACTACTTTGAATGTGCGTGTGCGCTGTAGTAAAGGAACCTATATTCGCGTGCTGGCTGAGGATATCGGGGAGGCTTTGGGTTGTGGTGCACATTTAGGTGGGTTGCGCCGCACGCAAGTAGGGTCCTTCTTCTTAGAGTCGGCTGTGACGTTAGATGCTTTGCAAGAAGCTCCTGATCCAGAAGCTTTTTTGCTTCCTATAGATGCCTTACTTCCAAGTCTCCCCATCCTGAAATTAGAGGCACATCAGGCTGAACGGTTTTTACAAGGCCAGCGCCTACGTTTAGCTTCTGTTGAACAATCGAGCTTTGCGCTGCCTACCCAACGCTGCCGTGTGTATGGAGAGCCAGCCATGCAATTTTTAGGCGTTGGCCACTATATTGAAGGTTTGCTTACGCCCCAACGTGTTGTAGCAATCCATTAGGGCATGGCCCCAAAGGGCCCACCTTTGCGGTCGTGCGGTGCTCTCTTTCTTTCTGCATTTTTCTTCGTTGCGTCTTTCTATGTTCAGCATATTTTTGCAGTGTATAAAACCATTCCCTAATTTAACCCGGCGTATAGGCTATGTATGGTGTTCAGCTGCGGCGCTGCTTGCAGGGTGTCATGGCGGTAACCCTATTGAGTCGACGATGCGAACGATTACCCCTTATCGCATTACCGTAGTCCAGGGGAATTTTGTATCGCGTGAAGCTGCAGCTAGAGTGCATAAAGGGATGTCGCGTGAGAAAGTAAGGGATATTTTGGGAACGCCTTTATTAGTTGACCCTTTTCACCCAAACCGTTGGGATTATGTGTTTTATTTTAAACGTGGCTCAACCGATATCGTATCGCAGCGCCATTTTATTGTGCGCTTTGAAGCCGACCAGGTGGTTGGGTATAGCGGTGCAAAGCAACTCCCTTCTGAGAGTGATCTAATTCAAGCGGTGGATGCAGACAGAAATAACTAGGTATATTTCTCCCATTTTTATAGCGATAGTCATGTTACGTATAGCCCTAGCAGGTGCTTCAGGCCGTATGGGCCGTACTCTTATTGAAACAGCTTTAAATGACCCACAAGTGCAATTAACCGGTGTATTAACCCGACCCGGTAGTCCTTTGATTGGGCAAGATGCAGGTGCTTTTATGGGGCGCCAGACGGGTATTTTTATTTCTGATGATGTGCAATCCGTTCTTGCTCAAGCGCAATGTTTAATCGATTTCACACGGCCTGATGCGACGATAGAACACCTAAAAATCGCGCAGGCCTTGGGCACCAAATTAGTGATCGGCACTACCGGCTGGAGCGAGGAGCAAAGAGCAGAACTCGAGCACGCCAGCCAAACCTTACCTATCGTACTAGCGCCTAATATGAGTATTGGCGTTAATATTCTCTTCAAATTAGTAGAGATGGCTGCCAAGCTTTTGCCGTCAGAGTATGAGACGGAGATTATTGAAGCCCACCATCGGCATAAAGTCGATGCACCATCGGGTACAGCTCTTAAAATAGGCCGTGTTATTGCACAGGCGCGCGGACTCGATTTTGAAAAAGAAGCCTTATTTTGCCGCGAAGGTACGATGGAAGCACGGCGCCCTAGCACTATTGGATTTGCCAGTGTGCGTGCAGGCAATATCATCGGAGACCACACGGCTTTGTTTGTCGGCGCTTCGGAACAAATAGAGATTACACATAAATCAGCGAGCCGCTATAGCTATGCACAAGGAGCGCTGCGCGCAGCGCTTTTCCTGGAGCAAAAAACCAGCGGACTATTTGATATGCAAGATGTCGTAGGTTGAGGTGAGTCACCTTTCCTAGGGCGTGTCCTCAATTGTCCCAAACCGCATGGGCTAGATGTAAAAGTCTAGTTTGCTTGCCCCCTTTTGCCATACTTCTTCCCACCCGTTTTGATAGTTGATCATGCAAGAAAAATATTGTCCTACAGAGCTTGAGTCTGCACTGCAACAATACTGGGATGAACACCAGGTTTATTTAGCGAGCGAAAAGCCTATAGAGGCTAGCGGCACTGCCCAGCCTTCACAAAAAGGCCAAAAATTTTATTGCGTCTCCATGCTGCCTTACCCTTCTGGAGCGCTGCATATGGGGCATGTGCGCAACTATGCGCTCAATGATGCGATGGCCCGTCAAGCGCGTATGCAAGGTCGCAATGTATTAATGCCTATGGGATGGGATGCATTTGGTATGCCTGCTGAGAATGCGGCTATAGCCCATGGTGTGTCACCAGCTAAATGGACCTACGCCAATATTGCTTCTATGAAAAAGCAAATGCAGTCGCTAGGTTTGGCTATTGACTGGTCACGCGAAGTGGCAACTTGTGATCCGCAATACTATAAGTGGAACCAGTGGTTTTTCTTAAAGATGCTCAAAGCAGGCATCGCTTATAAAAAAACGGGAGAGGTAAACTGGGATCCCGTAGATCAAACCGTACTTGCGAATGAGCAAGTCATTGATGGCCGAGGTTGGCGTTCAGGTGCATTGGTTGAAAAGCGTCAAATTCCAATGTACTACCTGCGCATTACGCAATATGCCGATGCGCTGCTCGAGGAACTAGATGGCCTTGGGTGGCCTGATCGTGTGAAAGCAATGCAGCGTAATTGGATGGGGAAAAGTACGGGAGTGAATGTTTGCTTTCCTTACGAACTCGAAGGGGTGCCTAAACAATTGCGTGTATTCACTACACGACCAGATACGCTTTTGGGCGTGACCTTTTGCGCCATTGCCGCAACCCATCCGCTTGCTACGCATTTGGCAAAAAACAATCCTCCTCTACAAGCCTTTATTGAAACTTGCCGACAAACTGGCACCGCGGAAGCGGATATCGCTACCCAAGATAAAAAAGGGATGGCGACGGGTTTTTACGTTACCCACCCTTTAACCGGCAAGCCTATTGAAGTCTGGGTCGGTAACTATGTGTTGATGCATTACGGTGAGGGCGCGGTGATGGGCGTGCCTGCACATGATGAACGTGATTTTGCGTTTGCTCAAAAATATAGCCTGGAAATCAAGCCTGTTATCGCTTGGCCTGATAGCGAATACTCCACAGAAGTGTGGTCAGAGCGTTATGGGAGCCAAGAGGGCGGCAGCTGTATAAACAGTGGATCATATGACGGCCTATCTTGTGCAAAGGCCTGTGAGGCCATTACCGAGGATTTGGTTGCGCGCGGCTTAGGTGAGAAGAAAACGACCTGGCGCTTGCGTGACTGGGGCATTTCGCGTCAACGGTACTGGGGTACGCCTATTCCGATCATCCACTGTGCAACCTGCGGTGATGTGCCCGTGCCGGAAGAAGATTTACCGGTAGTCTTGCCTGAAAATCTGACGCCAGATGGCAGCGGAAATCCGCTTGCACAATGCGCCGATTTTATACATTGCACTTGTCCGCAATGCGGCGCTGCTGCGCGGCGTGAGACCGATACGATGGATACTTTCGTAGATTCGTCATGGTACTTTATGCGCTACACCTGCCCCGATGCAACGCAGATGGTCGATGAGCGTGCAGCCTATTGGTTGCCTATGGATCATTACATCGGCGGGATTGAGCATGCTATTTTGCATCTGCTGTACTCCCGCTTTTGGACCAAGGTGATGCATGACTTGCAGCTTATCCACATCACAGAGCCGGCAACCCACCTATTAACGCAGGGCATGGTATTACAAGACACTTTTTACCGTGAAAATGCACAAGGTAAAAAAACTTGGTTTAACCCTGGCGCACTTACTTTTACACGAGACGAGCAGGGTAGGGCTATAGAGGCATTAGCTACCGATGGTGAGCCTGTGCTGCGCGGGGGACTTGAAAAAATGTCTAAGTCCAAAAACAATGGAGTGGACCCGCAGTCCATCATTGATCAGTATGGTGCAGATACCGCTCGCCTTTTCATCTTATTTACAGCCCCTCCAACCCAAAAACTGGAGTGGTCTAGCTCTGGGGTAGAAGGGTCACACCGCTTTTTACGTAGGCTTTGGAATTTTGCTTATACGCATGGAGTGGCATTAAAAGCAGCAGCGGGTAATGCTGCTCCTGTGGCTAGCTTGCCTGATGACCAACAAGCATTGCGGCGCGATATACATAGTCTATTAAAGCAAGTGGAATTTGATTATCAGCGTGTGCAATACAACACAGTTGTATCCGCTGCTATGAAAATGCTCAACACCTTGGAAGCATTCCAAAATCAGTCATCCAACGCAAACGCGCAATCGGTGGTGCGTGAAGCGTATAGCATCTTGCTGCGCGTGCTCTACCCCTTGGTCCCTCATATCACGCATACCTTATGGGATGCTCTGAACTACCATATCGAGCACGCTACTAGCTTGCTTGATGCGGCTTGGCCACAAGTAGATGAAACAGCACTGGTGAGCGATTACGTGGAATTAGTTTTGCAGGTCAATGGAAAAGTGCGCGGTCAATTGCGCGTGGAAAAAGATGCAACACGTGAAGCGATTGAAAAAACGGCACTCGAGCATGAAGCATTTCTTCGTATCGCCACAGATGGACCTGTCAAAAAAGTCATCGTGGTGCCAGGCAGAATAGTAAATATTGTCTTGTAATAAAGATATATAGCTACCATTTAAACGTGATGACTTTCCTTATGCAATCGATCCAGCAAAAGCTTGTATCCCAGCTAGCAAAAAAGAGTAGGGCAGCCCTATCTCTTTGCTTATGTTTTGTGTGCATAGGCATTTTGAGCGCCTGCGGATTTGTGCTAAAAGGGCACCACGATTACGCATTTAAACATCTATATATTGTGCAAGCAGGCACCGCGAATTCTGCTATAGCAGCACGGTTGCAACGACTTATTCAGGTTGGCGGTAAAACCATGGTGGTCGACGATCCTGAGCAGGCTGACGCTTTTTTTGCCATAGAGCTTGTGCGTAATAAAAAAGTGCTGAGTATTAATTTAGAAGGGCTAGTTGAGGAATACGAGCTGGATCTCACCGTGAATTACTCACTCAGTGATGCCAGCGGCACGATTTTTATTGCGCCGAGTGTGCTCAGTCTTAATCGCTCTATGACCTACAGCGATCAATACGCCCTTGCTAAAGCCACTGAAGCTGAGCTTCTTTATACCGATATGGAAAATGATGCTGCCGATCAGCTAGTGCGTCGTTTAGCTGCTTTGCAAAGCTTAGATCCAGAAGCACCAGCGCTACCAAGCATTCGTCCAAGAACACCGCTCCCTCCTTCCCCTCTGTAATAGTTAGCGCGTGTCCATCCTTGCTAAAAAGCCTGTTTCACGATGAATATCTCCTCTTTACATCTTGCTACCCATCTTCAAGAGCGTTTTGCTGGGCTGTATGTAGTGCATGGGGAAGAGCTTTTATTGGTTCAAGAAGCTATGGACCAAATACGTGCTGCGGCGCGCTTTGCAGGGTTTAGCGATCGTCGGGTTTTTGAGGTTGAGCGCGGGTTTGACTGGACCGAAGTAAAAGAAGCTAGTCGCTCCATGTCGCTGTTTGGCGATCGTTGTTTGATAGAGCTGCGCTTAGCCAGTGCAAAGCCAGGTACCGCAGGCGCAGCAGCGCTAGAGGAGCTGGCGCATGCATCTAAAGACCAAGCCGCATTTTTAATTCAGCTCCCACGTTTAGATGCCACTACGCGTAAAAGCACGTGGTTTACCGCATTGGACCGATCGGGAGCAACGATTCAGATCGATAAAGTCGCGCAACCCCAACTAGCAGGCTGGATTAGCCAACGGCTGAAGCAGCAAGGGCAATACATCGAAAAAAGCGAAGAAGGCAGGCAGGCGCTACAGTTTATGGTCGACTGTATCGAAGGCAATTTACTGGCAGCCCATCAAGAAATCCAAAAACTGGGTTTGCTCTATCCTAGCGGTGAACTCACCGTTGCACAGCTGCGTGAAGCCATACTCGATGTTGCGCGCTATGATGTTTTTCAACTGAGTGAAGCCTTTCTCGCAGGAGATATACGCCGTTTGAGTACGATGCTAGAAGGCTTGCAGCAAGAAGATGTATCGCCCGTATTGGTGTTGTGGGTTTTAACAGAAGATATTCGCATGCTGCTGCGTGTTCAAAAAAGCTTAGCGGCAGGCCAAGGCTGGGCGCAGGCGTTGCGAGATAATCGAGTATGGGGCGCACGTGGCCAATTGATGGGGCCTGCGTTGAAACGCTGTTCAAAAGAGTGGCTGCAGGCCTGTCTTTCACTGGCTGCTCAGCTTGATAGGCAAATAAAAGGCGTGGGTTTTCTACGTACTTTGCCTACGTTACAAGCAGGTAAGCCTATACTTCTTCCACCTGATATTTGGTCGGGTTTATTTGATTTGGCTGCAAGATTGTCTGGCTTGCCCAAGAAGTGATTTTTTAAAATATCCTATGCATTCGTTTTTACATGCGCTGATTCGTTAAAAAAAAGCAGGTGTTTCATGTAAAAAATAGAATAAATACACGCTATGGTTCATGGCTGGTTAATTTCTTCTATTTAAAGAACGGTGGTGAAAAATGGGAATGGAAAATATACGAGGTAAAGCTAGTCTGACAGAAAATACTCCCGCAAAAACGATAGAAAATCAGTCTTCTACTCCAAAAAAAACACCAAAGTTGGCTAGAGAGTTAAAAGGATTGAAGAACGCCTCTATTCATAAATAAAGTGATAATCCTCAGTATGGAAGGGTCAAAAAGTTTAAAGCGATGATAGACAAGGATCCTAAAAAATTTTCGCCTACTATAAAAGCGGCGGAGCGTTCAGGGCTTCTTCCAGAAAATATGCTGGATAAGCTACTTGTCGAAAAAAATAAAATTGGTGGTAAAAAATCCTCGTCAAAATCTGCCACCTATGGAAAAATTTTTATGATCAGGCATAATGTTAGACAATTGGTTAAAGTGGATGTGCAAAAAGATCGTGGAGAAATAATAAGTATTACTCCGCATGCCTGATTATTTGTTTTTTTATTGTGATTAAATTTTTCTTATGCTCTGGCTCAAAACCTTCCATATCATTTTTATAACGTCTTGGTTCGCTGGGCTTTTCTATCTGCCCAGAATCTATGTAAATCTAGCGCTAGAGACGGATCCAGCAGCCAAGCAGCGTTTAATTGTGATGGCGCGTAAATTATTGCGGTTTATGACAATGCTGGTAGTGCCTGCGTTGGGGTTAGGTTTGGCGCTGTGGTATAAGTTAGGCATGGGGCCCTATCAAGGATGGTTACATGCTAAAGCAATGATTGCCTTGCTTTTATTAGCCTATCATTTGGCCTGCGTGCGCTGGCTTCGCGGTTTTGAGAATGGCAGCAATACGCATACTCATCGCTATTACCGGATCGTGAATGAGCTACCTGTATTGGGTTTATGTGCAGGGGTGTTTTTTGCTGTGATGAAGCCGTTGTAGGTTGGTGGTGAGGCACGAACCCCAACATGCGCACCGCTGACTTTTAATCTTTGGTTTTGAGAATTTGTAAACAGGTTATCGAGGACACAGTGGCGCGCATGTTGGGGTTCCTTCGTCACCACCAACCTACCGTTCATTGTAGGTTGGTG
>JASSUD010000131.1:0-3007 GCA_031963225.1 Mycoavidus cysteinexigens
ATAATTTGTTCATCATGGCTTGATATAACGTGGTAACCGTCATTGCACCCGGCGCCTCTTTTTGCAGACGCTTGATTTCATCCCAACTATAACAAAGGGCGTCCAACTGGATAGGTACGTTGACGAGTCCTTGGATGAATGGAGTAGCCTGGATGAATTGCTTTATCTGCTGGGCCTGGGAAACCGACATCATGGCCGTATTGTCAAGATAGGCCATGACGTTTTCCGGGCTAAAGCCCACCGTCTCCAATTCCAAATCCATCGGTTGCGCCTGTTTCAGCTCCACATAAGGTCGGGAGGTGATCAACACCGCAGGTTGATTGAGCAATTGCTTCAGAAAGCCAGACATCGGTTCGTGCTCGCCCCATTCCTGCGCGACTTCATCCCAACCATCAAGCACAAAGAGAGTCTTCTCTTTCGCCGCTCCGTTGATTTGTGCGACGAGCGTCTTCGCTAACGCCAGACCTTGAGGGTAAGACTGGAAATAGGTTTCATAAAACAATGTGACCCAATCACAGCTTTGTTTGCCTTTTAGGGTGCGCAGCGGAATCCACAACAAATAGTCGAAGCGATCCCGCCATTGTCCTTTTTGCGTGTACTCGTAGACGATCTTTTTGGATAAGGTCGTTTTGCCAACACCGGCCCGGCCTCGAATCAATATCCGTCTGGGGGTGACAGTCTTATCGTTGCTGACTTTTCGAGACTCAAATAGCTGATCGAGGGAGATTAATTTCTGTTGATTCAACTCGATTGCCTCGACACTGGGTAAGCGATGAAAGTGATCTGGTGCTGCGTCGTCCTCTTTCGATTTGTTTTCTACTCCTTCTTCGAGCTTCTTCTCTTTCTTACGCGCGCGCTCGTGTTCCACAACGGCCAGATTGATATAGCAGTCTTTCATCGACAGCGGGGGGCCCGAAAGCCGCTGAATCGCTAGCCGATCCAGCGACGCATAGCGAGTTAACGCCGTGCGCAATTCGTTCGCATCCACCTTCTTCTGCAAGGCTGTTAATGCCTGCTGAGCTTGCTTGGTTATGCCATCCCAGACAGATAAACAGGCTGAGACGGTCGGCACCCCAGATTCGCTGTTTAAGCGTGTGATCCAGTCGGCATACCCGGTCCAAAAGGCGTTTAACAGCGCCTCGGCATCGTGTTGCGCGAGCAGCCGCTCCAATACCTTAAAGAAGACCAGATGACGGCCCTGATTCTCGTACACGGCCTCACTGCTTGCCTGCTTCGAAGCAAAGCGAGCCATATCTTCAATCCGAACCGTCGTCGCTTCGATAAAATCCTGCAAACAGCTTTCATATCCGCCTACTGATAACGAAACAGGAATAATCCCGTGCTGCTCCAGATAGTCAGTGCGGATTTTCAAAAACGCCATTTCGGTTAATACATGGTGAAAGTCAGCTTTTTTAGAATAGGTATTGACCACTTTCCGTATTTCGGCTTCGGCCTGGGTGACATTTTGCTGGGCCAGCCCATAGGCCGTTTTCAGCTCCGCGCAATAGGCTTGATAGTGTTGCCCGGCTTCTCCCCATTGCAAATAGTGTGCCAAGACTTGTGAACCGCAGACAATCACCTTATCGACCGGTTGGATCGCGCCGATCGCCGTAGGCAACAAACACAACTGACTGGTCAGAATATCGTCCAGCCTGGCAGTGTCTGCTCGCGTGCTGAATGACGCTTGCGTTTGCTTCCCCTTGGGCTTTTGATCAGAATATAGATTCACACCCAGCTCACCCAGGTGGTGAATCAGAAATTTTGCCGTGCCAGCATCCGCTATCCCAACATGGGGGTTCTCATGCGCATACACTAAAAAAGCGCTGGGCCAGACACTCGATGCCTTGCATTGCTGAAACGTCTCCAAGGTTTTGGTAAACAGCAGGTCCACCAATTTATTCTTTTCAAATAGGGAAGCGTCAGCGTGGGCGGGGGAAGACGGCACCGCAGGCAGCATCCTGCCTGGATCGACAGCGGCTGGAGAACGGCGGCCCGACTGCTCCGCGGCACTTGGATGACCCCAGGCTTGCGCCTTTTTATAACTCGCTTGCGCTTTGTGCTCATCACCCAACTTCTCCAGGAGTTGAGCCCGTTCAAAATAAACCTCAGCGATACGTTGCCGTAGCGCCTCATCGTCGGCTGTTTGCGGCGTGCTAGCTCGGTTCAACGCACCTTTTATTTCTGATAACGCAGGGGCCAATTGGCGCGTCTTCGCGATATATTTAAAAGTGGCTTTGGCCTGGCCATACAAGGCTAAAGCCCATTCTGGATGCGATCCCTCTTTTTGTAGGCGCGCTTGATCTAGATAGTTTTGCGCCAGCACTTGTGCGAACACCTGTGCTTGGCTGCTTGTCAAGGTTTGGGAAATAGGGCTACCTAACATTACTCAACGCTTCCTCTTTTGATATGTGCTAAGGATGGTTCTTTAGCGGTGTTTTATGAGTCCCGTTAGTTGGGTTGTTATGGCTTATGCAGAAGGCGTTAAAGTCGACTGCTTGTCCGCCAGACGACAACGCCGCCCATAAATCGGTGTAGGGCGTACGATTTATGGGCGGCGTTCAAAGTTCGGTAGGTTAGATAGAGATCATTTAGCGCTCGCTTTGATGAACCCTAAAACCTTTTTTCTGGTGGACTGATGAGGGGAGGCCGACACGTCACTTGATACAGCACTCGAAGAAACCTCTGTCCGGGTACCCTGCTCCATCTTAATAGGCTCCCATCGCATTTGACTTATAAAGGGAGCAAGCTGCGTCTCTTCCTCATTTTGCGTATCGGGCTGCCCAGCTGGATCTCTCGTGCTTAGGTAAGGAGCAAGAGGAATGCCCGCAGCCTGTTGGGCTTGTTGAACCGCTTGTCTGAACTCAGTTTCCTGGTCCGGATCCCCAAAGGGAACCGTCTGCAGACCTTGAGCGGTATAAAAATACAGAACGCCGTCCTGTACATAGAAAGGCACACTCTGATCAAAGCGTTGTTCAAGTAAGTATTCTTTATAGATCAATTCTATCTT
>JASSUD010000113.1:0-2691 GCA_031963225.1 Mycoavidus cysteinexigens
GGAACAAATGGAATTCATTTGGGGCAACTTCCAGAGCTTAACCGAATGCCATTGCGTGGCGTATTCACCAAATGGAGCACAGATTGCCTCGGGAAGTGATGACAACACAGTGCGGCTGTGGGACGCGAAAAGCGGAGCACCTGAGCCCATCTTGGAAGGACATACAGAAACTGTTAGTAGCGTGGTGTATTCGCCGAGCGGTACGCAGATCGCCTCGGCCAGTGAGGACAAAATGGTGCGGCTGTGGGACGCGAAAAGCGGCGCACCTGGACCCATCTTACAAGAACATAGCATAAATGTTGGGGGCGTGGCGTACTCGCAGTACTCTGCCCCGCTCGCCTCGGGCTGTTTTGGCAGAACGACATGTCAGTTCGGCACACACAGCAACCCGTCTAGATCCCTTTTTA
This sequence comes from Mycoavidus cysteinexigens, assembly GCA_031963225.1. GTDB lineage: Bacteria > Pseudomonadota > Gammaproteobacteria > Burkholderiales > Burkholderiaceae > JASSUD01. The sequence continues at coordinate 408 of JASSUD010000113.1, forward strand.
ATGTACCTTCTTTTCCTGTTTTTCCTACTTCTGTTTCAAGCGTAGTGTATTCGCCAAGCGGCGCGCAAATTGCCTTGGGCAGTTATGATCAAAAGGTTCGGCTGTGGGACGTACAAAGCGAAACCCTTGAGCATACCTTACAAGGACATACCTCTATTGTTACTAGCGTGGTGTATTCGCCGAGCGGCGCGCAGATCGCCTCGGGCAGTCATGACAAGACGGTGCGACTGTGGGACGCGCATAGCGGCGCGCCTGGGCTTATCTTAAAAGGACATGCAGACAGGGTTAATAGCGTGGTGTATTCGCCAGGCGGCGCACAGATCGCCTCGGGCAGTCATGACAAAACGGTGCGACTGTGGGAGGTTGCGTCAGGTGCGTGTCTCGGAGTGATTCAAGGATTTAACGGATGGGTCACTAGCGTAGCCTGGAAAGCAACGCCCGAGGGTTCTTATCTGTTGACCGGTAGTGAAGATAAGTCAGTACGGCAGTGGGAAATCAAAAAAGAGGGCGAAAAGTATAAAGCGGTACTGTACTGGAGTTCAGGGCATGAAGTGCTGACGGTGAGAGATGTAGTGATAGAAGACGCGCAAGGCTTAAGCGAGATGAATGCGCGCCTTTTGAGGCAGCGTGGTGCGACAGGCAATGCATTATCGCTGTACGCTTAAAGTGCGACAGCCCTGAGTTAGTTTAAAGCGCTATTTGACTAAAAAGAAGCAGGCAAAGTTTCAGCTAATGAGTCGCATTCCTGTTGCTTTGGCTGCTTTGATATCAAACGTCATGGTATAGGTGCAGTGTGCGCTATGAGCAGACCGCTCAATCAGGCAATCTGAAAAATCGGCACTGGAGTGGCTATATATATGTAACGCTTTCAGCACAGTCTCCGCATTCTCAACAACAAGCTCTCTAGTGCGCAAAAGCTTCTGCAAAATAGCAGCGATTTCGTTTTTAGTTGCTTTATAGCTGCCTTGCATTACCCACGTCAGTTCGATAATTGAAACGAGTGTAATGAATCCGGGATTTTTATCTGATAATGAATCAATTAGTACGCTAGCTTGTTTGGTTTGTTTTTCATCATCTTGTGCGATATAGCGTACCAGTACATTGGTATCTAATCCAATCATGCGGCAGTAGCCCCTCTTGCTGCGATAGTTTCGTTCATATTTTCAATGGTGACCGGGGTATCAGGCTTACGCAGCATGCCTTTTAACTCTTGGACTCGGCTATTTGCCAGAACAATACTGAATTCCCCCTTTGTAGTTTCGACAAACTCAATGCGGCTTCCAGCCTGAACTCCTAGAGCGTTGCGAACAGATGCAGGAATAGTTATTTGACCTTTAGAGGTTACTGCTGCGCTTACCATGATAAAACTCCTTTCGTTTATCAATATACCTTACTTTATCACAAGGCAATGCGTCTGGGAGAGTAAATACATTGCACTGGTAAGTCGTCCTTTTATGCATTTCATTCAACTTGCTCCCTTAAAAGACTCAACTGCACAGGCTTAAAAGAGCGCCGATGATGGGAGCAAGGGCCATATTTTTGTAAAGCGGCACGGTGTGCGGCAGTGGGATAGCCTGCATGTTGTTTGAATCCGTAGATTGGATGATCAAGGTGTAGGGCATCCATTAAGCGATCACGCGTTACTTTGGCTAGGATGGAGGCTGCACTGATGGCGGGAATATACGTGTCGCCTTGCACTACCGCTTCAGAGGGTAAACCAGTATGTGCAGCCGCTGATAAGGTGGGCCAGGAAAATAGCGGGCTGCGATTTCCGTCTACTTGAATATAGGTTGGGCAAAGTGGTAACCCAGCTACAGCGCGTTGCATGGCTAGAAGGGTGGCTTGCAGAATATTGAGGCTGTCAATTTCTTCTACTGAGGCGCTGGCGATATGAAAAGCGGCTGCGCGATCTTTAATTTGTTCAAAGAGTGTGTCACGTTTTTTGGCGCTTAGTACTTTGGAATCTGCTAGTCCTGTAATGGGGCGTAGTGGATCGAGAATAACTGCTGCAGCAACAACAGGTCCCGCTAAGGGGCCTCTTCCCGCTTCGTCTACCCCGCAGAGTAAGGTGATGTCTGGGGATGGTAGGTGTGTCATCACATGCCTTTTTAAAGTATGCATCGCCGAAGGGCGATGGGTTAGAGGTGTTTGGTGTGCGTGTTGGGGTTCCTTCGTCACCCCAACCTACCGTGACGCATAGGTTGGTCGGGTTTGGTGAGGCCTTTTTACATCGGCGCATCGTAGGTTGGTGGTGAGGCACGAACCCCAACATGCGTACCACTGA
>JASSUD010000114.1:0-2646 GCA_031963225.1 Mycoavidus cysteinexigens
ATATCTATGCGCTTTCTCCTTTACAGGATGGCATTTTGTTCCACCATTTAATGGCGACAGAAGGCGACCCTTACTTGCTTATTAGCCAACTGGCATTTGACAGTCGAGCCTTGCTTGATCGCTATCTGACTGCGGTTCAGCAGGTTGTCAAGCGCCATGATATTTTGCGCACAGCCTTTGTTTGGGAGTGCCTATCTGTCCCGGCCCAAGTAGTCTGGCGTGATGCGCCGTTGTCAATCGAAGAGCTTTCTTTGAATTCAGAAGATGGACCGATCGCGGAGCAACTGCTGCAACGCTTTGATCTGCGCCGGCATCGAATCGATTTGGCACAAGCGCCGCTGCTGCGCTTCGCGATTGCTCAAGATAACGACGGGCGGTGGTTGCTGGTTCAGTTGATGCACCATTTGATAGGGGACCATTCAACGCGTGAAGTGAGGGATGCCGAAGTGCAGGCTATTATGGAAGGTGAAGGTAATGCATTGCCTCCTGCGCAGCCATTCCGCAATTTAGTCGCGCAAGCGCGCTTAAGAGTGAGCCAAGAAGTTCATGAGCGCTTTTTTAGCGAGATGTTGGCAGAGATAGAGGAACCGACTTTGCCTTTTGGTTTGAGCGAAGTTTATCGCGATGGCTCTCAAGTGACGGAATCGCACCGAATGCTGCCAAGGGACTTGAATGATCGTCTGCGTGCTCAAGCGAAGCGACTGAATGTGAGCTTAGCCAGTTTATGTCATTTGGCGTGGGCGCAGGTATTGTCGCGTACCAGTGGGCAACAGCAGGTGGTGTTTGGGACGGTACTATTTGGTCGCATGCAGGGTGGCGCCGGGTCAGATCGAGCAATGGGACTGTTCATCAACACCTTGCCGCTGCGTATTGATGTAGATGAGACGGGTGTTGAGGAAAGTGTATGCAGTACGCACACAAAGCTAGCTGCTTTGCTCGAGCATGAACACGCGTCCCTAGCGTTAGCCCAACGTTGCAGTAGCGTGTCAGCTGGCACGCCACTCTTTAGTGCATTACTCAACTACCGGCACAATGCGCCATCAATAGACGAGAATAAAATCTTGCCGGGTATTAAGCGCTTAAGCGATGAGGAGCGTACCAACTATCCATTGATGCTATCGGTGGAGGATGATAGTACAGACCTTGGTCTGACCGCTCAGGTTATGCAGCCAATCGATCCAGTGCGGGTATGTGGTTATATGCAACAAGCGCTGCAGAGTTTAGTTGAAGCGCTAGAGCATACGCCTAAGATACCGGTTCATCAGCTGGAAGTGCTTCCCTTCGAAGAGCGGGAGTTTTTGCTGCAGACATGGAATGCAACAGCAAAGCCTTATTCAGCACATCAATGCATTCACCAATTATTTGAAGAGCAAGTTGAACGCACACCAAAAGCCACAGCGCTTGTATTTGAAGATCAAGAATTTAGCTATGCGGAACTGAATACGCAAGCTAATCGTCTTGCCTATCAACTTATTGAATTGGGTGTGCAGCCGGATACACGCGTAGCCATTTGCGTTAAGCGCTCACCAGCGATGGTGATTGCGCTGCTAGCAATTCTCAAGGTGGGGGGGGTCTATCTGCCACTTGATCCGGTGTATCCGAGGGGGCGTTTGACGCACATCCTTGATAATGCTGCGCCGAGGATCTTACTCGCTGATACAGATGGTCGGGCTGCATTAGGTGAAGAGGCTCTAGCCCCATTGACCGTACTCGATCCGAATAGACTGCCAAAGCTGAGCAAGACTAATCCTCAGATCCCCGCGTTGACCTCACGCCATTTGGCCTATGTACTTTACACTTCTGGTTCCACGGGCACGCCTAAAGGCGTGATGATGGAGCATCAAAGTATCGTGAATCTCACTCAGGCATCAGTTGCTTGTTTTGAGGTTGATCGATCCAGTCGAGTTTTACAACTTGCTTCTATTAGTTTCGATGTGAGCATCTGGGAAATGCTGATAGCCTTAAGTTGCGGCGCAAGCTTATATTTGGCGCCAGAGGCTATCCGTCATGATCGAGACAAGCTGTGGGATTATTTGGCAAGGCAAGCGATTAGTCTCGTTATATTACCGCCAGCACTGCTTCAGGAGGGCGAAGATTTACCCAGCTTGAGTACGCCTCTGGTAATGGTTCTGACAGGCGATGCGCCCAGTGCCACCTTGCTTCAGAACTTGAACCGACAAGGAGCCGTCTTTAATGCTTACGGCCCCACCGAGGCTCATGCGATAACGGTTTGGCCTGCCGTATCGAATGATACTAACCGTGGTGTGGTCTCCATTGGTCGGCCAATTACGAATACCCAGCTTTATGTACTAGATGTCCACGGCCGGCCAGTGCCTTTAGGGGCAGTGGGCGAACTTTATATTGGTGGGGTTAGTGTTGCGCGTGGCTATCTGAATCGACCTGAATTGACTGCTGAGCGTTTTCTTTGCGACCCATTTAGCGAGCATGAAGATGCCAAGATGTATAAGACGGGCGATTTAGTTCGTTATCTGCCTGATGGCAATCTAATATTCCTGGGCCGCAATGACCATCAAATTAAGATTCGAGGTTTTCGCATTGAGCCAGGCGAAATTGAGGCACGCCTAGCTGAACATCCACAGGTGCGTGAGGCAGCGGTGCTAGCACTGGGTGAAGGGAGCGACAAAC
>JASSUD010000002.1:0-90227 GCA_031963225.1 Mycoavidus cysteinexigens
AGGATTACAAGTCGGTGGTGCGCATGTTGGGGTTCCTTCGTCACCACCAACCTACAATTATTTAGGACGTTTTACCAAATAGCACCATACAAAACCAGGAAAAGCCAATACGCCAAAAACACATAGGGTTATTACATAAAATTCCCAGCTCTGATGCGTTATTTGGCCAGCATGGGCTTCTAATGCATACCCTACACTTCCTGCTAAAAAATAAGCAATGAGCCATTCAAATCCACGCATATAGAAGGGTTTTTTACCTTCCACAGCCATCTTGCGAGGCAAACGAAAAAGCGCAAAAAGACGTGCATTCAAAAAAGGCAGGTTAGCTACTATCCCAGCAAAAAAAAGGGTTAAACCTGTTGGCAAGGACATCCGGAAAATCGCTTTATATAAAAATATCAGGCTTTTTTTGGGCGTTTCCTCAATTGTCCAAAAGGGTTCATATTTGGGGGAGCAGGAGCGCAGGGACCGGAGCTGTACTTTTGTACAGTGAGGATCCCGAGCACCGCACGACCCCAAAGATGGGCCCTTTTGGGCGATTGAAGAAACGCCCTACCTCTTAGCCTAACGTAAGCTGTACCACACGGGTACACCAGTCGAATAATGCACTGGGGAAAATACCTAAAAAGAAGATGGCTGCGCCATTAAGCACTAACAAATAGCGCATGTTAGGCATAACAATAAAAGGCTCAGTGCTAGGAGGAGCATCAAAATACATGAGCTTCACCATGCGCAAGTAATAAAAAGCACCCCATAAAGAAGCCATCACAGAAAACACTGCGAGGCCAATCCATCCTTCATGTATAGCTTGCACCAGCACACTGAGCTTTGCATAAAAGCCTGCCGTAGGTGGAATACCGGCTAAAGAAAACATCATGACTAGCATCACACCAGCAAGCAGAGGATTACGCTGGCTTAAGCCTTTTATACCTTCTAAATCTTCTACAGCGTGATAAGTGGCTGAATTTGAGGAGGAAGCGCTCTCTGCGCGCTCCACCAGGCAGAGCATTACACCAAACGTACCCAGCGTCGATATTAAATACACCACGCTATAAAAAAATGTAGCGCTATAGGCCTCATAGCCATTACCTGCTGCTTGCCCACCTGCAAGCAAACCAAAGGCAATAAATCCTGCGTGCGAAATGGCAGAATACGCAAGCAAACGTTTGATATTAGTTTGCACAATACCTGCAGCATTACCAATCAATAAAGACAGCACGATCGGTATCGCTAACATCAATGACCATTCGCTGGCCAATGGCGCAAGGCCAATCACTAAAAGCCGTATACCCCAAGCTAGCGCGGCTAATTTTGGAATACCACCAATTAGCAATGTTATGGGCGTAGGAGCACCTTGATACACATCGGGCACCCACATATGAAAAGGAGCCACTCCTAATTTGAACGCCACGCCTACTAGGATAAAAATCAGGCCGCACAGCAACACAGAAAGCATGGGCAATTCTGTGAAAGCAGAGGCATCAAAACTCCCACTGCTAGCAATCAAAGAAGGAAGTTGCGCTTTAAGATGGGATGCTATATCGATAAGATCCAAGGATCCTGTTGCGCCATACACCATCGACAGACCAAATAGCAAAAACCCTGAAGCCAATGCACCGAGCACGTAGTACTTCAATGCAGCCTCACTAGGCAAGGCCATGGAGCCAAAAAATGAGGAGGTTTTTGTCTTTTCTGGAGTGTGGTCCGGGCGCAGCGCGACCATCGCGTAGAGCGACAGTGACATCAGCTCTAAGCCTAAATACAGCATTAGAAAATGGTTGCCTGAAACCATTACAAGCTGGCCAATTAAAGAAAACAAGGCCAGCAAAAAGAAAGACCCTCGAAATAGGCCGCATGCCTGCAGGTAATTTCGAGCGTATATCAAAGACGCTGCGAACCCTGCGCTTAAGAGCGCTTTTACTGCGCAAGCGAAGGGGTCGACCACCATCATATGATCAAAAATATAGTGCTTACCGACTCCACTTGCGAGGATGCTTGCATACCCCGCTGCTGCAATAAGCGATGCCCATACAGCAATGGAATAGGTTATATGACGCCCCTTCGCACTCTTCTCACTCCACACCATATCGTTAATCCAAGCAACGATGGTCGCGAGCAAAAGAAAAGCATCAGGCCACAATATGGACAAAGTCGACATAAGCAAAAAGAAGAAGAAACGGGAAATACTATAAAAAGGCCGCTTAGCGTATCAAAAGACCTGAGAATCTGCTGAAAAATTTCCAAAAATATTTAATATTTCGGGAACAGACTCTCTATGGCGTATCCTAAGCGGAACCTACTTTCATGCACAAACGCCTAAACACGCTCCCAAAGATAAGCCATTTTTGGAAGATCACCCTTAGGGCAATTAGGACACCCCCTATGAGGGACCTAATTTTGATTGCTGTGTTTGAAGGATTAATTTTCCTGCGGCTACATGCATGACCTGCGTGACGGGCTTAGGGTATAGGCCAAATGCTAGAACCAATATCGCCAACGCAGCTAACATGCCGCGTTCACGGCAATTCAAATCAGTCAGTTTAGCCACATTCTCATTAGCCACCGGGCCAAAATAAACGCGCTTAACCATCCACAGCGTATAAGCAGCACCCAAAACTAAGGTTAGCGCAGCCAATAAACCTATCCAGAAGTTGAAATGTACTGCAGCTAGAATAACCATAAATTCGCCAACAAACCCAGAGGTTCCGGGTAAGCCGGCATTAGCCATCGCAAAAAATACTGAAAAAGCAGCAAACTTAGGCATCACATTAATAACGCCACCGTAATCTGCAATTTGTCGGCTATGCATACGGTCATAGAGCACGCCTATGCACAAAAACATCGCTCCGGAGACTAAACCGTGCGAAATCATTTGCACGATTGCGCCTTCCAAGGCCAAAGGCGTGAAAAGAAAAAAGCCTAAGGTCACCATACCCATATGGGCGATTGAAGAGTAAGCCACCAGTTTTTTCATATCTTGCTGGGCAATGGCAACCAGGCCGATATAAATGACTGCAATGAGAGAAAGCACCACGATAACCGGTGCTAAAAAATGGCTTGCATCTGGGGTAATGGGCAAGGAGAAACGTAAAAATCCGTATGCACCTAGCTTCAACATAATAGCAGCCAGCACCACAGAGCCGCCTGTAGGCGCTTCAACGTGCGCATCGGGCAGCCAAGTATGCACAGGCCACATAGGCACTTTGACTGCAAATGCCATAAAAAAAGCAATAAACAGCAGAATCTGTATATTTAAAGGAATCGGTAAAGGCTGCCATGCAGCTAACGCAAAGCTGCCTGAATGCGCATAGAGATAAAGCAGTGCTACGAGCATCAATAAAGAGCCCATCAGCGTATAGAGAAAAAATTTGAACGCTGCATAAACTCGAGAAGGTCCACCCCAAATGCCGATAATCAAATACATCGGAATCAGTGTAGCTTCAAAAAATACATAAAACAGTAAACCGTCTTGGGCGCAGAAAACACCGACCATCAAGCCAGATAAAATAAGAAAAGCGCCTAGGTAAGCGGCTACATGCTTAGTAATCACTTCCCAAGCTGCCACCACTACTATCACAGTCGTCAGTGCAGTTAACACTACCAGCCAAAGCGAAATACCATCTATACCTAGCGAATAGAAAATATTAAAGCGCCCAATCCATGCGACATGCTCCACAAATTGCATATCGGTTGCATGTATATCGAAATGTGTCCATAGCGGCAAAGTCACGGCAAAACTGAGCACAGCGCCAGTAAGGGCTATCCAGCGCAATACAGTATCACTCACGCGCTGGTTTTGGCTAGAACGTGAGATTTGAGACGCAAAGTTAGCAGGGAGTATGCCCAACCCAAGAACCAGTACACCAAAGGCTATCGGTATCCAGATTGCTAGACTCAATAGGGGATAAGCATGCATAGGGATTAAATTCAAAGATGGTAAATGTGAAATCAGCTAGCTAGCCACAAAAAGAGACTCAATAAGCCTAAGACTCCGAGAATCATGATCAAAGCATAGTGATACAGATAACCTGATTGGAACACTCGTGCGGTACGGCCAAAGCACTGGATAACGCGGGCGCTGCTGTTAACTATGCCATCAATAACCGCTTGATCAAACTCTTTCCACAGCCCTGTTGCAAAAGCTACGGTGCCGCGCACAAACACAAACTCGTTGAGCTGGTTCATATAGTACTGGCGGTCTAATAAGGTATAGATCCATGAGCAACGCTGACGTAACCAAGCTGTAATGCCCGGTTGCTTTAGGTATAAAAACCAGGCTGTCACCACGCCAGCAGCGGCTAAAAAGACCGGCAACCCACTAAACGCATGCTTCGCCATTGGCCACCACCCATGGAATGCCTGGCCTAGCTCGTGCATAACAGGATGGTTTGTTCCCATATACAGCACGCGATCAAAAATAACGCCGTGCGCAAAAAAATCACCGTAGAGCAAGGGTCCAATAATAGCGGCACCCAATGCCAAAGACGGAATAGCCAGCAGCACTAAAGGACCTGTAATCACCCAAGGCGATTCGTGAGGTTCCCCTCCATGCGCGTGATCATGTCCATCATGTGCTACTGGGTGATGAGTAGCATCTTGTTTGAAGCGTGGTGTGCCATGAAAGACTAAAAATACCATTCGGAAAGAATAGAGTGCTGTCACAAAAACGCTAGCTAGTAGTGCAAACGCAGCAAACCCAGCACCTGGCAAATGCGATTCCAGCACGGCTTCGATAATGGAGTCTTTTGAATAAAAGCCAGAGAATAAAGGGGTACCGATCAACGATAATGAGCCAATTAACGAGACAATCCAGGTAATTGGCATGTATTTACTCAGCCCGCCCATTTTCCGCATATCTTGCTCATGATGCATGCCAATAATGACCGAGCCTGCAGCTAGAAAGAGCAGTGCTTTAAAGAAAGCATGCGTGACCAGATGAAACAGTGCCGCAGAATACGCAGAGGCGCCCAGCGCAACGGTCATATAACCAAGCTGAGACAGTGTGGAATACGCAACCACGCGTTTAATATCATTTTGAACTATGCCAAGCAAACCCATAAATAGTGCGGTAATTCCACCAATCACTAACATAAAGGACAGCGCGGTTTCAGAAAGCTCAAACAACGGAGACATCCGAGACACCATAAAAATGCCTGCTGTCACCATCGTTGCTGCATGAATTAATGCGGAGATTGGTGTGGGGCCTTCCATAGAGTCAGGCAGCCATACGTGCAGAGGAAATTGAGCAGATTTCCCCATTGCGCCAACAAATAAGCACAAGCAAGCAACGGTCAAAAAGCTAACGCTTGTTCCTGGGAAGGTCAGAGGGATCAATAGATCGCGCTGCGCAAAAATGTCCTCATAACGCAATGAGCCGGCCTGCATTCCGAGCAAAGCAATGCCTAAAATAAACCCAAAATCACCGACTCGGTTTACCAAAAATGCTTTTAGATTGGCATAGACCGCTGTAGGACGGGTATACCAAAAACCAATCAGTAAATACGACACCAAACCCACTGCTTCCCAGCCAAAGAAAAGCTGCAAGAAGTTATTGCTCATTACCAGCATGAGCATCGCAAAAGTAAACAGCGAGATATACGCAAAGAAGCGGGCATAGCCTGGGTCATCCCGCATATAACCAATGGTATAGATATGCACCATGAGGGACACCGAGGTCACTACGCACATCATCAATGCACTCAGTGAATCGATCAAAAAACCCACTTCAAAGTGTAATAGAGGAGACGATGGCTGCGATTGTCCTGCAGAGTTCAGTGCAGGTAATTGGACCTGCATCCACTCGTATATGGTGCCGTGGTAACTTGCCCCATGCATTACCTGGAATAAAACCCAGGCAGACAAACCAAACGATAAAGCCACCCCTAGAATAGTCACACTGTGCGCACCACGACGCCCAACTATATTGCCTCCAAAACCAGCAATAAGTGCCCCTACTAAAGGAGCTAGAGCAATAGTCAGTAGCAAAGCGGGGTTAAGGGTAATAGCCATACAAGCAAAGGGGCATTAAAAAGAAGGGGATGAACAAAGGAGAACGCTCTAATAATGTAGCGCGCCCTACCCTTTTAGCTGATCTAGGCTTTTCAAATCAGCCGTATCACGTGCTCGAAATAACGTGATTAAAATAGCCAATCCAATTGCGGCCTCAGCAGCTGCAACCGTGAGTACAAAAAAGACAAAAACCTGACCGTGCAAATCTCCCAAAAAATGAGAGAACGCAACAAAATTGGTATTCACTGCGAGGAGCATTAATTCGATAGACATCAGAATGGCAATCATATTTCGCCGGTTTAAAAAAATCCCGACCATCCCGATGACGAACAAAATAGCCCCCACGATAAGAGGAGAGGCAAGAGTGGGCATAGTGAAAATCCTGCTTTTTAATAACTATCTGCACGCATATTTTTTACTAAACGCACACAATCTTTTGGTTGAGCTTCTAGCTGCTTCGAAACATCTATACGCTTGCGATCTTTACCATGACGTAATGTCAGCGCAACAGCAGCAATGATGGCCACTAAAAGTACTAACCCTGCGATTTCAAAAGCAAAAATATAGTGCGTATAAATCAGCAGCCCTATCTGATGAGCATTGGAATGTAAAAGATCTGCCTGCGCTTTCGGAGCTGCCTCTGTACCGCTAAAGCTGCGCCATAAAATCAGCGCCAATTCAAAAGCCATCACTCCACCGACTCCGAGAGCCAAGGGCATAAATCGCTGAAAATCACGTCGTAAAGTGCTAGTTTCAATATCCAGCATCATCACGACGAATAAAAATAGAACCATCACAGCGCCGACATAGACTAGCACCAGCAAAATTGCCAAGAATTCTGCTTGTAACAACATCCAGAGCGCTGCAGCATTAAAAAAGGCTAGGATCAAAAAAAGCGCCGATTGTACAGAATCAGGCGCAGTAATTACACGTAAGCCTGAAAGTAATAATAAACAGGCAAACATATAAAACAGCAAAGAGGTCATTCCCATTTTTTTGCGCTTTTTTAAAAAATAGTGTGTTTGGAACCTATTTTAAAGGTTCTTAGAGCGCATATAACAGCGGCTCTTACAGTCTGTTATCGATACCTTGCATCGGCTTCGCGTGCTGCTGCAATTTGAGATTCATATTGATCTCCAACGGCTAGCAACATATCTTTTGTAAAGTACAAGTCGCCCCGCTTTTCACCATGGTATTCGAGTAATTGCGTTTCTACGATCGAATCTACAGGACAACTCTCTTCGCATAAACCGCAAAAAATACATTTTGTTAAATCAATGTCATACCGAGTGGTGCGGCGGGTATTGTCAGCACGCAGCTCAGACTCAATGGTAATCGCCATTGCAGGGCACACTGCTTCGCATAATTTACATGCAATACAACGTTCCTCGCCATTTGGGTAACGGCGCAGAGCATGCAAGCCACGAAAACGGGGTGATAGGGGCGTCTTTTCTTCAGGAAACTGTACAGTTACCTTGCGGGAGAAGAGATATTTGCCCGTTAAAGCCATTCCCTTAAAGAGCTCAATCAGGAAAAAACTTTTTAGAAAATTGCTGATACGGCGCAACATACTTTTGATCCGATAAAAAAGCGGCAATTCATTAAAACAAAACTAAGGTTCAGCGATTAATGTTGGGCACGTTACAACCGCACTAGCTCCAAATAGACCATGGAGACATCACCCAAAAACCGATAAATATGAGCCACACCACGCAAAGCGGAATAAATACTTTCCATCCCAAACGCATGATTTGATCATACCGATACCTGGGGAAAGTAGCACGCACCCAGATAAAAACCGAGAGTAAAAAGAAAACTTTTATAGCAAGCCAGAAAAAACCCGGTACAAAAGAGAGAAAACCAAATGGTGCGTCCCACCCACCCAGAAATAAGGTAGCAGTAAGGGCCGAAATAACGATCATATTGATGTATTCGGCCAAGAAAAATAGCGCAAACGCCATGCCCGAATAGTCGACCATATGGCCAGCTACAATTTCAGACTCCCCTTCCACCACATCAAAAGGATGACGATTGGTCTCTGCAATACCTGAAATAAAGTACACCCCACACATCGGCAAAAGCGGCAACCAATTCCAGGATAAGAAATTCAAGCCCAACCCAGCAAATATCCCGCGCTGCTGACTATGCACAATGTCTGACAGATTTAAGCTGCCCGAAATCATCAATACGACAACGAGGGCAAATCCCATCGCAATTTCATAGGAAACCATTTGCCCTGCCGCACGCATAGCGCCAAGCAATGCATATTTTGAATTAGATGCCCAACCAGCCAGAATCACACCATACACGCCGATAGAAGAAATCGCCATCACATAGAGTAAACCGGCATTGATATCACCCAACACCATCTCAGCTTGCAATGGGATCACAGCCCATACTGCAAAAGCAGGCGCCACCGTCATAATAGGCGCCACTGCATATAACCAAGGGGTCGCTTTTGCGGGTTTAATCACTTCTTTCAGTAGCAGCTTCAACACATCGGCAATCGGCTGCAGCAAACCTAGAGGGCCCACTCGGTTTGGCCCTAGACGCACATGCATCCAGCCAATGAGCTTGCGCTCCCAAAGAATCAAATACGCCACGCTCAGCAAAAGCCCTAGCACCATCACTAGAATGCATGCACCTGTCCATACGACAGGCCATGCGGCACCTAGAAGATGCTCGCCAGCAGCATGAATAGCCTTGAACCCGCTCATTGAGTATGACTTTCCTAAAGTTGAAAACCTCATGCATCGGATATCTGGGCTTATCTCCAGATTATCTCAACGCAATGTTTATTATTTACCGATGTTGCGCAGGTGTTCAAGGGGACAGTGGTTTGCATGTTGGGGTTCCTTCGTCACCACCAACCTACCGTGCCCTTATGGTTCGTGGAGTTTTATAGAACCCTTTTATATGTGCATCTCGGTAGGTTGGGGTGAGGTACGAACCCCAACACGCATACCACGGTCCTCATGAATACCTGCGTAACATCGTGTTTAAAGCTATTGCTCCACCTTCTCTATACGTATCTCACCAAAGAAATCTCCTAGGCGCGCTGAAGCCGGGGTCGCGCTTGATAAACGTATCACCGTGTCGGGCAACGTGGCATCACACACAGCAGATACGACAGCGGAATACTCCCCTTGATACACGCGGATTTTATCACCGGATACCAAATCTAACTGCTTAAACAACGCGGCAGGTAATCGCGCGTTATGCGCTTGTTTAGCGGCTTGCGTACGATGTAAAGAATACGCTCTTCGCACTAAAGGATCAGCATGGTAAATAGGCACATCAGCGAAGCGCTCTAATGAAGGAGCGGAAGTAGGCGCAGCAGCCCAAAAAGTGCTTCCTTCCCCAACGGCACCCTTAGAAACCTTAGGAGCCTCGGTGATATTGGAGGACGATAAAAATGAGAAAGCGCTTGATAGCGTTTTATTTTCAAGACTCTGTACGCTTGCTGCATGCGCTGCATTCGATAAAAGCGCTGAAAAATCAGAATCCTCACAACCCATAGCCTTAAGCGCCGCCGCGCGTACCTCTTCTACGCTGTCATAAGTAAAACCGGGTAAATCCAATAAGTTAGCAAGTGCTCGCAATACCTTCCAACCCGGACGCGCTTCGCCCAGCGGCCTAACTACCCCATTAAATCTTTGAAGGATCCCTTGCGCATTGACAAAAGAACCTCCGGTTTCTGTAAATGGGGTAATGGGCAATAATGCATCCGCATAATCATTATCGCTTTCTATGGACGATGAAAAGGCAGAAAGGCTCACTACCACCTCTGCGTCATTTAATGTAGCAAGCGCTTGCGCAGGGTGTGCGACATCGTATTGGGGCTCTACATTAAAGAGCAACCAAGCAGGGTGAGGCGTTTGAAATAGTGGCGTACGAGCACTATCCGTGCCTGTCTGCTGCGCTTTATCCGCCTGGACATTAGGCATCACACGTAATGCATGCGCACCTACGGTATTGGCTGCCTCAGGAAGAAACCCAAGCGTTGCACCACATTGCTGTGCAATCCATTGCGCAGCAGCATGAATCAGATGGAAATCTGGGTGCGAAACCGCCGCATTACCTAGCCAAATCACATGACGAGCAGTATGAGTAGATTCATCAGAAGCATCTGAGTCACCCTCTGTGCCCAAGAGTGTTTGAGCTAATGCATGGGAGGCAGGCGAAGAGGCCAATTGTGAAAACGCGGCGGGTACGGTTACTTTTTTAAGTTCTGCCACTGCACAAGCTAGGCTACCTAACTCTTTTAACCAAGCCGAAGGCGCCGCAACTATGCGGTGCGCGGTAGTAATGCGTGCATCTTCATCCACCGCATTGAGGAAATACACCTGCGCTCCGCTTTTCGCAGCTTGACGCAGACGAGCAGCCAATAAAGGATGATCATGGTGCAATAAAGAACCGATAACCAGCGCTGCGCGTACGTTATCCACTTCTGCAATGGGCATACCTAACCAAGGCACGCCAGGCAAATCGGCTGACTGAGCAGATTGTCTTAAACAAAAATCAATATGGGGCGTACCTATATGGTCTGCTATACGCTTTAGAAGATAGAGCTCCTCGAGCGTACTGTGCGGACTGGCTGCAATAGCCAATGCCTCGGGACCTTTTTGTTCAATGGCGGTTTTTAAAGCTTGAACTGTGTACTGCAACGCAGTAGGCCAATCAAATGTTTGCCAACGGCTAGCATCTTCAGCATCCTCCTGCGCTAACGCGGCGGGTGCTTTTTTTAATAAAGGTTGTGTTAGGCGCTCTTCGCTATTGAGTGCCTCGTAGGAAAAACGGTCTTTATCCGATAACCAGCACGCATTGAGCGCTTCATTTTCCTTAGGCAATACCCGCATTACTTTTTGTTGAGCGGTTTGTATTAGCAGATTAGAACCTAGGCTATCGTGCGGGCTAATCGAGTTATACCGACCTAATTCCCAATTACGCGCTTTATACCGAAATGGCTTAGAAGTCAGCGCACCAACGGGGCATAAATCGATCATATTGCCCGAGAGCTCTGAATCCACAGATTGGCTGACAAAAGTGGCAATCTCAGCATGCTCGCCACGACCTACCATGCCCAATTCCATAACCCCTGCGATTTCCTGCCCAAAGCGCACGCAACGTGTGCAGTGAATGCATCGAGTCATCTCTTGCATAGAGATAAGCGGACCTGCTTGCTTTTGGAAAACTACGCGTTTTTCTTCGGTATAGCGTGAATTGGAGGCACCATAACCCACCGCTAGATCCTGTAGCTGGCATTCCCCTGCTTGATCGCATATGGGGCAATCCAAAGGATGGTTGATCAGCAAAAACTCCATGACCGAGCGCTGTGCATTCACTGCTTTTGTGGATTGCGTATGCACCACCATCCCGGCAGCTACAGGCGTTGCGCACGCTGGCATGGCTTTAGGCATCTTCTCCACTTCAACCAGGCACATCCGGCAATTTGCAGCAATGGACAATTTCTTGTGATAGCAAAAATGCGGCACATAGCAGCCCACCTTCTTAGCGGCTTGGATCACCATGCTGCCTTCAGGGACTTCGACCTTATTGCCGTCTATTTCAAGCTCAATCATCAGGAAAACCTAATTGAAAAAATATTGTATGGTTTGGGGTATCACCCCAATCTACGATTGGATTAGGGCACGACCTCAAATATGAACCCTTTGGGGCAATTGAGGGCACGCCTTACGACCATGCTGCAGTAACTGGCACGGGGCAACATTTATGCTCAATATGGTGCACAAATTCATCCCGATAATGCCGGAGCATGCCCTGAACAGGCATTGCTGCAGCATCGCCTAATGCGCAAATAGTACGGCCCATGATATTTCCAGCGACTGAATCAAGAAGATCCAAATCTTCAGGGCGACCTTGACCTTCTTCAATGCGCTTCACAATACGATACAGCCACCCCGTGCCTTCTCGGCAGGGTGTGCACTGACCACACGATTCTTCGTAGTAAAAATACGATAAGCGCAGTAGAGAGCGGACCATGCAGCGGGATTCATCCATCACGATGACCGCACCTGAACCCAACATCGACCCTGCTTTAGCAATAGAGTCGTAGTCCATATCGGTATCTAGCATGACACTACCAGGCACGACAGGCGCAGAAGAACCACCAGGAATAACGGCCTTGAGCTTCGCACCATTACGCATTCCACCTGCTAGTTCCAGCAGTTTTGAAAAAGGAGTGCCTAGTGGAATTTCATAGTTACCTGGCAGATTTACATCTCCAGATATAGAGAAAATTTTGGTGCCACCATTATTAGGTTTGCCTAAGGCAGCATACTGCTCGGGACCTACTGATAGCAGAAAAGGAACGGCTGCAAATGTCTCGGTATTATTAATGGTGGTGGGTCGACCAAATAAGCCATAGCTTGCAGGAAAAGGAGGCTTAAACCGAGGCTGCCCTTTCTTTCCTTCAATCGACTCCAATAACGCAGTTTCTTCACCACAGATATAAGCGCCATATCCATGGTGTGCATACAATTCAAAAGAAAATGAAGAACCACAAATAGCTGCGCCTATAAATCCAGCTGCTCGCGCTTCTTCAAGGGCTTCTTCGAAGCGCTCATATTCTTGCCAAATTTCGCCGTGGATATAGTTATAGCCTACTGTGACGCCGGTAGCATAGGCAGCAATGGCCATGCCTTCAATCAAAGCATGCGGGTTATAACGTAAAATATCGCGGTCTTTAAAGGTTCCTGGCTCGCCCTCATCGGAGTTGCACACCAAATATTTCTGGCCTGAAAATTGGCGTGGCATAAAACTCCACTTCAACCCCGTTGGAAAACCTGCCCCACCACGTCCGCGCAATCCAGATGTTTTTACAGCCTGAATAATCTCATCTGCAGGGATATTGTTTAATACGATACGCTTTAGTTGCTCATAGCCCCCACGCGCTACATACTCTTTCAAACGCCAATTCTTTCCGTCGAGCTGATTCAAAATCAGCGGCTGGATATGACGTCCATGCAAGCAAGTCATGAGGCTACTCCTGGCTGTCTGTGCTTGAGCAAGGCTTCTTTTGCAGAAGCTTCAACGCGTAAATTTTCCAATAGTTGATCGATTTTTTCCCGGCTCATCCAGCTACACATTTGCGTATTATTGACCAACAATACGGGCGCATCCCCGCAGGCCCCCATACATTCACCTTCTTTGAGGGTGAATAGGCCATCGGAAGTCGTCTCGTTAAAACCAATACCTAATTTTTTCTGTACATAGCCAGCTGCTGCATCTCCACCTGAGAGAGCACAGGGCAAATTTGTACAAATGGTAATTTTGTATCGACCTACTGGCGCAGTCTGATACATCGTATAAAAAGTCGCCACTTCCCGCACAGCAATAGCGGGCATATGCAGGTATGTTGCCACCCATTGCATTGCTTCTGGCGACAGCCAACCTAATTCCTGCTGCACCAAAGCAAGCGCTGCCATTACTGCAGACGAACGACGCTCAGGCGGATATTTCGCTACCGCATCGTCCAATTTCTTCAAAGCCTGTGCAGAAAGCATGTCGCAAATAAAAAAAGAAGTTTTAAGCTACTTTCTTCCCCCTTCCCTGTACTTCAAACTGAAAAGGGAGAGAAAGCCCAATTAAATCACCGGTCTATTTCACCGAAAACAATATCTTGCGTTCCAATAATGGTCACTGCATCTGCAATCATATGGCCTGTAGCCATTTCATTGAGTGCAGATAAATGCGCAAATCCAGGTGCACGAATTTTTAAGCGATACGGCTTATTCGCTCCATCCGACACCAAATAAATACCGAACTCCCCTTTGGGATGCTCAATGGCCGCATAGGCCTCCCCCTCGGGAACATGCATACCTTCCGTAAAGAGCTTGAAATGATGGATAAGCTCTTCCATATTGGTTTTCATATCTACCCGTTTGGGCGGCGCAATTTTATGATCTTTGATAATGACAGGACCGGGATTAGCGCGCAGCCATGTAATGCACTGCTGAATAATTCGATTGGATTGCCGCATTTCTGCAATACGCACCAAATAGCGGTCGTAACAGTCGCCATGCACACCCACAGGGATATCGAAATCAAGCTGGTCATATACTGCATAGGGCTGCTTTTTACGAAGATCCCACTCAATTCCAGATCCTCGAAGCATGGGGCCTGTCATTCCAAGCTGCAAAGCACGCTCAGGTGTAACCACGCCGATTCCAACCAAACGCTGTTTCCAAATTCGATTATCGGTCAATAATGACTCGTATTCATCGACGCAGCCTGGAAAACGCTTGGTGAAATCTTCAATGAAATCCAGCACAGATCCTTGACGAGCGGCATTCATCTCATCTAGCGCAGCCTGGCTACGGGAGCCTGCCTTTGAAGCCTTATATTGCGGCATCGTGTCGGGTAAATCACGATAGACACCACCTGGACGGTAATAGGCAGCATGCATACGAGCGCCAGAGACAGCCTCATACACATCCATCAAATCTTCACGCTCGCGAAAAGCATAAAGAAAAACTGCCATCGCACCAACGTCCAATGCATGCGAGCCTAGCCACATTAAATGATTAAGAACGCGGGTAATTTCATCAAACATGACGCGGATGTATTTCGCACGTATAGGGATATCCACACCTAATAAGCGCTCAATCGCCATGACATAAGCGTGCTCATTGGCCATCATCGACACATAATCGAGTCGGTCCATATAGGGGACTGACTGCAAATAGGTTTTCGTTTCGACCAGTTTTTCCGTCGCTCTGTGCAGCAAGCCGATATGAGGATCCGCACGCTGTATCACTTCACCATCCAGCTCTAATACCAAGCGCAATACACCATGCGCGGCAGGGTGCTGGGGACCAAAATTAAGCGTGTAGTTACGAAGCTCTGCCACTTTTAAAAGCCTTTTATTTGCTTGTTTACTACCGAAATGCCTGCTCCATACCGATCTTCACGAATCACTCGCGGAGTTTGCTCACGCGGCTCAATAGTGACTGGTTGGTAGACCACACGCTTTTGATCAGCGTCATAGCGCATTTCCACATATCCTGAAACGGGAAAATCTTTCCTAAAAGGATGCCCAACAAATCCGTAGTCCGTGAGAATACGGCGCAGATCAGGATGACCGTCAAAAACCAGGCCGAACAAATCGAAAGCTTCACGCTCATACCAATTTGCGCTATTCCAGATATCTACGACAGAAGGCAGCACAGGGAGTTTTGCTGCCGGAGCAAAAACTTTTAAGCGCAAGCGGTGATTGTGCGTGACGGATAGAAGTTGAAGGACCACCGCAAAACGGCCTTCCTCAGAATCTGTCTCTGCCAATCCAAGCGCGACAGGGCCTGCTTGCCCGTACGTTAAATAATCAATACCGCACAAATCGATTAACTGCTCGAAATGCAAATCTCGATCATCTCGCAAGCATCTCGCTACACTTAAATAGTGCTCCGCAAGCACTACCAGGTTTATTTCTCCAAACGCTACATACATTGCCTGTAGACGAGAGCCCAGCGCAGCTGTTAAGCGAGTTTGCAATGTTTGAAGCGTAGACATCATGGCTAACAGAAAAAGGCAATAATGGAAGTGATGGGCCGCGTTTTTGGGTTCGTACCTCCCCCAAGCACAGGTTCTTAGGCAAATCTCTATAAAGATTTAACGTGCAATCGTGTTGGTACGTTTAATTTTGGCTTGCAATTGAATGATCCCATACATCAGTGCTTCAGCCGTTGGCGGGCACCCAGGCACATAGATATCGACAGGGACAATACGGTCACATCCGCGCACCACGGAGTAAGAATAATGGTAATACCCTCCACCATTTGCGCACGACCCCATCGAAATAACCCACCGCGGCTCCGCCATTTGGTCATACACCTGACGCAGCGCGCCCGCCATTTTATTGCACAGCGTACCAGCAACAATCATCACATCAGCTTGACGAGGGCTAGGGCGAAACACCACACCAAAACGATCAAGGTCATACCGTGCAGCACCCGCATGCATCATCTCAACGGCGCAGCATGCAAGTCCAAATGTCATAGGCCACAGTGAACCCGTTCGAGTCCAGTTGATTAGCTTATCTGCTGTGGTGGTAATAAAACCTTCCTTAAACACACCTTCGATACTCATTATTTTTCCTGCGTATGGGCACCCCCGGAATGGCGCACTGGGCGTAGATTCCGAGTAGTAATCAGTTTGGAATAGTAAGGGGATTTCACTCCCAATCCAGCCCGCCCCGTCTCCAAATGTAAGCAAACCCTAACAAAAATTCGACTAAAAACAACATCATTGCACTAAAACCTGGCCACCCAATATCTTTTAAGGCCACGCCCCATGGAAACAGAAAAGCCGTTTCCAGATCAAAAATGATAAATAAGATAGCTACTAGGTAATAGCGCACATCAAACTTCATCCGCGCATCTTCAAAGGCGTCAAAGCCACATTCGTAAGGCGCATTTTTTGCGCTATCAGGCTTGTTAGGTCCTAGGATTTTGCCAAGAAGCATCAAACCTAGGGCTACTCCAATACCTATTAATAAGAACAGCAATACCGGAAAATAGGCAGCAAGGTTCACAGTCACTCTCTAGCGCCTGCCGTGCAGGATAGTAGGTTATTCAAAATTAGGATTATACGCAAAATCAATCTATATTTTTAGTGTCCAACACCTAAAATCATAGCGAGAGGATGCTTGCGCAAGAAAAAAAGGTTCGAACCCTGCATTCAGATTCTTATATTCGCTAAAACTAGACAACTCCCCTCTTTTGACGGTAAAGTCCGCTCAATTTTTTTAAAGTTGGGATATGTCTTCTTGTTCATCTACCGGAAAACAGCTGAGAATCCTTGTTTTGCATGGCCCTAACCTGAATTTACTCGGGACTCGCGAACCACAGGTGTACGGATCTATGACGCTCGAAGCTATTAACGAGAAGCTCAAAACCCGTGCAGAAGATGCTGGCGCATTAGTCTGTTTTTTTCAAAGCAATAGCGAGGGAGCATTAATTGACCGCGTACATGTAGCGCGAGAAGAAAATATGGATGTGATCATTGTGAACCCAGCGGGCTTCACACACACCAGTGTTGCGCTGCGTGATGCGTTTGCAGCGGTGGGTATCCCGTTTATTGAAGTCCATTTATCCAATATTCATCGCCGCGAACCTTTTCGGCACACTTCGTTTTTTTCAGACTTAGCCCACGGAGTAATTTGTGGTCTAGGGTGGCAAGCTTACTTGCTCGCATTGGACTTTGCGCTAGATTACTATGGCGCAGCACATAAAGTTTGACACTATTTAAGTGGCTTTTTTGAAAGTCGC
This sequence comes from Mycoavidus cysteinexigens, assembly GCA_031963225.1. Lineage (GTDB taxonomy): Bacteria > Pseudomonadota > Gammaproteobacteria > Burkholderiales > Burkholderiaceae > JASSUD01. The sequence goes on from JASSUD010000002.1 coordinate 17,298, forward strand.
ACTCATTTATTTATTGATATTGCGCAGGTATTCAAAAAGACAGTGGTATGCGTGTTGGGGTTCTGTATTTGATTCAATTCATCACCCCAACCTACCGAGATGCATATATAACGTGGTTCTATCAAACTCTATGAACACGGTAGGTTGGCGGTGACGAAGGAACCCCAACACGCATACCACTGTCTTTTTGAATACCTGCGTAACGTAACTTAATAAGACTAAATACAGCTCAATGAGCTTACAGGATGCATGAATGGATCTGCGCAAACTTAAAACATTATTGGATCTCGTATCTGAATCCAATATTTCAGAACTTGAAATGACTGAAGGGGACAGTAAGGTCAGGATTGTTAAAAATGCACCGCCCGTCTACATGCAGGCGCCTGCACCCGCCACCCACGCCGTGGTGGCACCGTCTCCTGCTTCTGATACCGTACCAGTGCCGTCCGTAACCACTACAGCCGGTCATCAAGTCACCTCTCCCATGGTCGGTACGTTCTACCGCTCTCCTTCCCCTACCGCTAATCCATTTGTGCAAATTGGCGATACCGTTAAAGTAGGGCAAACCTTATGCCTTATCGAAGCCATGAAACTGCTCAATGAAATTGAGTCTGATAAAGACGGTGTGGTAAAAGAAGTGTGCGTCGAGAATGGCCAAGCTGTAGAGTTCGGGCAGCCGCTATTTGTAATCGGCTAATATTTGCACTTATGCATGCGCCAAATTATTTTCCTTCTAGGCCTGTAAATTTCCTATATGGTGCGTTTTCTGTCAGGGGCTACTTTTTAAGCCTTTTTGCAGGTCTACTGATTTTCTCTTTTGCTCCTTCTTCAGCGTATGTTTGAAAAAATTCTGATCGCCAACCGTGGCGAGATCGCATTGCGTATTCAACGAGCATGTCGAGAGCTCGGCATCAAAACGGTGATGATCTATTCCCAAGCCGATAAAGAAGCAAAATACGTACGTTTAGCAGACGAAGCCGTCTGTATTGGACCTGCTGCGTCTGCATTATCGTATCTCAATATGCCCGCCATCATCAGCGCCGCAGAAGTGACGGACGCCCAGGCTATCCATCCGGGCTATGGATTTTTGTCAGAAAACGCTGATTTTGCTGAGCGTGTTGAACAATCTGGCTTCACCTTTATCGGACCACGGGCCGAAACCATTCGACTAATGGGCGATAAGGTATCGGCCAAACAGGCGATGATTAGAGCGGGAGTGCCTTGTGTGCCCGGCTCTGAAGGGGAGTTGCCAGAAGATCCAAAAGAAATTATCCAAATTGCCAGAAAAATTACCTATCCGGTCATTATTAAAGCAGCAGGCGGCGGCGGTGGACGCGGTATGCGCATTGTGCATACCGAAGCTGCGCTGCTAAATGCGGTGAGCTTGACTCGCCAAGAGGCTGGAAGCGCATTTGGTAACCCCAGTGTGTATATGGAGAAATTTCTCGAGAATCCTCGGCATATTGAAATTCAAATCCTCGCAGACCAGCATAAAGGCGCAATCTGGCTCGGCGAGCGCGACTGCTCCATGCAGCGCCGCCATCAGAAAGTTATTGAAGAAGCACCTGCACCCCATATTCCTCGCCATCTCATTGAAAAAATTGGAAAGCGTTGCGCAGATGCCTGTAAAAAAATGGGCTATCTCGGAGCGGGCACTTTCGAATTTTTGTACGAAAACAATGAGTTCTACTTTATCGAGATGAATACTCGCGTACAGGTAGAACACCCCGTAACAGAAATGATTACCGGTATTGATATCGTGCAGCAGCAAATTTTAGTGGCTGCAGGCTACAAACTTCCGAAACAGAAAGAAGTGACCTTCAACGGTCATTCCATTGAATGCCGGATTAATGCCGAACACGCAACCAAATTTACCCCGTCACCCGGCCTAATCACCCTGCTACATGCACCTGGTGGGCCAGGCATTCGTGTAGATTCGCATGCGTACTCTGGCTATTTTGTTCCTGCCAATTACGATTCGATGATAGGCAAACTCATCGCTTATGGTGCAACGCGTGAACAAGCCATCAAACGCATGCGTATTGCGCTCTCTGAAATGGTTATCGAAGGGATTCAAACCAATATTGCGCTACATCGCGACCTGATGCTCGATGCCAATTTTGTGGAAGGTGGTACCAGCATTCATTATTTAGAAAACAAGCTTGCTCAAGCATCCTAAGTAGCCAAGCAACCTTTATTCCCCTTTAACTGCTTTCTTTCTATGTCTTGTTTCGAGCTCGTTACTGAAGTGGATGAAGTCTATATGCAGGCGCTCTCAGAGGCCCTGTTGGAGCTTGGCGCGCTCTCCATTTCAAGTGAAGATGCAAATGCTAATACAGCAGATGAACTCCCCTTGTTCGGAGAGCCTGGGCATATGCCTCTGCGCGCTTGGCCTCATGCCCGCTTGAGTATTTTATTTGATGACACTACACAACCCTCTGAACTGTTCACCGCAGCGGCCCTAACTGCTGGCCTTACAACGGTACCTCAGCATGAAGTACGCACATTAGCCTCTACGGATTGGGTAGATCATGCACAAGCACAATTTACGCCCATTGCCATTGGCCAACGTATCTGGGTAGTCCCTTCTTGGTCTGAACACCAAGATATTCCGCACCCCAATCCGTTAATCTTAAAACTAGATCCAGGCCTCGCTTTTGGTACGGGAAGCCACCCTACTACACGCCTTTGCATGGCTTGGATTGAAGAGAACGTGAAGCCAGCAGATACCGTACTCGACTATGGCTGTGGATCCGGAATTTTGGCTATTCTGGCAAAACAATGTGGTGCAGGCACGGCTGTTGGGATTGATATCGATCCTCAAGCGCTCGAAACAGCAAAGCACAATAGCCAAAAAAACCAGGCCAGCGTTCAGTATGGGTTACCTGAAGCACTCAAAGAACTTTCCACTGAAGAGGGCTATGACATCGTGGTAGCCAATATTTTGCTCAACCCTTTGATCAGCCTCGCCCCTATGCTATGCGCTCAGCTCAAAATGGGCGGAAAAATGGTGTTATCAGGCATTCTTCCTGAGCAAGTGCCCACGCTGATTGAAGCATACCGGCCATGGATATCCCTTTCAGTCTGGCGCACAGAAGATGAATGGGCCTGTGTCGCGGGTGTCCTGTAGGTTGGTGGTGAGGTACGAACCCCAACATGCAAACCACCAACTTTTATTTTTTGCTTTGAAACAATTTGTAAGCAGGTCTTCAAGGAGACCGTGGTTTGCATGTTGGGGTTCCTTCGTCACCCCAACCTACCGTACTTTTTACTTTGGCTAGCTACTACTGTGCTCGATACTCTCTATCCTTGGCTACGTAAGCCGCTCTTTTTCTTAGATCCTGAGCGTGCACATGACCTGACCCTTACGGCATTGCGATTAACAGAGCGCACAGGTTTAAATACCTGCCTATTTAAGCCCGGTTCTTCCTCCGCACATAACCACACTCCAGTAGCCCCCCCTATCCGTGTTATGGGATTAGACTTTGCCAACCCCGTTGGCCTTGCTGCTGGCCTAGATAAAAATGGGGAATGCATAGATGGTTTGGCCGCTATGGGATTTGGATTCCTTGAAATAGGCACGGTTACCCCTCAACCACAACCCGGCAACCCTCGCCCTCGCCTCTTTCGCCTGCCTCGCGCAGAGGCTTTAATTAACCGGATGGGATTTAACAATGAAGGCGTAGCTGCGTTGCTCAGCAATGTACAAGCCAGCCGCTTCAACGGGGTGTTGGGTATTAATATCGGCAAAAATGCACACACTCCGTTAGAGCAAGCCGCACAAGATTATCTCTACGGTCTAGAGCAGGTCTATGCCCAAGCGAGCTATATAACGATCAATATATCATCGCCCAATACCTCGGGCTTACGCTCTCTGCAACAGGAAAACACGCTGGATGCCTTGCTGCATGCCTTGACTGAAAAACGTGCACGTCTGGCTGATCAGCACGGGAAATACACCCCACTTGTACTAAAAATTTCCCCTGATTTAAGCGCCACAGAGATTAAAACCCTCTGCGCCACCTTACTGCGCTATCGCATCGATGGCGTTATTGCCAGCAATACCACCCTAGATCGCGCAAACGTAGCAGGGCTGCCGCATGCAGAGGAAACCGGAGGTTTATCCGGGCGCCCTGTTTTTGAAAAATCCACACAAACCATTCGACAGTGCTATGCCGAGCTAGGCGACGCGATACCCATTATCGGAGTAGGCGGAATTTTCTCAGCAGCAGACGCACGCGCTAAAATAGAGGCCGGTGCCAAGCTCGTGCAGATATACACAGGCCTTATTTATCAAGGCCCAACGTTAGTAAAAGAGTGTGTCAACGCCCTTGCTCCCGCCTAGGTTAGAGAGAGGGCGCACACTCCAACCTGCGGCCCACCAGAGATCCTATTTCACAACCTATACAGAGACACTTAAAATGGCCCCTTCTGATTCTTCCGAAGAACACATCGTACACTGCGTCAAACTTGATAAAGAAGCTCCAGGGATGGACTTCCCCCCCCTTCCAGGTGCATTGGGCCAGCGCATTTATGACCATGTATCCAAAGAAGCCTGGCAAGGTTGGCTTAAGCACCAAACCATGTTGGTTAACGAATACCGCCTGAGTTTGGCAGATTCACGCGCAAGGCAATATCTACTCAAGCAAACCGAGCAATATTTCTTTGGAACAGGCGCTGATACCGCGTCAGGATACGTGCCCCCAAGCCTTTAGGAAAAGGAAAAGCAATTTTAATGGCAATCGATCAAATTCATCAGGAAGTCGATGCACGCGGTTTACGCTGCCCATTGCCGATCCTTCGAGCCAAAAAAGCGCTCTCCACCATGCAAAGCGGGCAAGTCCTCAAAGTTATTGCTACGGACCCCAGCGCACCCAGTGATTTTGCCGCTTTCGCGCAACACACAGGCAATACTTTGCTCCAAATCCAGTCGCAAGACGGGGAACATACTTTATTTATGCAACGCCGCTAGGAAGCTGTAAGCAATGCCACCCTCCTCCACGCAATTATCTCCTTCTCATACCATAGCGCCAACTGTAGCCAAAGGCGTACGTACCGCTCATTCGGGTCACACCCCGATGATGGCGCAATATTTGCAAATTAAGGCAGAGCACCCCACCACCCTGCTGTTCTACCGGATGGGTGACTTTTACGAGCTGTTTTTTGAAGATGCTGAAAAAGCTGCTCGTCTTCTAGACTTAACGCTTACTCAGCGAGGGAGCTCGGCAGGAGAGCCCATTAAAATGGCAGGCGTGCCGCACCATGCAATAGAGCCCTATCTGGCCAAATTGGTCAAACTGGGAGAATCTGCCGCCATTTGTGAGCAAATAGGAGAACCGGGGCTGTCAAAAGGCCCGATAGAGCGTCAAGTAGCACGCATTGTCACACCAGGTACACTTACAGATACCGCGCTGCTTGCTGAGCGTGAAGATAGCTATGTGTTAGCTATATCGCCTATTCATAATGTAGCCTCTCCTGTCGGCAAACCTTCTCAGTCTTCTTTGCGCATTGGGCTAGCATGGCTCAATTTAGCAAGCGGCGCCCTGCGTCTGGGCGAAATTCCACCTGATGATGTTGCTTGTGTATTAGAGCGCATTCGACCTGCTGAAACCTTAATCGCACAACGCAGTGAAGAAGAAAGAGAAAAGTCGTTATCTAGCGATATGTTGGGCGATAGTGCAGGTGCCATCACCCGTGTACCTGCCTGGCATTTTGATGCAGAAGCTGGGTATACACGTTTGTGTGAACAGCTTGGTGTAGCGCATCTGGAAGGTTTTGATCCCACGTTCAACGCAGGTGTACCTAAACAAGGCAGTCGCGCTCAAAAGTCTATGGCACTATCTGCCGCATGTGGTGCGGCAGGAGCCCTACTTCAATATGTCTGCACGACCCAACAACAGCAACTACGCCATGTCCGTAGCATGCAAGTGGAGCATGAATCTGCATATATCCGACTGGACCCAGCTACACGCCGCAACTTAGAACTCAGTGAAACGCTACGAGGAGCGCCGGCACCAACACTGCTCTCTCTACTCGATCATTGTTCTAATTCCATGGGCAGCCGCCTGCTACGCCATTGGCTTCACCATATTCCGCGCGACGCGCAAATTGCACGCGATCGCCATCTTGCTCTAGATGCTTTTTTAAGACCGACTTTAGCCAGTGACACGTCACATTCCAAAAAGGCACTCCCTGCACTGCGCCAAATCTTCAAACACTTAGCAGATATAGAACGCATTACGGGTCGGCTGGGGTTGCTGCGCGCTAGACCGCGCGATCTGTCTGCATTACGCGATGTACTCATACATCTACCTGATATCCAAGCCTTACTCGCGCCACACACAGAACACTCCACGCTACTTGCGCATTCAACCCGCGCACTCGATGCCCCCAAAGCTTGCGTCTCGCTCTTAGTTTCAGCTATCGCTCCTGAACCCGCCATATGGTTGCGTGACGGTGGGGTGATAGCAAAAGGGTATAACGAGCAACTCGATACACTGCGAGCACTGTCTGAGAACTGTGGCCAATTTTTAGTAGATCTAGAAACGCGGGAGCGCGCGCAAACCGGCATTACTAATTTGCGCGTCGAATACAATAAAGTGCACGGGTTTTATATCGAAGTTACGCGAGGCCAGATCGATAAAGTACCCGCACATTATCGGCGCCGGCAAACCTTAAAAAACGCTGAGCGTTACATCACACCTGAGCTCAAAACCTTTGAAGATCAAGCACTCTCCGCCCAAGACCGGGCACTGGCTCTTGAAAAGGAAATATATGAGCAGGTCCTGCAGGCATTACTCCCCTTTTTGATGGATTTTCAAAGAATCGCGTCTGCACTAGCCCAAATCGACGTACTCGCAACCCTAGCCGCACGCGCGCAAGCACATGACTGGGTAGCTCCTGAATTAACAGAAGAAGAAGGCTTGGACATTGAAGCAGGCCGCCACCCTGTTGTAGAAGCGCAAATACATGGCTTTATTCCCAATAACTGTAACCTCTCAAAACAACAGCGCCTATTACTCATTACCGGCCCCAATATGGGCGGTAAATCTACCTTCATGCGCCAGACAGCCCTACTTACGCTGATGGCGTACCTAGGCTCCTACGTCCCAGCCAAAAAAATGCGCGTGGGGCCCATCGATCAAATTTTTACTCGTATTGGCGCGGCCGATGATCTAGCAGGCGGGCGCTCTACATTTATGGTCGAAATGACCGAAGCGGCTGCAATTCTCAATAATGCAACCCCACGCAGCTTGGTTTTAATGGATGAAATTGGGCGAGGCACCTCTACCTTTGACGGCTTAGCACTTGCCTGGGCAATCGCGCGGCATCTACTTCAACACAACCGCTGCTACACACTATTTGCAACCCATTACTTCGAGCTCACTCAACTCCCCAATACTTTTTTAGAAGCACGCAATCTCCATCTGTCCGCTATCGAGCACGAACACAGCATTATCTTCTTACACGAAGTGAAACCTGGCCCTGCAAACCAAAGCTACGGCCTACAAGTTGCTGCATTAGGAGGCGTACCTCCGCGCGTTATTGAAGACGCTCGGATACACCTAGCTGCACTTGAAAAACATGCACTGAAAGAACATCCCAAACAACAAAAATTTGATTTCTTTGATACATCTAATAACGCGCCTTCTGCCCCTATAGTGCCTACCTCTCCTGCTACTGCCGAACCTATCCCGCCTCATCCTCTTCTGCAAAAACTACGCACACTAGACCCCAACACACTCTCCGCACGCCAAGCTTTGGATCTGGTATTTGACCTGCATACACAGGCACTAGAAGACAAAGCATAATCTTTCACCGCATGCCACCCTCCCCTACCACGCATAGAAAGGCCAGCAGTTAGGCGCCTTTCTTCTGCGGCTAAAGCCATCATTTTTGGTAGGTTGGGGTTAAGCACGAGCCCCCATATGCATACCACGGACTTTTAATCTTTGTCTTCAAGAGTTTGTAAGCTGGTCATCAAGGACGAAGTGGCCTGCATGTTGGGGTTCCTTCGTCACCACCAACCTACCAAGATGCATATATAGAAGGGTTCTATCAAACTCCACAAACCATAAGAGCACGGTAGGTTGGTGGTGAGGCACGAACCCCAACATGCATACCATTGGCTTCTTTAATACCGGCACAACACCAACTAAATAAGCTAAAAATCCTATATACACTTTACAACTTAACTTATTTGGTTTAAATTATGATGCATACTTTAAAGTTCATATGAAATAAAAAAGGACAAAACATGGCAGCCGCCGCTCTCCGAACCATGGCGCCTTTTAAAAAGCTTAAAAAAGCAGGATTTACTCAACCACAAGCATGCGCTATTTTGGATGCTTCGCTTGAAACACATAACACCGCTGAGCTAGCTACCAAGCACGATCTTGAAAAACTTGAAATACGCTTGGATAGCAGGATTGATAAGGTTCTCACTGATCTGAACGATAAAATCAAAGAAGTTCGTCATGAAATCAGTAATTTGCATAAAGATTTTGGCCATCTCGCTTCAACTCTTGGTTCAAGATTAACCATTCGTTTAGGCGCTATCGTGGTGAGTACTGCAACCTTCCTTCCTTATCTCACTAAATTTCTGCACCTCCCCCTCCCTTAAGCGCTCTTGAAAATAGGGATAACGAACAAATCTAAGGAAAAAACATGGAAGCAGCTGCACCCTGCACAATGGCACCATTTGAAAAGCTTCAAGACGCAGGATTTACTCAACCACAAGCCCACGCTATCTTAAATGCTGCTACCGAAACACATAACACGACCAAGTTAGTAACCAAGCACAATCTCAAAACACAAGGAGTGCGCTTCCACCATAGAATGGATAAAGTTCGCACGGATTTGAGCCATACCATCAATAAAGCCTGCGCTAATCTGGACTATAAAATTAATACAGCCAGCTCAGATCTGAGCTATAGAATTGATAGAGTCAACACAAATCTAGACTATAACATTGATAAAGTTAGCGTAAATCTGGACTATAAAATCGATAGAGTGAGCACAGATCTAGACTATAAAATCGATAGAGTCGGCAAAGATCTGGACTATAAAATCGGTAGAGTCGGCACAGATCTAGACTATAAAATCGGTAGAGTCAGCACAGATCTGGGCTATAAAATCGATGATTTGCATAAAGATTTTAGCCATCTCACTTCAATATTAACCATTCGTTTAGGCATTATCGTTCTATCCCTTCCTTTTCTCACTAAATTTCTGCAGCTGCCAATCTCTTAAGCGCTCTCAAAAATATCAATAATGAAAATAAGTTGGTCTAAGGAAAAAACATGGCAGCAGCTGCACTCTACACAATGGCACCCTTTGAAAAGCTTCAAGGTGCAGGATTTACTCAACCACAAGCGTGCGCTATTTTGAATGCTGCTATCGAAACACATAACACGGCCGAGTTGGCGACTAAACACGACGTTGAAAAACTTGGAATGCGTCTGGATCGTAGAATTGATAAGGTCTGCTCTGAGATTAGTGATTTGCGTAAGGATGTGGGTCATCTAGGCTCAAAGTTAACCATTCGTTTAGGCGCTATCGTGATAGGTAGCGTAACACTTTTGCCTTATCTGACTAAATTTCTGCACCTGCCACCCCTTTAAGTGCTCTTAAAGATAAGCTAGCCGGTAGGTTGGTGGTGAGGCACGAACCCCAACATGATGACCACTGTCCGTTTGAATCCTGCATATGCAGGATTACAAGTTGGTGGTGTGCATGTTGGGGTTCGTGCCCATGCGCGCTAACTTAAGCCAAAGACCAGAATATATTGTCGCTAAACTGTACAAAAAGTTAAGCGAAAAAAGGGGATTTTTTCCATGAACAGGCTATCTTTTGGCTTAAGTTAGCGCGCATGGGGTTCGTGCCTCACCACCAACCTACCGGCTAAATAAATGGGAAAGGGCAGTTGAATTTTCAGAAGTGCCAAAGTTTTGATCTATGATTGCGATGCAAAAGCGAAGTACTCCAGGGGGAGCGAGCTGAATATGGTGGTCAAATTATTTCAACGCTAGCTCAACAATTGGAAACAGAACAGGGTCGTGGCTTTAGCGCCAATAATCTATGTCATATGATCATTTTTGCCGAGGCATTTCCTTATATAGAAATTATCTTGACACTGTCCAGACAATTGAACAGATTGAATTGCTCGAATTAGATCAAAAAGGTATTCATGTTGCTGAATATCTGACAGAACTCCCTCCTAGACAACTATTAGAGCAGAAACTGCATGAAGCCATAGCGCTGTCAAAAGCACGCTTTGAAAATAGCGCAAAAAATATAAAAAGCAAACCAGAGAAATAAAAAAGTTGTCCTCATATGAGCTTGGTTGTTACTAGAGCGTGTCCTCAACGCATAGAAAAAAGCGATGAATCTTAAATAATTTATATCTCTTTCTGCTCTACATTTTCTATACGATGGCTTTTTCAATAAAAAGGCATTTATAAACACAAAAGTATATTAACTTGTGTAGATAATGTTTTGATATTTTAGAAAATACCATCATCCTAATAGAGAAGAAAACCGTATGAGCACTGTTACCACTCCTTTACTCTCCTCAATATCGAGGCCATATACTTATAACACCCCTGAATCTATAACCGAACAAACTTCTGCTCAAAAGCAAATAATTAGTCCATTTGATGTAGCACTATTTACTTACGTCTCACTTTCAGCCGCTACGTTATGCCTTCTGCTCAGTGGTCACAATACGGCTGGCATCTCAACGCTTGTAGCATCTGCTGCAGCGGCAGTTGCTTGTACTATTCTTGGGGAAAAAGAAGATAATGAAAGTACACCCCAGCCTATACAACACACAGCACATTACCTAGCCGAAAAAACAAACAATGGCCTCGAGTGCATAAAATCAGAAATAATTCAAATCGCTTAGGGTGTGTCCTCAATAACATTGCAATATATTCTATTGCCCACAAAATAAAAAATGGCTGCATATACAAGCAGCCATTTTTTATTTAATGCATTAGAAATACCAGCTATCCCAATAAAATAAGCTTCTTATACTAATTTTTTAAGCTGAAGCTTCTCGTCTTCCTCTCCTATACTCTGCGTTGCTCGATTTTTATTTTCATGCCTGTCACTCATAGCCATAGTTGCCACGGCACCAAATGTGCCAATTACTGGAGCTGCTATAAAAACGCTGGGTAGCATACCTAGAACGACCATCACACCCGCTAACTGACCCGTTAAGACAAGTGTGACTGCCAAACGACTAGCTCTATCTTCTCTATTTGGTCGTATAGCTTGGTTTTCTCTATTCGAGGGTGTCTCTGTAACTTCTATGGGTTTAAATGATGGATTGGATTCGAAATTGGATACTGGCTTTGGGCACGGATTAGAAGAGCCTATCGGGTTTATTGGAAACATTGCATCCTCCATCTCGCGAGTGAATAATTTTTTTGCCGTACGGTTTTGCATTTAGAGCTGCTATGTATACTTTCTATTTTTTGTATAGCAGTCCGTGTTTTACCTGATCATTCTGATAGATATCAGCCATACTCAAAGCAAGTTGGAGCATGTGTTCTGTCCTAAGACTTCTTAATAAAAATGCCTGTGTTTGCAGTAGCAAAAACAGGCATTTTTATTCCTTCTCAGCCGCTAACTACGGCTTCTCAATATGTAAACTACACCAATTTAGCGCTACTACCCATAGTTTTTTTTGATGCATCATCACCCGGCCCTGTCGACCCTCCTGTTGGTGGAGGGGGAGCATTTTTGTTGCCCTCTGGTGTGTGAGACGGTTTTGGGGGTTGAGGAATTTTGCCCAACATAATGTCATTTACTTGTGTCGCGTCAATCGTTTCCCATTCGAGTAAGGCTTTGACCATCGCTTCTACTTTATCTCGATTGGCTTCGAGTAAGCGGTGAGCTAATGCGTATTGCTCGTCAATGATTCTGCGGATTTCTGCATCGATTTTTTGTTGTGTGGCTTCAGATACATTCTTAGACGATACGCGTCCTAGAACGGAGTCTTGTTCCGTATCTGCATACATCATGGTGCCTAATAACTCTGACATGCCGTAACGCGTCACCATATCTCGAGCCAATTTTGTAGCGCGCTCGAAATCATTAGATGCTCCACTAGACGAAGAATTCAAGAAAATTTCTTCTCCAGCTCGGCCACCGAACAAAATCGCGATTTCCTCTAGCATTTTGTCGCGGTATAAATTGACGCGATCATATTCAGGCAGCTGCCAGGTTACTCCGAGTGCACCACCCCGAGGCATAATCGTCACTTTGTGCACAGGGTCTGCATGCGGAAGCAATTTGGCTACGACTGCATGGCCTGATTCATGATAGGCCGTGTTACGGCGCTCTTCTTCGCGCATGATGGCTGATTTGCGCTCAGGGCCCATATAAATCTTGTCTTTGGCATCTTCAAAATCTTGCATTTCGACCATGCGTTTATTACGTCGAGCTGCAAAAAGGGCGGCTTCATTTACCAGATTGGCTAAATCTGCACCAGAAAAGCCCGGCGTTCCACGTGCAAGCACTAAAGCATCCACATCGCTTGAAATGGGTACTTTGCGCAAATGTACGCTCAAGATTTGCTCACGCCCACGAATATCCGGCAGATTAACGTATACCTGACGATCAAAACGACCTGGACGAAGTAAGGCACGGTCCAATACATCGGCGCGGTTGGTTGCTGCAATAACAATGACGCCTAGATTCGCCTCAAACCCATCCATTTCTACAAGCATTTGGTTCAGCGTTTGCTCGCGCTCGTCATTGCCGCCGCCCATACCCGCACCGCGCTGACGCCCAACGGCGTCAATTTCATCAATAAATACAATGCAAGGCGCTTGTTTTTTGGCCTGCTCAAACATATCCCGCACGCGTGCAGCACCTACCCCAACAAACATTTCAACAAAGTCAGAGCCGGAGATACTGAAAAAAGGCACTTTTGCTTCACCAGCGATCGCTTTGGCAAGCAGGGTTTTTCCTGTTCCTGGAGGCCCAATAAGCATCACGCCTCGTGGAATACGCCCACCTAATTTCTGGAATTTTTGAGGGTCACCTAAAAAATCAACCAATTCAGAGACTTCTTCTTTGGCTTCATCACACCCTGCAACGTCCGCAAAAGTGACTACATGTGCATTTTCATCGGTAAGCCGGGCACGCGATTTACCAAAGGAGAACATACCGCCTTTGCCGGCACCACCTTGCATCTGCCGCATCATATAGAGCCAGAATACGATAATCAGCAGTGTCGGACCTAAATACGTTAGTAATGATGCAAAGAAATTGGGCTCTTCATCGGCCTTTCCACTCACTTGCACACCAGATTTGAGCAAGTCACTCACCATCCAAAGATCACCTGGAGAAATAACTTGATATTTCTCTCCAGTAGCGGGGGTCACGGTGAGTGTGCGGCCCTGTATGACTACCGATTTTAGCTTTCCATTCTTTGCATCGTCCATTACCTGGGAATACGTTGCCGTCTCAAGGGGGCGTGGCTTATCAAATTGCTTAAATACGGTAAACAACACCATAGCAATGACAATCCACACTGCTGCTCTTGAAAACATCGTGCTGTTCAAAGCATGACTCCTTTATAGATCGGACCAATTACAGAGAAAAGGGTGATTCTAATCCAGCCTCAGCAGGGAAGGAGCTTGAAAAAAAGTATTTTTCATATAAAAATAAACTGAAAAGCATGAAATACACTCCCCAATCTGCTCTCATCCCTCTTTTTACCGAATTGCTTTCATCCCTTTGCCCAAGATAAAAATTTCAGAGGAACTATCTCGTGAAGCTTTGGGTTTACGAGGAGCTACTACCTGAAAATGGCGCTTAAAACGCTCAATCATCTGACTATAGCCACTGCCATGAAAGCACTTCATTAATAAGCAGCCTTTGCTTTTCAAAAATTCTTGTGCAAATTCAAGGGCCAATTCACATAGATGCTCCATACCTGCGGTATCTGCTGCGGCAATACCTGATAAATTGGGGGCCATATCGGAAATTACAAGGTCTACTTGGCGTGTACCCAAGATATCTCGAAATTTTTGCAAGATTTCTTCTTCTCGAAAGTCACCCTGTATAAAGGTAACACCCGGCAGTGGCTCCATAGGCAATCGGTCCAGTGCTATGAGCATATCAGGCTGTTTTTGCACTATGCCAGAAGATTTATTACGCAGCGCAGTAATAACATACTGGCTCCAACTCCCAGGCGCCGCACCCAAATCAACAATCACCTGCCCAGGCTGAATCAAATCATCTTGCTCGTCAATTTCCTTGAGCTTATACGCAGCTCTAGTCCGGTACCCATCATGATGTGCCTGCTTCACATAGGGATCGTTTAAGTGCGTATGCAACCAGGAAGTATTAAATTTTTTCTTCGCCATCTGATTCGAGGCGCCTCCCATTAAAAAGTGTTTTAAAAGCATTCTTATTAGAACCTGTTCAAAGTCTCCCAAAAGAGCCCATCTTTGCGGTCGTGCGGTGCGGGGTATTCACTGTACTTAAGTACAGTTCCGGTCCCTGTGCTCCTGCTCCCCCAAATATGGACCCTTTTGGAAAACTTTGAACAGGTTCTTAGAGCTTTAGAACAAGTTCTGAGAGATAATTCGTCCTTTATCGTGAAATGCAGCTCATGCTCGCACTTTTTTCACGCCCTCTTTTTTCTTGCTAAAAACTATGTCTTCTCACCACGCCGCTCCTACTCCTGGCGAACGCGCCAGCCTTAAAGCTCAAGCGCATGCGCTAAAGCCAGTCGTTATGATAGGGCCAGAGGGGTTAACCGATGCGGTAATCCATGAAATTGACCTGAATCTCAAAGCCCATACGCTTATCAAAATTCGTATGTTTGAGAATATTCGCACACAACGCGAGGAAACGTATCAAGCGATATGTGCTCGACTTGGAGCACATCCCATTCAACATATCGGCAAACTTTTCGTCATCTGGCGACCTGATTCCGGCGATAGCACGCAAAACGCATCTGCTAAGTCTACGCATCGCAGTGGAGGTGCTCCCCCACGAAAAGCTATCGTTTTCAAGCGCAGACCTAGTTCATTACGACGCACTACCCGCAAAACGCTTCAACTCTTAGGCAATCAACGGGTTACACAAGGTGGTAATGTTAAACGGGCAAAACCTAGACTTTCCAGTATTAAGAAAAAGTTCTAAAAATTCAAACTCGCACGCCTGATTTATAAATAGCACACCTTGGTAATTTCATATTCTCTCGCTCCGCTAGGTGCTTGCACCACCGCTACATCGCCCTCGTGCTTGCCAATTAAAGCACGGGCTATAGGCGAGCTAACAGATACTAGGCCTGCGTCGATATCTGCTTCTTCATTGCCAACGATCTGGTAGCGGACACTCTCTCCGGACTCAAGATCATCCAGCTCTACCGTTGCACCAAATACTACGCGACCGTCGGCCTCGATCATGGCGGGGTCGATAATTTGCGCTACGGCTAAACAAGAATCGAGTGCAAGAATCTGGCCCTCAATAAAGGCCTGCTTTTCTTTTGCAGCAGAATACTCGGCATTTTCGGAAAGGTCTCCGTGTGCACGCGCTTCTTCAATAGCCTGCACTACAGCCCTACGCTCGACCGTTTTTAGACGTTGCAGTTTAGCTTTTAGCCGCTCTGCGCCCATTTTTGTTAAAGGTGTTGTGCTCATAGGTCATTAAAAAATAATTCAGAAAACCATCGTACGCGCGCTTAAACAATAAGCGCGCGACTTATTTAACTAACGTTACGCAGGTATTCAAAAAGCCAATGGTATGCATGTTGGGGTTCGTGCCTCACCACCAACCTACCTTTCTTTGCTGCGCAACTTGACTACTTAAACGTCGCTCTTCTTCACATACCCTTCTCTTAACGTTTGCAGCGGGTAAATTTCTAAATTCTTGATGTAATTCAGCCCCTCAACCGCTGCATGCGCATTGGGTAAGGTCGTGTAATACGTCAAATTATGCATTTGCGCGCTGATACGAATAGACTTGGAATCCGCAATTGCGGTTCTGGTGTCATCCACCGTGGTAAAAACTAGTGTAATTTCACCGTTTTTAATCATATCAACGATATGCGGGCGCCCGTCTTTCACTTTATTCACCGTACGCACAGGAACACCTGCCTCAGCCACTGCAGCTGCCGTACCATGCGTTGCAACTAAGTCATATCCCAGTGCATGCAAGCGCTTTGCAAGTTTTACTGTTGCTGGCTTATCGCTATTTTTTACAGACAGTAACACAGTACCCTCTGCAGGGAGGCGTGATCCAGCAGCTAGCTGAGATTTAAATAACGCTTCACCAAAAGTGCGGCCTACCCCCATCACTTCTCCTGTAGAGCGCATTTCTGGGCCTAGTACAGGATCTACTGAGGGGAATTTTGAAAAAGGAAAAACGGCCTCTTTCACACAAAAATACGATAAATCTTGTACCGCATCGCTTTGTATTCCTTGGCTAGCCAGTGTTTGTCCAACCATACAAAGCGCACCAATCTTAGCGAGTGCCAACCCGGTTGCCTTAGAAACAAAAGGCACCGTACGAGAGGCCCGAGGATTTACTTCTAGCACATACACTATATCTTGAACGCTCCCATCAGCCGCTTCTAATTGCTGAATAGCGAACTGCACATTCATCAGTCCCACGACTCCGAGCGCCTTCGCCATGGCTACGGTTTGACGTTTTAGCTCTGCTATCGTGTCAGCTGCTAGCGAATAAGGAGGCAACGAGCAGGCAGAATCTCCTGAATGCACCCCTGCTTGCTCAATATGCTCCATCACGCCAGCAATAAAGACCTCTTGACCATCTGCAATACAATCCACATCACATTCGATTGCATCATTTAAAAAACGGTCTAGCAGCACAGGAGAATCATTCGAGACTTGCACCGCTTCTCGCATATAGCGTTCAAGATCGCGTGATTCATGCACGATCTCCATAGCACGTCCCCCTAATACATAAGAAGGCCGCACTACTAGGGGATACCCTACTTCATTTGCCAAAACCAATGCTTCCGCTTCTGTACGGGCAGTACGATTGGGTGGCTGACGTAAGCCTAGATCGTTGAGCATTTTTTGAAAGCGCTCACGATCTTCTGCTGCATCAATATTATCTACACTGGTGCCAATAATAGGCGCCCCATTGGCTTGTAGCGCACGCGCCAAATTCAAGGGCGTCTGCCCTCCGTATTGAATCAATACACCTGCAGGCTGCTCTTTATCGACAATTTCCAGTACATCTTCAAGCGTTAAAGGCTCGAAATACAATCGATCAGAGGTATCGTAATCGGTAGATACGGTCTCTGGGTTGCAATTAACCATAATGGTTTCATAGCCTTGCTCACGCAAAGCTAGTGCTGCATGCGCACAACAATAATCAAACTCAATCCCTTGACCAATACGATTGGGCCCCCCACCAAGGATAAGAATTTTTTGGCGAGAAGTCGGACGCGCTTCGCACTCAGATTCATAGGTTGAATACAAATACGCTGTTTGCGTTGAAAACTCAGCCGCACAGGTATCTACACGTTTATACACTGGACGTACATCGAGTCTAATACGCAATGCGCGCACGGCGTCCTGCGTAGATTGCGTCAATGTGGCAATACGTGCATCGGAAAAGCCGCTCTGTTTAAGGTAGCGTAACTCTTCTGTTGAGAGACTAGTTAAGGTACGTGATGCTAACGCACCTTCTTTCAAAATGATCTCTTCAATTTGGGCTAAAAACCAAGGATCAATATGAGATAAGTCATAAATTTCATCTAGGGAAAACCCTTGGCGGAACGCATCACCTACATACAAAATGCGCTCAGGGCCGGCTTCTCGGATCTGTATGGTAATCACTTCACGGTCCGTAGAACGTGGGGTCATCCCATCAATTCCTGTCTCTAAGCCACGTAGCGCTTTTTGAAATGATTCCTGAAAAGTGCGCCCAATCGCCATCACTTCACCCACAGACTTCATCTGTGTAGTCAAACGCGGATCGGCTTCACGGAATTTCTCAAAAGCAAAACGAGGAATTTTAGTGACAACATAATCAAGCGTAGGCTCGAAAGAGGCAGGGGTTTGCCCTCCTGTAATATCGTTTTTCAGCTCATCTAAGGTATAGCCAACCGCTAGTTTTGCTGCAATTTTGGCGATGGGAAAACCAGTAGCTTTTGAAGCTAGTGCGGATGAACGCGATACCCGCGGGTTCATTTCAATCACTACCATACGCCCGGTATCGGGATGAATGGCAAACTGCACATTCGAGCCTCCCGTATCCACCCCGATTTCTCGCAGCACAGCTAGCGAGGCATTGCGCAGTAATTGATATTCTTTATCGGTTAAGGTTTGAGCAGGAGCGACCGTAATAGAATCGCCGGTATGAATGCCCATTGGATCAAGATTTTCAATGGAGCATACGATCATGCAGTTATCCTGCTTATCGCGCACTACTTCCATTTCAAATTCTTTCCAACCCAGTAGCGACTCTTCAATCAAGAGCTCTTTAGTAGGCGAGATCTCCAACCCACGTCGGCAAATTTCTTCAAACTCTTCTTTATTGTAAGCAATACCACCGCCTGATCCGCCCAGCGTAAAAGAAGGTCGAATAATGACAGGGTAGCTACTGCCACTTGCAGATTCGCCGACGGAGTGGCCCTGCTGTTTTTTTGCAGCAATACGCTGCAACACTTCCTTTGCCTCTTCTAAAGAGTGTGCCGTTCCCGATTCAGCACTGCCAAGGCCAATGCGTGTCATCGCTTCTTTGAATTTTTGCCGGTCTTCTGCTTTTTCAATCGCTTCAGGCGATGCTCCAATAAGCTCTACGCCGTAACGCTCCAGCACACCGTGGTAGTGTAAATCCAGCGCACAATTCAGAGCAGTTTGCCCGCCCATCGTAGGCAAAATTGCATCGCAGTGCTCTTTTGCCAAAATGCGCTCGACCACTTCACGTGTAATAGGCTCTATATACGTAACGTCAGCCATATCCGGATCAGTCATGATCGTTGCGGGGTTGCTGTTAATTAAAACAACCTCATAGCCTTCCTCTCGGAGGGCTTTGCAAGCCTGGGCGCCGGAGTAGTCAAATTCACAGGCCTGCCCAATCACAATAGGGCCGGCGCCGATAATCAAAATGCGGTGGATGTCAGTGCGCTTTGGCATAGTCGAAGTTATAAAAGAAAAAACGAGGCGCGAAAAAGGCAGAAGTTTAAAAAACAACTGCAAGCAAAAAATATAAAAAAAATGCAGGTTAAACCTGCTGGCTAATCCTAAACTAGGATTTTAGGGCGTGTCCTCAATTGTCCCAAAGGAGAACACGCCCTAGCCCTAGGCTTTATGTTGTTTCATAAGCTCTGTAAATTGCACAAAAAGCGGGTCAAGATCATGCGGACCAGGAGAAGCTTCAGGGTGACCTTGGAAGCAAAAAGCGGGGCGATCCGTTAATTCAAACCCTTGAAGCGTGCCATCAAACAAAGAAAAATGGGTAATACGTGCATTAGGCGGTAAAGAGGCAGAATCTACGACAAAGCCATGATTCTGTGACGTAATCATTACACGATTGCGCTGTATATCTTTGACAGGATGATTAATGCCGTGATGGCCATTTTTCATTTTCAATGTTTTTGCGCCAAGCGCCAGCGCCATAATTTGATGCCCGAGGCAAATTCCAAAAATCGGCAGCTTCGTTTCTAGCAGTTCGCGCACGGCTGCAATCGCATAGTCGCAAGGCTTTGGGTCTCCCGGGCCATTCGACAGAAAAATGCCATGAGGCTTATAACTTAACGCTTCTTGGGCACTAGCCTTAGCAGGCAATACAATGACTTCGCAGCCGAGCTGCGCCAGCTTCCGTAAAATATTATGTTTAATGCCATAGTCAAAAGCGACTACACGGTAGGTCGCTTCTGTGAGCTGGCCATAGCCCGTATGCAAACTCCACTCACTTTGCGTCCATTCATAAGGAGCCGTAGTGGTGACGTCTTGCGCTACATCTTTACCTGCTAGCCCAGAAAAACCTCGTGCAAGCTCCAGCGCCTTTTCTGCAGTGGCACCCTCTCCGGCTAAAATACATCCATTTTGAGCACCCTTATCCCGTAAGAGGCACGTTAATTGACGCGTATCAATTCCGCAGATCGCCACCACGCCCTGGTCACACAAATAATCAGAGAGCGTTTTTTGCATCCGAAAATTTGATGCTACTCTAGGCACATCGCGCACAATTAAACCTGCAGCTTGCGCGCAATTCGAATCGTTATCTTCGGCATTCACCCCCACACTACCGATATGAGGATAAGTCAGCGTAACAATTTGCTGCGCATAACTTGGGTCTGTCAAAATTTCCTGATAGCCTGTCATTCCTGTATTAAAAACCACTTCCCCCACAGCGTGCCCCAATGCACCGCAGGCTTGGCCATAGAAAACAGTGCCATCAGCTAAAGCTAAAAGAGCAGGCTGGGAAGTTGGCAAAATAGGCAGCATGACAAAAAGTTCCTCAACACAAAAAATATTGTACGCGCAGCAAAAATGACTTTCATTTGCAGCTGGTTAACGCACTAAAACCGAAGCATACTCTATCTAGAGGGAGATGATTCTGAACACTGCGCAACCGTAAAGAAGGGTCCCTTTGGACCCTTTCTTGGACTATATTAGAAAAGCTAGCTGGTTTAACTTGAAACCATTCTGAAGCTTTGTTTATGATTACCCGGTCTATAGACCTATAGCACTCAAATATACTTTATATTTTCAAACGGAAAACTTCAATATGCAATCCGCTTCAAGCAAACCCTATTTACTTAGAGCACTCTATGAATGGTGCCTGGATTGCGGTTACACGCCTCATATTTTAGTGCATGTTGACGCATACACTCATGTGCCGAAGCAATTTATACAGAAAGGCGAAATTGTTCTCAATATTAGCCCCGATGCCACACACCAACTCAAACTGGGCAATGACTGGATTGAGTTTAATGCACGATTCGGTGGCATCCCTCACAAAATAGAGATCCCCGTGAGAAATGTGCTGGCGATTTATGCACATGAAAGTGGCGAAGGGATGCGTTTTCCTTTAAGTCAGCTCGAATCCGAAGAGACTGCTGACGTACCACCCATTGCTACCCTACCCTCTGACAGACAATCTACCACGTCTACAAAGTCGGAGGAAAAAAAGGGCAGCCATTTAAAAATTATTAAATAAAACAAGGCCACACAACATGCACGCCATGGCGTCCTTGCACAACCGGCTTACGATTATCGAAAAAATAAAAGTTCGTGGTGTGCATGTTGGGGTTCGTGCCTCACCACCAACCTACCATACTCTATTGGTGGGTAGGCAATGGATATATTTTCACTTTGGTACGCGCCCTTACCGCTGCAATATACGCATTGAATTCGCTCTGACCCGTTATCTGAGCTAATTGCTGTTGAGCCGAGTCCATAATGGCTTTTGAAATCACGGGGTCATGTACCGCATTGAGACGATAGATTACATAGCCTGCCTGCCCCAAATCTACCCCAATATATTGAGGTAAGCCCATACCTCTTTTTTGCACTTTCTCGAGCTCAGGTGACGATGCTGTATCGGCCTTCTTTTCCTCAGAAGGAATAGTGGCACTTGCAGCATTGGCTTTAAAAATGGCTGCGAGTGCAGGAGCAGGCAATGCCCCTGTATTGGCACGAGACACCGTTATCGGAGCAGAAAACCCAGAAGGTACTGCATGCGCGCTGTTGGGCATTGCCTGTAAGGCAGCAAGCTTTGCTTGACCAGCAGCTCTAGCACGTTCACCAGCCTGGACTGCCATAACTTTGGCCCTAACCTGACGCTCCACCTTATTCAAAGGCTTTTGCGTCCTGGGGGTATAACGTAGCACGCGCGCTGCAATTAGCGTGTTATTTCCCAAGTCCAGCGCAGCGGTATTGTGTTTGGATTTTAAAACCTCTTCGCTAAATACTGCATTGAGTAAAGCAGGTTGATTAAGTGCATTCTCTGCTGCAAGCCCTAAGTTGGGTGTACGCGCCACGGTTGCAGTTTTACGCGTTAAATGAAATTTCTCTGCAGCCGGTAGAAGACTAGTAGATTGCTCATAGAGCAGATCAGAAAATTCAGAGGAAGCTTCTGAGAAGCGCCGCGCTGCTTCTTGTTTTTTCAAAATAGCAGCAATACGCGTTTTCACTTCGGGAAACGCAAGCGTGACGGCTGGTTTGCGATCTATTAACTGGATTAAGTGATACCCAAATTGAGATTGCACCACCTCACTGATTTCACCAGGCTTTAAGCTAAATGCAGCAGTCTCAAATGCGGGATCCATTTGACGACGACCAAAATAGCCTAAATCCCCACCTTTAGTAGCAGATCCTGGATCTTGAGAGTATTTCTTCGCCAATGTGACAAATTGCTCAGGATGGGCGCGCAATTGGGCTAATAAAGCTTCAAGCCTAGCCCGCACAGCAGGCTCATCTTCCGCCTGATTTTGTGCAGGTATTAATAAAATATGGCGAGCACGCACCCGCTCTTCATTTTTGTAGTCTGCAAGATGCGCCTGATAGTACTTCTCAAGATTGGCTAAAGAAGGCTCACTAGGGGTAAAAGCATCGGGGCTTAATGTGATGTATTCAATAAACGCTTGCTCAGGCTGTACAAAGTCTTCGGCATGACTCTCGTAGTACGCTTTTAAATCTGCTGGGCTAGGAGGTGCATTTTTAGGGTCTTTAGGATCAGCCGGCACAAAATGCATGGCCTGCACTTCACGTTGCTGCCCTGATGCTATTAAAAAAGGGGTAACTAAAGCCTGCGGTAAAAATGCGGTTTCTACGATGCTTTGAGTGAGTTGCCCGGCAGCAAGTATCGTGCGCACTCTTTCATCAAGATCCTCGGGGGTCATACCCTGCGCAGCTAATAATTCACCATAGGCCTTTACATCAATAGACCCATCTGGACCCCGCAACTTTGCAATCGCTGGAACGCTCAATAAAGCTCGACGCACCGTATCATCTGGAACACTCAAATGCTGCTTTTTCGCCTCTTCTGCAATCAAGCGCTGTTCAATAAGGCTCTCAAGTACTGCATGCTGAAAAGCAGGAGTATTAATTGCTTGAACATCAAAGCCGCCGCCTAACATGCTGCGAATTTGCTGCAAGCGCTCTTGCAACACGATGTTGTATTCCCGATAGGTAATTTTGTTGCCATTGACACTAGCCACATCAGGGCCCGCACCAGATGCATGGCGCGCGCCCTGAATACCGACCAAACCCAGACCTGGCAAGATAAAAAGCGCGAGCAGTACTTGCATCAAACGTTTATGGCTGCGGAAGAAATCAAGCATGAGAAACAAAGATCCAAAAGGGACAAAAAAACGGCGCTCTAGGAGCGCCAAAGGCAATAGAGCCTAAGTCTTTATCGTCGACAACCTCTCTCTACGATTTGCCAAAAAGGCACTTCACAGATTAGAAAAGCGTGTTTAAGGAAATAAAGAAAAATAAGGGAAAAATGCGCTGCGCTTTAAAAGCATAAGCGCTAAAGGAATATAAAAAAAGGGGCGTAAAAGCCATATGACAGGTAAGTGATGATTGGGTGGTGGGTGCTGAGAGGCTCGAACTCCCGACCTAAGCCTTGTAAGGGCTCCGCTCTACCAACTGAGCTAAGCACCCCCGATCAATCTACTTACACAGCAACACTGGTGTGCTGTTTTTAGAAGCTGCGCAGTCTACTGTATTTTCTGGCGTTTTGCCACGCTTAAATCGTATTTTTTTACATTATTTACGGATTTTACGCACGTTGTAGAACGGCGAGTTGTTGGTAAGCAGAACGCGAAGATTAAAAGTAGGTGGTATGCATGTTGGGGTTCCTTCGTCACCCCAACCTACCAGATGCCTATGTAAATGGGTTTTACTAAGCTCCACTCCGCCATTTAATGCTTCCTACTCCCCCAAATTCAAAATTGCCAAGAAAGCCTCTTGTGGAATCTCAACGCCGCCTACCTGCTTCATGCGTTTTTTCCCTGCTTTTTGCTTTTCTAGCAATTTCTTTTTACGAGTAATATCGCCGCCATAGCATTTTGCCAACACGTTTTTGCGCATAGCTTTGATATTTTCGCGGGAAATAATCGTCGCCCCAATCGCAGCTTGAATGGCAACATCGAACATCTGTCGCGGAATCACTTCACGCATTTTGGCAGCGATTTCACGTCCGCGAGATTGGCTTTGAGAACGATGTACGATCAAAGAAAGGGCATCCACTTTCGTGCTATTGATCAGCATATCGATTTTGACAACATCTGCTGCTGCATATTCTTTAAATTCATAATCCATCGACGCATAGCCTCTGGAGAGCGACTTTAAGCGATCGAAAAAATCGAGCACGATCTCTGCCATCGGAATGTCATACGTCAATTGCAATTGACGGCTGTGATATTGCATATTGATTTGCACGCCCCGCTTTTGCGTACAGAGCGTCATCACTTGGCCTGCATACTCTTGCGGCAAATATACATTCAAGCGGACAAGCGGTTCCCGAATCGTGTCGATTTTTGACGGGTCAGGCAATTTGGAGGGGTTTTCAATTTTCAAAACGCTACCGTCGCGCTGCACCACCTCATAAATAACGGTGGGCGCCGTGGTAATCAGGTTCATGCCAAATTCACGCTCGAGCCGTTCCTGCACAATATCCATATGCAGCAAACCCAAAAAGCCGCAACGAAAGCCCATACCAAGCGCCTGTGAAGATTCAGGCTCATAGAGCAAGGAGGCATCATTGAGTTGCAATTTCTCAAGCGATTCGCGCAGTGCTTCATATTGATTGGATTCAATGGGGTATAGCCCTGCAAAAACTTGCGGCTTTACCTCTTTAAAACCCGGAAGCGGGCTACTTGCTGGGTTGCGTACATGCGTGACCGTATCGCCCACTCGTGCAGCTTTAAGCTCTTTGATACCGGCAATAATAAAACCTACCTGCCCGGCACTAAGGGTAGGACGGTCGGAAGCTTTAGGCGTGAATTCGCCAATACGCTCAACCAAAAATTGTGCGCCGCTGGCCATAAAGCGAATAGCATCTTTTGGTTTTAAAGTGCCTTGTACTACGCGTGTCAACACTACCACGCCTACATACGGGTCAAACCAAGAGTCTAGAACCAGCGCTGCTAGAGGCGCTTGCGGGTCCCCAACTGGAGCAGGAACTTGCGCAATCAAGGCTTCTAATACATCCTCGACCCCTTGGCCCGTTTTAGCGCTGCATCGCACTGCTTCAGTAGCATCAATGCCAATTACATCACCAATCTCTGCAATAGCATTTTCGGGATTAGCCGATGGCAAATCGATTTTATTGAGCACAGGCACGACTTCCACACCTAATTCCAGTGCTGTATAGCAATTTGCTACTGTCTGTGCCTCGACCCCTTGGCTCGCATCTACGACCAATAATGCGCCCTCGCAAGCGGATAAAGAACGGCTCACCTCATAGGAGAAATCGACGTGCCCTGGCGTGTCGATCAAATTTAATTTGTAAATCTCGCCATTGCGGGCTTTGTATTGGAGTGAAGCCGTTTGGGCTTTAATCGTTATGCCGCGCTCACGCTCGAGCGCCATGGAATCGAGCACCTGCGATTCCATTTCACGATCGGAGAGCCCACCGCATAGCTGAATAATACGATCAGCCAGTGTCGATTTACCATGATCGATATGCGCGATGATCGAAAAATTACGGATGTTTTTCATTAATGGATGGTGTCCAACAAAGGCTGCAGCTTTTTTGAAATAATTTCTCGTGCCCGGAAAATACGGGAACGCACGGTCCCGACAGGGCATTTCATGATGCGCGCGATTTCTCGGTAACTTAAACCTTCCATTTCACACAGCATCAGGGCTATACGCCGCTCTTGAGATAAAAAAGCGAGTGCATCGCTCAATGCCTGCTCTATTTGCTTATTGATTAATGCTAACTCAGGAGTATTAAAATCCTGCAGCGCGTACTCAGATTCTTCTAGCCGTTCAGGGTCACCCTCTTCTCTAGACAAATGCGAAAGCCCTAACCGTGTGCTGGCAGCCAAATGATTTTTGGCTGTATTAATAGCAATCCGGTATAGCCACGTATAAAAAGAGGAATCTCCCCTAAAATTTGGCAAAGCCCGGTAAGCTTTAATAAACGCATCTTGCACAATATCGTCTATCTCATCCGAATAGCGCACAAAACGCGATACCAAGCGCATCACTTTGCGGCGATATTTGATAACCAGCACGTTAAAAGCCGCTACTTCCCCCTCCTGGAAACGTAGAACTACTCTACGATCAGACTCTTTTTCATTCACTCCCCGCTCCTATCACGCCCCTAGTGGAGCGATCATATTGAGCGGGCTGAAGTCAAAAAAATAAGAGCAGGAGGTCGAAAATATCAAGAGAAGATGCTGAAAATGCGAGTTCTATCTAAATACGCTTAAATAACAAAGTCCCGTTTGTCCCGCCAAACCCAAATGAGTTGGAGAGTGCTGCTTCTATTGGCATTTCACGGGCTGTATTTGCACAATAGTCCAGATCACATTCAGGATCAGGGTTCACTAGATTGATCGTAGGCGGTGCTATTTGTTTTTGGATTGCCAATACCGTAAACACCGCTTCAATCCCGCCTGCTGCACCCAATAGATGCCCAGTCATTGATTTAGTGGAACTGACCACAGGAAGAGAACCAGACTGAAAAACCTGCTTCACAGCCATGGTCTCTGCAATATCC
The DNA here is from genome assembly GCA_031963225.1 of Mycoavidus cysteinexigens. Classification (GTDB taxonomy): domain Bacteria; phylum Pseudomonadota; class Gammaproteobacteria; order Burkholderiales; family Burkholderiaceae; genus JASSUD01. The sequence goes on from JASSUD010000002.1 coordinate 43,986, forward strand.
CCCAAAGGCGTCGCAGTGCCATGGGCATTGATGTATTGCACCTGATCAGCAGACATACCTGCGTTTTTAAGTGCGCTCACCATGCAACGCGCTGCACCTTCCCCATTTTTACTGGGTGCTGTCATGTGATACGCATCACCAGTGCGTCCATAGCCTGCTAGTTCACAATATATCGCTGCGCCACGTGCTTTAGCATGCTCATATTCTTCTAGAACCAATACTCCAGCGCCTTCGCCGAGCACAAAACCATCACGGTCACGATCAAAAGGCCGACTAGCTGCTGCAGGATCGTCGTTGCGCGTAGACAAAGCACGCAAAGCGGCAAACCCGCCCAGGCCTAACGGCGATACCGTAGCCTCTGCTCCCCCTGCGACCATAACATCTGCATCACCGTATTCAATAATACGCATCGCTTCACCGATGGAATGGGTACCCGTTGTACAGGCCGTCACGATCGCGAGGTTAGGTCCTTTAAGGCCAAAATGAATCGATAAATGACCCGCAATCATATTAGTAATGGAAGCAGGCACAAAAAAAGGCGTGATCCGCTTTGGGCCACGCTGCAGATACTCTGTTTGCGTAGCTTCAATTAATGGCAAACCGCCTATACCTGAACCAACTATGACTCCAATACGCTCTGCATTTTCTTCTGTGACGATTAGCCCGCTGTCTGCCAAAGCTTGCGCGCCCGCTGCAAAACCATAATGGATAAAGGTATCCATATGTCGCGCTTCTTTGGCTTGCAAATAGTCACTGACCTGAAAGTCCTTGACTTCGCCTGCAAAACGGCAAGAAAAAGCACTGGGGTCAAATTTTGTAACTGTGGCAATGCCTGAGCGCCCTGCAATCAGGTTAGCCCACCCTTGGTCGACAGTATTGCCTACAGGCGAAATATGTCCCAAACCGGTTACCACGACACGGCGACGATTCACGGCATTCCCTCTTTATCAAGTGATTTCAGATTCATAACATGTAAGCACACTGCGTATTCTCATCACAATGCTACTTAAAATTTGGAGCGCATTCTAACGCAGATCCTTAATGATCGGCTATGCGCTAACAAAAAAGCCACAGCACCCATGACATAAATGACGTGGGTGCTGTGGCTACGCATCACACAGACTCTAGGACATGTCCTCAACAATTGAGAACACGCCCTAAACAAGCTCTAAGCTTTACTGCATGCGTCAAATTACCCTGCAGCCTTTTCGTGCGCACGAGCGTAATCGATCGCATTTTGCACGGTGGTAATCTTTTCAGCTTCTTCGTCTTGAATTTCAATACCGAATTCATCTTCAAGAGCCATCACTAGTTCGACGGTATCCAAAGAATCTGCACCCAAATCATTCACAAAGGAGGCTTCATTCTTAATTTCTTCTACTGCCACACCCAATTGCTCAGCAACAATTGCCTTTACACGCTTTTCAAAATCGCTCATTACTATCTCCACAGTCATTTGAGAACCAATCCAATTTCCAAAAGTGCTTTTTTAAAGGAGAGTTAAGCGCGCACAGACCGAGGGCGGTACTGTTAAGCAGTACGGCTAAGATCTCTCTACGCTGCCCCATCAAAAAGAAAAGGCGCTTTTGGAAATTGTAGACTGGTTCTACTAAAATAAAGTCGCGCATTCTAGCAGCCTATTACTCTAACCGCCAACCCACATTCCTCCATTCACATGTAAGGTCGTACCTGTGATGTAAGCAGCTTGCGGCGAAGCCAAGAAAGCGACAGCATGTGCAATATCGGCAGGGCTTCCTAAGCGGCCAAGCGGGATTTGATCTAACAAGGCGCTGCGCTGCGCTTCTGAAAGGGCTTGAGTCATGTCGGTATCAATAAAGCCAGGCGCCACACAGTTTACCGTAATGCCGCGACTCCCTATTTCTTTAGATAATGCACGTGTCATACCGGCCACACCAGCCTTTGCAGCCGCATAATTCGCCTGCCCAGGATTACCACTACTCCCAACAATAGAAGTAATGCTAATAATCCGACCAGCGCGTGCACGCATCATAGGGCGCAACGCCGCACGAGATAGACGAAAAACTGCACTCAGATTGGTTTGAATCACCCCATCCCAATCTTCATCTTTCATGCGCATTGCCAGCTGATCGCGGGTGATACCTGCATTATTTACCAAAATAGAAAGCCCACCATATTCCTTTGTCAGGCTTTGCATGCACGCTTCAATAGCTTCTGGGTCATCGACATTCAGCACTAGGCCTTTTCCAGACAACCCTTTTTCTTCTAATGCTTTGCTAATAGAAGCGGCTCCCGATTCACTTGTAGCAGTTCCTAAAACGGTTGCCCCAGCATGCGCTAACGTGAGCGCGATTTCTCGGCCAATTCCGCGCGACGCGCCGGTTACCAATGCAATCTGTTTATCTAGAGGACGATCCATAACGCAAAGCCTTAGCAAAAAATATAGAAGAAAAAAATAAATGCCAACGGAAATAAAAAGCAACGCTTCTCATATCGCTTTTACGAGTGCGCCTTTAGGGCCGCTTCAAGGGCATTGGGATCGGTCAACGCGCAGGCTTCAAGCGAGGGTTCTATGCGCTTTATCAAGCCTGTAAGTACACTACCGGGCCCGGATTCAATCACCCGAGTCATGCCTGCAGCAGCCATTGCCTGCACGCTTTCAATCCAACGAACAGGCCCTGCTGCCTGACGGCTCAATGCCTTCTTGATTACTTCGGGAGAAGACTCAAAAGCGACGTCAATATTGTTCACTAGAGCAATACTTGGCGCACGCACGGTGACATCCGCTAAATAGGCTGCAAGCTTATCTGCAGCACCTTGCAACAAAGAAGAGTGAAATGGCGCTGAGAGCGGGAGTAGCAAAGCGCGTTTTGCACCTCGGAGCTTTGCTTGCTCGCAAGCACGCTCAACCGCGGCTTTATGGCCAGCAATGACAGTCTGAGCAGGAGAATTAAAGTTGACTGCTTCAACCACGCCCACATCGTGCGTATCGGTTATTTCTGCACATAAGGCTTGCACAGCTGCCGTATCCATACCCAACACAGCTGCAACGCCTCCCACCCCTACAGGCACGGCTTCTTGCATCACCTGCGCGCGAAAACGCACTAAAAGTAATGCATCTTCAAAAGCTATAGACCCCGCTGCTACAAGTGCAGTGTATTCGCCTAGACTATGCCCTGCTACCAAGTCAGGGACGCGCCCACCCTGTTCACACCATAACTGGTACATCGCATAAGCGGCTGTCAACATAATGGGCTGCGTATTGGTGGTGAGGTTAAGCTCCTCTTCCGGCCCCTGCGCCATCATTTTTTTTAGATCTTGGCGCAGCACATCGGATGCTTGCTCCACCACATTGCGCACTACAGAGCAGTGTGCAAACGCACTTAACATACCTACTGATTGAGAACCCTGACCGGGGAAAACAAAAGCAAATTTCATCACGCCGCACATCCAATTTATTTAAAAATATCTTTAGCAATACATCGTAGAAACATTACATGCGTATAACTGCTGCGCCCCAAGTCATGCCGCCTCCCACGCCTTCAAGGAGTACGTGGTGTCCTGGCTGGATACGACCATCTTGTACCGCTGCATCTAACGCCAAAGGAATAGATGCCGCAGAAGTATTGCCTTGCTGATCTACAGTACAAATCATCCGATCAAGCGGCAAGTGCAGCTTGCGGCAAGTGCTTTGCATAATGCGTATATTTGCTTGATGAGGGATGAGCCAATCAATCTCTGAAGAGGCCAAGCCAGCGCGCTCCAATACTTCTAGGGCAACTTTTTCCAGCACACTTACTGCGACTTTAAAAACAGCCTGACCTTCCATACGTATGAATGGATGACCGACGATGGCGCCTGCATTCAATGCAGCAGGCACACAGAGAATATCGCCCTGCGAACCATCTGCATGCAGCGCTGTAGCCATAATACCCGGCTCGTCGGAGGCTTCCAGGATTACAGCCCCCGCTCCATCACCAAAGAGCACACACGTTGTGCGGTCATTGAAATCTAGCAAACGTGAAAATGTTTCAGCCCCAACCACTAAAGCTCGGCGATGCGCACCACTACGGATCAATCCATCCGCCACGGCCAATGCATAGGAAAAGCCTGCACATACTGCTTGCACATCAAATGCGGCACAGTGATTACGAATGCCTAGTCGACTTTGTAAACGACACGCTGTGCTGGGGAAAATACAATCTGACGTGGAGGTAGCCACAATGATGAGGTCTATCGATTGTGCATCGATTTTAGCGCGCTCGAGTGCACGCTCTGCAGCAATCAGCGCTAAATCGCTAGTCTGCACACCCTCTTCCACAAAATGGCGTGCAGTGATGCCGGTGCGTGTCACTATCCATTCATCGCTCGTCTCGATGCCCTGACGGCCAAGTTGTTCAACCAACATCGCGTTGGTCACACGTTTTGGCGGCAAAAAACTGCCCGTAGAGATAATTCGACTATACGCTGAGGGCGTTGTACGACAAACAGGCATACCACTTCCTTTTAAAATCATTGATGTGCGCGGCAAACTAGGATTTGCTCTCTCTAGAGGTATTCCGCGCTTCTATTGCCTGAATCAATCGGTGCTGCACATCATTGCGCAGTGCATCATAGCCACGCTTGATTGCCCATTCAAAAGCAAAAGCATCTGCTGAGCCATGGCTTTTAATCACTAGTCCGCGTAACCCCAATAAAGCAGCGCCGTTATAACGACGATGATCTACACGCTTCCTCAAGCGTTTGAGCACAGGCCAGGCGAGCAAGGCCATGAGCTTACTAGACCAGGAGTTGGAAAATTCTTCTTTGATAATGCGCGCTAGCATCCAAGCTAGCCCTTCTGAGGCTTTAAGCGCCACATTACCTACAAAACCATCACATACAACGATATCGGTAGTGCCTTTATAGATATCATTGCCTTCTACATTACCGTAAAAATTAAGCGCACTAGCACGCAGCAACTCTGCGGCCCGCTTAATGCGTTGATTCCCTTTTAATTCTTCTTCGCCAATATTTAATAACCCGATACTAGGGCACTCTTTACCTTCCACTGCAGACACTAAAGCATGCCCCATTTCTGCAAATTGCAGTAAATGCTCAGGCTCGCAGTCCACATTACCGCCTAAATCAAGGACCGTGGTATAGCCTTGTTGGCGGGGCATAACTGCGGCAATCGCGGGACGATCAATCCCAGCTAGCGTTTTAAGCACATAGCGGGAAAGCGCCATCAAGGCCCCCGTATTGCCTGCAGAGATACAAGCTTGCGCACGGCCTTCTTTGACTAAATTGAGCGCCACACGCATGGATGAATCTTTTTTCTTACGCAAAGCGACTTCTATAGAGTCATCCATCATGATGACTTCGCTTGCTTCATGCACGGATAGGGCCACTTCATTTTGCGCATTACATTTTATGAGTTGCGCTTCAATGTGCGACTTCATGCCCACCAAGATAAGCCGAGCATCAGGGTGTGTGCGAACGAAATTTACTGCAGCCGGAACTGTGGAAGAAGGACCAATATCTCCTCCACTACAGTCGATCGTGATCGTAACGGTCATATTGAAAAGCAGTGTACGAAAGTCGGGCCTGTCCTCAATTGAGGGCACGCCATAACAGTGAGTAATGACAAGTTCTTGAACAAAAACCTGCTTATATAAACGCAAAAAAGCGGCACAATAGGCCGCTTTTTTGCAGAATTCTAAAGCGCTCTACAGCAGCTTAGAGCCCTAGAGCTGTGTTCTCAATTGGGCGATTGAGGACACGCCCTAGCATTAATCCTCTTTAGTTTTTAAAACTTTCCGACCGTTGTGATAACCGCTTGGTGTGATGTGGTGGCGCAAATGCACTTCACCTGTTGTAGCATCCACAGCAATCGCTGGGCCTTGGAGTGCATCGTGTGAACGACGCATATTACGCCGAGAAGGCGATTTTTTGTTCTGCTGAACAGCCATGTTCAAACTCCTGAAAATAAAAGCTTACCTAAAAACCTAGGTAAAAATTGAAGATTGGTATCTGGGTATTAAAAAACGGAACGAAAATCCGTTTAAAAAAATAATTCGGTAGCAAAAGCTACACATTGCAAAATAAGTTCAATAAAAACGATACACCCTAAGATTTGTCAGGCGATTTAAGATTCATCAGAACCGAAAAGGGGTTTTTGGCAGAGGCCGCCTCGTCTAATTTTTCTGCCCTTTTAGAGGAAGAAGATGCAGTCGTATCAAAATACTCTTTGCACTGAGGATGCGCATCGGAATGCTTTGCAACAATAGGCAGCGCAAGCAAAATTTCGTCTTCAAGCAAATTCAGCAAATCAAACTGAGTGGATCCAGCAATCACATCGCACTCCTCATCAAGAGGAGCCGCTTCTGCATCGCTTTCGGTTTTTACAATCCGAAAGCGGGTATGAATAGGTAAGGTTTGTTCGTAAGGCCCAAGACAGCGCTGACACTCTAGCCACAATACTGCTGTCATATCTAGTGTCAATCCAAGCTCCGGCTTGCCATCTGCCCCCAAGGAAAAATGACCCTTTAACGAATACTTAATGGGCAAATGCTGCTCCACAGTGCCGACGACGACCTCTTCTGCCACACGCGGCAAACTTGCCACATTCAGTTGACCAGAAAGTTCCTGCTGAGTCTGTGCAAACGCAAAAATATCCAGCTCAAGGGGAAACGAAGGACTTTCATTTTCCAAAATTAAAACCGCCCCCTATCACCGATAGCAAAAAGCGCGCAAGCATACTGGTTTTGCTTTTTTGAGTCAAACCTAATCGTGGGCGAGCTACAAATTAAGCCCTGTATTCTACAGTGTTTGTAAGGTTTTGACCCTGCTCCCACCACAAGCTCTCCAGAAAGTGGTGTACGGTCAGCCTCCCTTGCAGATCAAAAAAACTGCAGAAGCAGAATAGCCTCCTTCTAAACTAGAAGCAATCGGCCAAATTCTTACCTTACCGATACATTTCTTGTAGAGGGCTTATAAAAGCAACTTTGATGCTACCAATAGATCACCTATTTTTATACAGTTTTCTCAAAATTAAGCGCTAAATTTTTCACTATTTACATATTAAATAAGACTTTATTGGAATTCGATATGCATAGTAATAATACTTTACCAATTCAGCACAATCGCGGCCTATTGGTTTTACAAAAAACAAGCTCATATAATAATAAGCCACATGAATTAGCTTTTGACGATACTCATACATCATTTCCCAATACAGTCTCACAACCGACGGATAGGATATCTCAACTACCCATCGAAATACTTGAAATAATATTAGATTTTGCTCAAGTGGATGATAAATTACAAATGAGTCGAGTATCAAAAACTTTCAAAACCTTAGCTTATGGGGATAGACAATGGGGCCCTTTTTTAAAAAAATCGTGGGAAAATTTTAAAACAGGAAAGCGCATTCTTGCAAAAGATATTTTTGGACAAAATCTGTTTGCAATACATCCCAACTATTTGAATTTACATCCTAAAGCAAAACTGATCATTAATCATCTAAATAATTTAATCAACGAAAAAAAAGAGGCGCAGGTATTTTCAGAATATGCTTGCTCTAAAATGGAAAATGCCGTCATTTTTCTTAGCGATAAAGAATTCTATAAAAATATTTTAAAATCACGCCTTGCACCACATTATTTATTCCGGATAGCTTGCTCTCATGTAGAAGCCGCTTTAATGATTCTTCAGAATGAAAAACTCTATAACAAATTTTTAGACTCAACTGTTACATCAAGCCATTTATTCAAGATAGCCCAATCGCATTCAGCAGCCGCTTTAATGATTCTTCAGAATGAAAAACTTTATAAAAAGTTTTTAAACTCAACTGCCGCATCAAGCTATTTATTCGAGATAGCCAAATCTCATTCAGTAGCTGCTTTAACCATCCTTAAAAATAAAATATTTTATACAGAGATTTTAGCATCCACTAAGGCATCAGACCATTTATCCGATATGGCTTGCTCTTATGTAGATGCTGCTTTAATCATTCTTCAGAATGAAAAATTCTATAGCAAGATTCTAGAATCAACGGATGCCTCGGATTATTTATGCAAGATAGCTCAATCCCATCTAAACACAAAGGAATATAGAAATCGGGAAACGCTTCTTGAGGCGCTTCACCAAAGAAATTAAGATAATTTGAGCTTTGCCATTGCTGATCCAACTGCGCTCGCAAAAAGTACGGGAATCTACAAGGTGAGGCGTATCTTACGTGGCCGACTGGATTTGGATCCATTTTCCACGAATTGCTCGCTGACAATGGGTCGAATCAGATAATTGCAGCTCTTCTAGACGTTGAAACCAGCCTTCTTTGCGTACGTCAAGGCTCCCACATTACCTCCACATAAGCGCCTCGTGCAGGCGTTTGATAACCATAGGCTAACTGGTAGCTACGATTAAAGACATTGTCAACGCGGGTACGCACAGACCACGTAGGGCTCATTGCGTAGCGAGCATGTAGATTCAATATGGCATATCCATGAAGCGGCATAGTGCCGTCCTCTCGCCTGCCACTAACCAACCAATCGCCCCCCATACGCCAACCCGCAACTGGGACAGTAAACCCCACGTTGGCAAAATGTCGCGCGCGCCGAGGTAAGTCGCGGGATAGCCTTGGCATAATGGAGGGGGTATTTTCTTCTACAGGATTTTGGATGGTCCCTGTTACACGCCATTCCATTTTATGCCAGCGTGCTGTCGCCGCTGCTTCCAAACCCTCTACCTTCGCCCGACCAATATTCTGCGCGCGGTAGATACCCGGCGAAACTTGAACCGATTGAATTAGATCTCGGTAACGAGTTTGAAAAGCAGTGATACGCGAGTCAGTCTCAATCAGGTGCCCACCGAATATAGCGTGACCTGTGTAGTGCACTGTAGCTTCGAGTGAGCGACTACGTTCAGGTTGCACGTTAGGGGTGCCATAGTCAGGGTAGTACAAATCATTAAAAGAAGGAGGGCGAAAAGCGTTTGAAGCACTGAATAAAGTGCGCCACTGAGGCGACCAAGCATAGCGATAACCGGCATATATACTGTTTGCCGCCCCCACATCGCTATATCTATCCTGCCTAACATGCAGCTGCATTTGATTTGCGCCATGCTCTAAAACATAACCAGCAAAACCAGAATCGACATGGCGCGTAGGATGCGTAAAACCTGGAGTGGTATAGGCACTCGCTTCTAAACTCTGCTCCAGATGCTCATATCCCCACAGCCCTTTTTGTGTGGGCGATAGCGCAATTTCATTGCGCCAAGTAAGTTGGTGATTCAGTGTATTAAAACGGCTATCGAACTGACCATTTTTGGTATTGGTATTCCCATCTTCGCTGCGAGCAAAAAGCATATGGGTGCCCCAGCGCTCACTCATAGGGCCTTGTGCAGAGGCGGAAAGGACGCGCAAACGATTATGCGAAAAATGCTGATCGGTGGGCGCCCCAAAAGGTTGATCAAAGCTTACTTTACTCTGGATGTCATAAAGCCTAGCGCCTGCTTCCCACCCAAAATCAAATTGGTGCTGCAAAGACATATTCAATGCATGATTGGATGCCCCATCTGGGCCAGGATTAATGTCCGGCATGTAAGCCGGATCCATCGCTGAAAAACCGGCTGTTTTTAGATGGGAGGCTCCGATATAAAACTGCGTATCTCCGGATGCACCAAGCTCACCGCTCACACCTAAGCGTTGACGCTGCGTGTCATAACGCCCATATTCTGCTGCCACCTGCATTCTAGGCAGATTAACTGCATCTATGTCTTTGCCTCTGCCCTTCTCTCTTCTTAGCGCTGGCAACTTCTGGCGAGTACGCATTTGCACCACACCACCTATTGCGCCCCCTCCATAGAGTGCGGACACATTCCCATTCACTACATCCACCTGTTCGAGGTGATCGAGCATTGCCAAACTTAATTGCGCACGCCCAAGGCTGGCAGAGTCAATACGCACTCCATCCAGTAAAACCAAGGTCTGCGCAGCGTCTGCGCCACGAAGATACATACTACCAGCCGCTCCCACGCCTCCCGCACGCACTATTTGCATGCCTGCAGCAAGGGGTAATAACTCAGCAATATCATTCGCACCTTGCTCATCCATATCCTGAGCGTCAAAATGCGTGCCTTGAGCCAAGGCTTGTCTAAATGGCAGTGATAAGCCCTGGGCAGATAAGCGAGGGGCGCTCACTACAATAGTAGAGACCGGCTGTATCTCAAGCTCCTGCGCCCTTACCTCTCGCATCATTAAAGAAATAGTAACTATTGCCCCAACAAGCTGTAGCACCCGGCTGGCCCCATGCCCCATAAAACAAAAAATCAAGTGGTTACCCCATAGGTTATGCGCGCCATGAAAGCACGCTAGACATTGCCATTCAACAAAATTATAAAAAACAGCAAATAAAAAGTTGATACTGCTTTTTAGGAGTTTTGACGAGCGATATACGCGCTTTAACCCCAACTTCAAAGTTAGAATACACACTCCTTACACAGCGTTGCTTTTCCTTTTGCTTCTTTTTTCTACCGCGCCTCTTATGCCTCGCTTCATACTCAAAGAATTAAGCACTCTAGAAGCTGGTCTCGGGCAACTTCTAGAGCGCATACAGCATTATCAACATGCTTTAAGCACGGTACAGCAAGCATTTACGCAAGCTAATGCTGCGCTCGAACATGCACAAAATGAGCGCAATCGCCTGCACTTAGAATGCGAAGCACTACGCAGTGAACGTCATTTACTAGCAAATCGCATCGAAAATGCAAAGCATGCTTTGCAAACTACACTAGATGATTTATCCCATACTGGTTGGGTTGAACCAGCGCTTCATCTCCTGCGAGTACCGGATGAGGATCAGGAGCCTACTCATAACACACTTGTATTTTCAGATTCTGAAGATACGCAAGATGAAGAGCAGGCAGAAGAACTGATTGAGGAGAGCATCCCCCCTTTGTCGGAATCGGATGTCTCAGAGATATCAGATGTCTCTGACGCACATGCCAATCCAAAGGAAATTTCATGAGTACGACACAGGTTAAAGTTGAAATACTAGGCGAAACTTACGAGTTTGTATGTCCTGCTAAAGACGGACCTCGGCTGCATCAGTGCGCCATTAAAGTTGCTCAAGAAATGAAAAAGGTCAGTGAACGATCTATTCGTGGAGCGGACCGTATTGCAATTATGGCAGCACTCTCCATTTCTTCAGAATTATTGCAACTACAAGAAAGTGTGCAACAAGGCGAAGTGTTCCCTGCTGAAGAAATCGAGCGTAGAATCCGCAAAGTGAATAAAGAAGTCTATGCAGGGCTGGAAAAGCACCCTGCTCCCAGCGAAGCTGCTGTGTTGGTTGGATCTACCGAAGTTTTTGAATAGGCTGTTTTATATATTTTTTATTTTTCAGAATTGGTTTAGGATAGATCATAAAAGGTTTTTATAGGGCGCGTCTTCAATTGCCTTAGCAGTCCTAAACTAGTTTTTACCGTCTTCCCTGCCTGGTTCGCCAAGGTCATATATTCCTTGAACCAATATTTCGCATCAGTTGCGGGAATTTGTAGCACAGACGTGCGCGTCACATAACTTGACGTACCCAAAGTGCTTCTAACTGCAACGCCTTGAGCCTTAGGGTTCAGGATGCCGGCCTAGCGGCTATGGCGGGGATCTATACTGAAGCACCGGAGTGTTTAGCTCCGGTGCTTTTTTTATACATCACGCTTTCTAAACCTGCGATGATGCGATTTTTCCATCAGCTATCTAAACGATAAAAGGACCTTCTATGCATCGTCTTCCCCAGTCTAGATTTCGCACCGCTCTTACCCCATTTCTCGGCCTACCGCTTGCATTAGCAGCTGCCTTTACGCCCAGCGCTTGGGCTTACGATAGCCCCGTCGGCCAGCAACAAACACGTTTAGATTCTAGCAATCGACCCATTGAATCCAAAGGGCCGTGCGCGCGGCCACATGCAATTACACTGAGCGCGCAAGCTAGCCGCGAGGTGATGCAAGATACAGTGCAGCTCACGGTTTTTTACGAACAACAGGCAAACACTGCAGCTGCGCTCTCCACCATACTCCGTCAAAAAACGGAAGAGGCGTTACGCATTACTAAAAATGCACAGGGCGTATCGGTACAAACACGTAATTTCACGATCTACCCTAAGACCGATGATAAAGGTCGCATCACTGCTTGGCAGGGCCGCACGGAGCTGCTTCTCGAATGTACAAACGCAGAAGATCTAGCTCCAATCGGGCGTGTTGCCGGACAACTCGCTCCTATCATGCAGGTCAGCAATTTACGCTTCTCACTCTCGCAAAAAGCAGAACAATCTCTTAACGCTCAGTTAGCCGATGAAGCCATTGCCGCCTTTCGAGGCGAAGCACAACGCACCGCAAAAGCTTTTGGATATGCACATTACGCGCTGGCCGATATTGCCATTCACCGTAATAATTTCCAGATTCAAGGATCTACGATGATGGCAACTGCTAGAGGGCTTGCAGTGGAGTCCGCAGACATTCCAATTGCGAGAGGAAAAACCACCCTAAGCGTAGTAGTTTCAGGTGTAATTCACGTAATGAATTAAATGTGGGTGTAGGTTGGTGGTGACGAAGGAACACCAACATGCATACCACTGCCTTCTAATCATGGCCTTTTGCAAATATAAGCCAGTTTCAAAAGGTCTATGGCGCGCATGTTGGGGTTCGTACCTCACCACCAACCTACGAGATTTTCCTTCGATAAGCGCCTATTAACACTACCGCGCCCACCATAATCATTGGCAACGAAAGCCATTGCCCTCTCGAGAGTCCGCCGACCAAAGGACCTAGAAAACTATCTGGCTCACGAGCAAATTCAATTAGAAAACGCGCTGCGCCATACCCTATTAAAAAAACAGCGGATGCCGCACCCATTGGCCTCGTCTTGCGCGCAAACCACCACATCACTACACCTAAAACCACCCCTTCCAGTGCTAGTTCGTAGAGCTGGGAGGGATGGCGTGGCAAAGCATGCCAAGTTTCAAAAAATGCGCGCAACCCTCCTGTCAAAACTTGCTGAGGATGATTGAGCAACCAGTTGTAATCTTCATATGCTGCCTGCGGAAAAAGCATTGCCCATGGCGCATCTGGCCTAGTCACACGTCCCCACAACTCGCCATTAATAAAATTCCCCAAACGCCCAGCCGCCAAGCCAGGCGGAACCAGCACAGCAATATAATCTGTCACCTGCAACCATGGGCGCTTACGCCACATAGCAAATAAAAAAGTAGCTAACATCACGCCTATTAAGCCACCATGAAAAGCCATACCGCCTTCCCATACCTTAAAAATAGACAAGGGATGCGCCATATAAAAGGCGGGCTGATAAAACAACACATACCCTAAGCGCCCACCTAAAATGATTCCCAATACAATATAGAGCAGCAAATCATCCATATCATGGGCAGTCCACCCTTGGGCTTTATATTGCGGCAAGCACGCACGCCAACGACCCAGCACATTCGCTGATAAAAAAGCCACCAAATACATAAGCCCATACCAATGGACAGCCAGGGGCCCAAGTTGTAAGGCAATAGGATTAAATTGAGGATGAATAAGCATCGACTAGTTTTATAATAAAAGATTAAAATCTCAACTCACCGCACTTGAAAAGGCGCATACCTAGCAATGACACAAGTTGATTTTCACACTCACATCGGCGAACGGCTCAATTACACCTGCAAATTGGTCCGGCGTGCATTTGCAGCACAAGAGAATCCTCTTATTTCAAGGCTGGTTATTCTTGCAGAAGCCCCTTTTTTATCCCAGCTTGACCAGTACCTCTGGACCTTCTCAGCACTAGATTTCTTGCCGCATACTTCGCTCGAAAATCCTCTACAACACAAAACGCCGATACTCTTAGCTACACACTTAGACCTTGTGCCAGAAAATACGCCCATCCTGCTCAACCTGACTATGGCACTCCCTCCGTTTTTCACAGAATTCCAACGGATCTTGGAAGTCGTAGGCACATCCCCTGATGAACTAAGCGCAGCAAGAGCACGTTATCGCACCTATAAAGAGCAAGGATATATATTGAAAAACTATCCTAATTCGTAGGTTGGTGGTGACGAAGGAACCCCAACATGCAAGCCACAGCGCCCTTGATAACCAGCTTACAGATCATCTAAAAACAAAAAATAAGAGTCCGTGGTATGCATGTTGGGGTTCGTACTTCACCACCAACCTACATTGACTCGTAGGTTGGGGTGACGAAGGAACCCCAACATGCACGCCACGACACCCTTGATAACCAGCTTAAGTCTGAATCAAGCGCTTTTCTCGGCTGATGCTCATTATCAATCCTGCTGCAATTCCAAGTGTTACGAGTGCCGTGCCTCCATAACTAATAAAAGGCAAAGGCACGCCTACCACGGGCAATAAGCCACTCACCATACCAATATTCACTACCGCATAAGTGAAAAAACTCAAGGTTAGAGAGCCAGCTAACAAGCGTGCAAAAAACGTGGCGCCTTGTGATGCAATATAAAGGCCACGGCCGATTAAGCAGGTATAGAGGAGGATCAGTACACATTCCCCAATGAGCCCAAACTCTTCGGAGAAAACTGCAAAAATAAAGTCCGTATGCTTTTCAGGGATAAATTCAAGGTGGGCTTGGGATCCTTTTAGCCACCCTTTTCCTAGTGCGCCTCCAGAACCGATGGCAATAACTGCTTGGATCGTGTGGAATCCTTTTCCAAGAGGATCTGAAGTGGGGTCTAATAAAGTACAAACGCGATGTTTTTGGTAATCATGGAGTAAAGGCCATTGGACGCCAGGCTGGCAAATTCGATGTTCAAATGCCAGCATAGTGCCTATGGCGATAACTATCGCAAGGAAAATGGGCAAAATTAATCTAAAGCTCAGCCCTGCTAAGAAAATAACGAAAAACCCAGAGGCAAAAACCAAGATGGCGGTTCCCAGATCGGGTTGTTTGGCAATTAAACCTACGGGCACGATCAATAGCAGTATTCCACCAATATGCCAATACCAACGCACATCCCCCTCGCGCTGTTGGTAAAACCAAGCCAGCATTAAGGGCATAGCAATTTTCATAATTTCAGAAGGCTGAATAACAATACCTACATTGATCCAGCGCTGTGCGCCTTTGCGAGTAAGGCCAAAAAGCGCCACAGCTATTAGTAAGATAACGCCTACCGTATAAAGCGGCACGGCTAAACGCATTAAGGTTTGTGGCGGCAAATTGGCTATGACCCACATCAAGATAAAAGTCACAGCGATATTGCGCATTTGATCTTGCAAGCGACCTGGCATATCCAAACTGGCGCTGTAAAGCGCAACCATCCCAATGCTCATAAGCAGGAAGACAAACAGCGCAAGCGGTTTATCCAAACCATTTAAAAGACGTTTAATAGTATGGAGCCATAGATGCGATTTGGTTGGCACTGCGGGGTACTCCAAGAAAGATCTAGTGAGAAGGGGCCTGAGGAACAAAAAATTCAGGCGGCGGCGTAGAGCGGACTGCCACCGGATCAGAGGAACTAGACTTAAAGCGATCTACTAAATAATAATCTAGCAGTTTGCGCGCGATGGGGGCAGCAGCCTGCGCACCCCATCCACCATTTTCTACAATCAATGCAAGTGCAATTTCGGGTACGGAATCGGCCCCTGTTTTTTTAGTTTGAACAGGTTTGCCATTGATCTTCGTTCCTGGCGGAATGCTTCCAAAAGCAATAACTAGCGCATGGTCACGACGATTTTCGGCAATAGCATGAGCTCGATATTTCCCACCCCTTAATGAAAAGACCTGCGCTGTACCCGTTTTAGCGCCTACCGGATACATCGCTCCTTTAAAAGCCATTGCTCCTGTACCTGTTTGCACTACCCCCACCATAGCCCGCTTTACAAAATCAATATGCGCTTGGCTGACGTCTAATTTAGCGCTTGCATGCGGAACCGTCAGACGCGTTTCATGCGTCAACGGGTGCTCTATTTTTTTCACTAAATGGGGTTTCATCACCACGCCATTATTTGCAAGCGTGGCCATAGCATGGGCTAATTGCAACATGGTAAAGGAGTTATAGCCTTGACCAATTCCAATGCTGATCGTCTCGCCGTCATACCATCGTTGTGACTCTTGCGTGTGATACGCTTTTTTCTTCCATTCGGTAGAGGGTAAAACTCCGGCCACCTCCCCCTTGATATCAATGCCCGTTATCTGACCAAAACCCCAAGGTTCCATAAAGCTGGCAATGGCATTCACGCCCATTTCATGCGCTAGCATGTAGTAATACGTATCGCAAGACACCACAATAGAGTGATACAAATCAACACGGCCATGCCCTGTGCGTACATCATCTCGAAAAACATGCTTGGCAACAGTGTAATACCCTGGATCGACAAAGCTCCATTGCGGCGTGCGTCTATGGGAGGTCAGCGCTGCTAATGCCATAAATGGCTTGTAAGTAGACCCAGGCGGATACGCGCCACGCAAAGGCCGATTCAGCAGTGGTTTATTAGGAGAGTTATTCAAGTTATCCCAAGCTTGCTGATCAATCCCATCTACAAATAAATTGGGATCAAAGCTCGGTGCAGACACAAAAGCGAGGACATCGCCCGTAGCAGGCTCAATAGCCACTAAAGCACCACGTTTTCCAGCAAAAGCCTTCTCTGCAATCTGCTGCAAATTAATATCGAGCGCCAGCATCAAATTATTACCGGGCGTAGGCTGCCTGCGTGAGAGAGAGCGCACAGGTCGCCCGCCTGCGGTTACTTCGACCTCTTCGAAACCGGTTGCTCCATGGAGCTCCATTTCATAGCTCTGCTCGATCCCAATTTTTCCTATGTAATCGGTGCCTTTGTAGTTATTGGCCCGTAGACGTGGATCATAGCGATCAGAAGCCCTTTCATTTTGTTGAGCAAGCTCTTTGATCTGCTCTTGATCTCGTGTGGAAATGCGGCCGATATACCCGATGACATGTGCAGCGCTTTCTCCTAGCGGGTATTGTCGAAACATGCGCGCGCGCACTGCAACACCCGGAAAACGAAAATTTTGGCTAGCAAAATGGGCAACTTCTTCGTCAGAAAGGCGAATACGAATGGGTAAACTCTCAAAATTTTTAGATTCTTCTAGAAATTTTTTAAAGCGGCGCAAATCTGCTGGTTCAATGCGTATGACTTCCCCAATCTGTGCAATGACGTCATCGAGCTTACCCTGGATTTTTGACGGGGTAATTTCCAGCGTATAGGCGAAATAATTGCGAGCGAGCACCACCCCATTACGGTCAGTAATCAATCCTCGGCTAGGTGTAATCGGCGCTACCGAGATCCGATTTTCATTGGCCTGCAACGCATATTGACGATAGTGCCATACCTGCAAATAGACAAAACGGGCAATCAGCAGTGCAAAACAAATAAAAACGAACAGCCCCGCCGTGGTGACCCGAAGCCGGAAATCCCATAGCTGCTTCGCAGTATTTTTAAATTCGGTCACGCGGCTTAATCAAAATTAAAAAATGGAAAAAAAGCACGGCAGATATAAAAAAGAGGGCACCCCTTCTGATTAGATAGGGCGCGTATCGTCTGGATCCGCCGCTCTTCTCTGTGGGGCTAGTAATATCCAGCTAGTAAATGGCCATAACAATGCCTCTACACAACCTGGAACAATATAAATCCACCCGGGGAATGGCGCACCCATCAGCAAGCGGATAATAAAAGGCACTATATGGGCCAACATCAAAAGCGGAAACACATGCAGCGCTTGCCCAACAATGCCAAAACACTGAATGCGGCGGTGAATGGCAATAGCGCCATACGATAAAAGCGTGTAAGCCAGCGCATGCTCACCCAATAAATTAGCGTGATGCACATCCATCATCAGTCCAAGGCCAAAGGCTATGCTCATCCCTACTCGACGCGGCTGATGAATATTCCAAAACAACAAAACCAACGCTACCCAATCAGGTAGCGCTAGCATGCGGCTCCAAGGAAGTAGATTTAAAAAAATTGCTACCGCCAGACTCAGTGCAATAAACCATGGGTTCGCAGGCAATAAAATATATTGCGGATCATTTTTTGGGTTGATCACGGCCGCGCCCCCTGAGTGGTGGTAATAGGAGGTAGCGCAGAAGCAGGCGCGGCAGAAGGAGAGGGGTTGCTATCTGTGTGCGGAGGCGGTGCCAACGGTTTTTTATAATCCAATATCAATACTTGACGCGGGCCACGCGTTAAGGCTGTAGGCATACAAAATACTTGCGCAAATTCAACACCTGTTTGGCGCAACACTCTCGTAATTTTTGCAGCTGGAATTCCAGCGGGAAACACTCCATCTAGTCCACTGGTAACCAGCTCGTCTCCTGGCTGAACATCGGCAGTAGCAGGCACAAAGCGCAAAACGAGGCCCTCGCCATGCATATTACCGGATATTAAACCACGTAAGCCCGTGCGTATTAACTGCACAGGCACAGACTGATCGTTATCGGTAATGAGTGTCACTTCAGATTGCAGCGGATAGACACGCGTAACTTGGCCCAGCACCCCTTCATCATCTATTACGGGGGAACCAATCTGTACGCCATCGCGCTCACCATGATCCACAATTACTTTTTGAATAAAGGGATCCCGTGCTTCATAGCGTACTTCGGCGACCACAGCGCCTGCTGCTGCACGTGGCAAAAGATGCAATAAAGCACGCAAATGGACATTTTCTATTTGTAGCTGCTCTGCTTGCAGCGCTTCTAGCGCCAATTTGAGATTACTGGTCTTCAGAATTTCATTTTCGGTTTGCAAGGATCGCGTAGTGGTGAAGAAGCCCGTGAGATTCAAAACCATATCGCGAGGCCAAAGTGCAGCCTGCTGCAACGGGTAAATAACAATACCAATTGCTTGGTGCAAGGTCTCTGATAAGCGAAAACGGGCATCAGAAACTAGAAGCCCACACGCCAATGCCACACATATGAGCAAGCGTACAAAGGCCGAGGGACCTTGCCTAAAGAGATGCGGCGGACTGTGTTCCATGGAAGAGCGCCAAAATAAGCACCAAAAATAAGATAAGCAAAGAGCCCTAGCTGCGCAAATATGCGCTCATTAGACCTCTTTCGGAGCCCCGTAGCGGCGTCATTCCGACGAAGACAGTACCATTGTACGGCAAGGAGGAATGATGCCGCTACGGGGCTCCGAAAGAGGTCTATTTTATTCGTAGGAGAAAAGACTACCTAATTTATCCATGCGCTCTAGTGCCATCCCACATCCTCTCACCACACAGGTCAGAGGATCTTCAGCTATTAAAACAGGCAAGCCCGTTTCTTCTGCTAAAAGACGATCGAGATCATTGAGCAGTGCGCCACCGCCCGTGAGCATTAAGCCACGCTCGGCAATATCCGCACCTAGCTCAGGAGGAATTTGCTCAAGAGCGATTTTGACAGCAGATACAATCTGATTCAATGGGTCAGTCAATGCTTCGAGGATTTCATTTCCGGAGATGGTAAAGCTACGCGGAATACCTTCGGATAGATTACGCCCCTTCACTTCCATTTCTTTCATTTCGGTCGCGGGGAAAGCATAACCGATCTCTTTTTTAATCGCTTCAGCAGTTTGCTCACCGATAAGCATGCCATAGTTTCGGCGAATGTAATTGACGATCGCCTCATCAAATTTGTCACCACCTACACGCACAGCACCTTTGTAAACGATACCCCCTAAGGAAATAACGCCCACTTCAGTAGTACCACCACCGATATCTACCACCATCGATCCAGTTGCATCAGAAACCGGCAAGCCTGCACCGATAGCCGCTGCCATCGGCTCTTCAATTAAATAGACTTGGGAAGCGCCCGCTCCGTGCGCGGCTTCTTTAATAGCACGGCGCTCGACTTGAGTAGATCCACAAGGCACACAGATAATGATGCGAGGAGAGGGAGAAAAGATATGCGATTCATGTGCCATTTTGATGAACTGCTTGATCATCTGCTCGGTAACGGTAAAGTCAGCAATCACCCCATCTTTCATTGGGCGAATAGCTTCGATATTACCCGGCACCTTACCTAGCATCTGCTTCGCTTTTTTACCTACTGCCTGAATAGTTTTTTTGCCATTTGGCCCCCCTTCTTGGCGGATCGCCACCACAGAAGGCTCATCCAGAACAATACCCTTGCCACGCCGGTAAATCAGGGTATTCGCGGTACCAAGGTCAATAGCCAAGTCATCAGAAAAAAAGCTGCGCAAAAAGCCGAACATTGTGGGTCCTGTTATGCTCGCGGCTGTTTTCAATCACCCAAAATAGGTAAAAAAACAGCCAAAAATAAAAGCTTGGCTTGCACACTGTGCATCTGTGTATCTAAGACCAAGCCTAGTGAAAAGAGGGAAAATATAAA
The DNA here is from genome assembly GCA_031963225.1 of Mycoavidus cysteinexigens. Taxonomy (GTDB): domain Bacteria; phylum Pseudomonadota; class Gammaproteobacteria; order Burkholderiales; family Burkholderiaceae; genus JASSUD01. The sequence continues at coordinate 64,310 of JASSUD010000002.1, forward strand.
ACTAACAAAAAAACATACAGCGCACCACATTCGCAGCATAAAGCACAGCAAACCAAATTGCCTCATGCACTATTAAAAAATAAAAACGACGGTAGAATCGCTGAATCTAATAAAGAGTGCAATCATACCTTATAATTTTTAAGGTCCTGCTGGGAAAATTGCGTTTTTAGTTTGTTTTCAGAATGCTTGAATCCATTAAAGCAGGTTCAATGGACCTTCTAAAGGCCTATTCAGGTGTATTTTTCCGCATGTACCATACGTAACCAAGCCTCTTTTATCTGGTTTTTTGCCTCTTTTTTCATCAGTAGCGGTTTGAGAACGACCTCAAAAACACGTTCTCAGAAGCCGCTGCTCTTTGGCCTGTCATATGTCTTTGTCTCTATCTGATATACATCATATTTCTGAGCTCGCACAAATCGAGTTGTCTGAAACGGAAGCACCTGTCATGCTCGAGCATCTGAATCGTTTGTTTGGGCTGATTGAAAAAATACAAATCATCGACACAGATACTATTGCTCCGCTTGCGCATCCGCTAGAACTCGTGCAATTAGCACATAACCAGAGCGCACTCGCTTTGCCTCTTCGCACAGATACGGTCACAGAAAAAGTAGATCGAGATAGCTATCAAGCGCTATCACCTTCTGCTGAAAATGGACTGTATCTCGTCCCCAAAGTGTTGGAATAGTCTGATCTACGCGTAGCCAAAAACACTGAGCGCTCTGTTTGTTTTACCTTTGAGCTGCGTTGTCGCATCTCTAGGGCACGCCCTATGTTCTTTTATGAGGGACTGCCGCATAGGCATGTCTTCCAATTATCGAAGGCGCATGTTAGGTTCAGCCGCTAACCGGACCTACCGCGCCTGCTTTTTCATTTCGTATTTTTTGCTTTTTTCGCCCCACTCTTCCCATGCACTCAAAACAGCTTACCGAACTGCGCGCTGCGCTCGATGCAGGTGTTTTTTCCGCGACTGAATTAGCGCACCATTTCCTGGCGCGCATCCAATCAGCAAGCTCACTCAACGCCTTTTTGGATGTGAATCCCGAGCCGACTCTAGAAGCAGCCGCAAAAGCGGATAAATCTATAGCGCAAGGCACACAAGGCCCTCTCACAGGTATTCCAATCGCCCATAAAGATATCTTTGTGACACGCGACTGGCGCACAACCGCCGCCTCTAAGATGCTGGAACATTACCGCAGCCCCTTTGATGCAACTGCTGTCACGCGGTTAGCTGACGCAGGAATGGTGTGCTTAGGCAAAACCAATTTGGATGAGTTTGCCATGGGATCTTCCAATGAAGATTCTTTTTTTGGCCCGGTTCTCAACCCTTGGGATTGCAAAGCCGTGCCAGGAGGCTCCTCAGGAGGCTCTGCTGCTGCGGTAGCCGCAGGCTTAGCGCCAGCTGCCACGGGCACGGACACGGGAGGCTCTATTCGCCAACCGGCAGCCTTAACAGGCATTACGGGCTTAAAACCTAGCTATGGGCGTATTTCGCGCTACGGCATGATTGCATTTGCCTCCTCGCTCGATCAGGCCGGGCCTATGGCACGTTCTGCTGAAGATTGTGCATTGCTGTTAGGCGCGCTTGCAGGACACGACGAACACGATTCCACCACGCTGGCCCTGCCCACAGAAGATTTCACCCGTTATTTGAATTGCACATGGCAAGGCGTTACTCGTACTCCCAAACCCTATGCAGCCCTCTCCGATAAACCTCTCGCAGGCCTACGTATCGGCTTGCCTAAGGAATATTTTAGTGACGGACTCCATGCACAGGTGGGTGTAACCGTTCACCATGCTCTGAAAATGTACGAGTCCCTAGGTGCTACGCTGATCGATCTCTCTTTACCCAACACAGCACTTTCTATCCCGGTGTATTACGTCATTGCCCCCGCAGAAGCCTCTTCAAACTTGGCTCGCTTTGACGGGGTACGGTACGGCTATCGCGCAGAAAATTATTGCGATTTATCCGATATGTATAAAAAAACCAGAGCCGAAGGCTTTGGGCCGGAAGTAAAGCGCCGCCTCCTCACAGGCACCTATGTACTCTCTCAAGGGTATTACGATGCGTACTATGTACAGGCACAAAAAATCCGCCGAATTATTGCCTTAGATTTTGAACATGCGTTTACACAATGCGATGTATTGATGGGTCCGACTGCGCCGAATGTCGCATGGAATCTAGGCGAAAAAGAGCGTGATCCCGTTCATATGTATCTAGCGGATATTTACACGCTCTCAGCTAGCCTTGCAGGTTTGCCAGGCATGAGCATCCCCTGTGGCTTTGGTGAACACGGCAGACCTTTAGGATTACAACTTATTGGCCCGCATTTAAGTGAAGCGCGTTTATTACAAATTGCACATGCCTTCCAACGCGAAACAGACTGGCATACCAAATTGCCCGCCCAATTTGCCTAAGAATCTGTTTAGAGTCTCCCAAAAGGGCCCATCTTCAGGGTCGTGCGGTGCTCAGGTTCTAAAAACAGGCTGTACAAACCAGAATAAAATTATTGCTTACGGAATTGAAATGGATTGGGAAATAGTTATCGGCTTAGAGACGCATGCACAGCTCTCTACAGCTTCAAAAATTTTTTCAGGCGCTTCCACACGCTTTGGGGCAGAGCCTAATACACAGGCTTGCCATATAGATCTGGCACTTCCCGGCGTTTTACCGTTGATGAATCGTCAAGCAGTGAAATATGCGATCCGTTTTGGCCTAGCAGTGGGCGCTACGATTGCACCCCGCAGTATTTTTGCCCGTAAAAATTATTTCTACCCTGATCTGCCAAAAAGCTATCAAATCAGTCAGTACGAACACCCGGTTGTCATAGGCGGCACCATCACCATTCCTGCTATAGCGCCCGCGTCTGGCACTGAGCAATCTGCCAAAGACTCAATGCCGACGACCATCCATCTGACACGAGCGCATCTTGAAGAAGATGCGGGGAAATCTCTGCATAGTAATTTTCCTGGATTAACAGGTATTGATTTGAATCGCGCTGGCACGCCTTTACTGGAGATCGTCACCGAGCCGGATATGCGCAGTGCAGCGCAAGCGGTAGCCTATGCCAAAACGCTACACGCACTGGTCATGTGGCTGGGCATTTGTGATGGAAATATGCAAGAAGGCTCTTTTCGGTGCGATGCAAATATCTCTGTACGCCGCAAAGGACAAGAAAAGCTCGGCACCCGCGTGGAAATCAAAAACCTTAATTCTTTTCGATTTTTAGAAGAGGCCATTGAGTATGAAGCGCAACGCCAGATCCGTGTGATTGAAGCGGGAGGGCAAGTACAACAAGAAACGCGCCTCTATGACCCCAGCCGCCATGAAACACAGGTCATGCGCAGCAAAGAAGATGCGCATGATTACCGCTACTTCCCCGATCCTGATTTATTGCCTCTGTCCATAGATGCGGCATGGATTGAGGAAGAGCGCAATGCGCTGCCTGAGCTTCCTGATTCCGTGCGTGCACGTTTTATACAAGCTTACGGATTATCCGATGCCGATGCTGCACTCTTAACCTCTTCTGCTGGACTCTCAAAATACTATCAAGCCGTCGTTACGCAATTAGGGGCCGAGCACGCCCAAGTTGTTGCACGCTGGGTCATGGGTGAAGTGAGCGCACAGCTCAATCGCCATGCGCAAAGCATAGAATCGGGTGCGGTATCGCCCATGCAGCTCGCTAAACTAATCGCTTATCAATTAGAAGGGCGTATTTCAAATAAAACGGCAAAAGAAGTGTTGCAGCAGATGTGGGAAGCCGCTTCTTTGCATCTTGAAAACCCTGCTCACCCAAGTCACGCCGACGATGCTGCAGGCCAACTGATTACCGAGCAAAACTTGGCGCAAGTTACCTCAGGTGCGGATTTTGAAGCACAAATAGAAGCAGTGTTAGCAGCCAACCCTAAGCTTATTGAAGAATTTTGTGCGGGCAAAGATAAAGCGTTTAATGCTCTGGTGGGCCAACTTATGAAAGCGACTCAAGGCAAAGCAAACCCCCAGGAGGCAAACCGTTTATTGAAAGAGAAACTGACTTCGTATAAAGAAAGTAAGGGTTCTCATTAACAACTGGTGTTACGCAGGTATTCAAGAAGACAGTGGTATGCATGTTGGGGTTCGTACCTCACCACCAACCTACCGTTCTTTGCATTTCTTGTGGTTGGTAGAGTTTGATAGAACCCTTTTACATCGGCGTCTCGGTAGGTTGGTGGTGACGAAGGAACCCCAACATGCAAGCCATAGTCTTCTTGAATACCTGCGTAACACCCACTAATACATCTGCTTTATTGGATATGTAATGCGCATTATCACTGCCAATCTCAACGGCATTCGCTCTGCCAGTCAAAAAGGTTTTTTTACGTGGCTGGCCGAGCAACAAGCTGACGTGGTGTGCATTCAAGAGCTCAAAGCTCAGCATGCCAATATGACTGCTGATTTGCTAAGCCCCATGGGCTACAACGGCTATTTTCAATATGCTGAAAAAAAGGGATATAGCGGCGTAGGCATATATACCAAAACCCTACCCCATACTGTCCAAATAGGCTTCGCGCACGCTGCATGCAATGATGAATTCAATAAAGAAGGGCGCTACGTCGAAGCTATTTTTGAGTGCAGCGGTAATGAGCGCCCACTCTCTATTGTGTCCGTATATGCCCCTTCAGGCTCTAGCTCTGAAGAACGTCAGCTCGCCAAGTTCCGGTTCATGGAGGTATTCATGCCCCATTTGGCTGCTTTGAGGCAAAAAGGCGAGGTGATTTTATGCGGCGATATCAATATTGCTCACCAAGAAATTGACCTTAAAAATTGGCGGGGCAATCGCCAGAACTCAGGCTTTCTTCCAGAGGAAAGAGCATGGTTGAGCACTTTATTTGACATGGAACAATATGTAGATGTGTTCCGACAACTCGACCCTCGTCCAGAGCAATACACATGGTGGAGTCAACGTGGGCAAGCCTATGCTAACAATGTAGGTTGGCGCATCGATTATCAGATTGCCACGCCACACATAGCCGCAAAAGCTACCCAAGCAACCATTTTTAAAGATACGAAATTCAGCGACCATGCACCGCTGATTATTGATTATGACGTAGACCTCCTGGCTCAAGCCAAGCAGACTCAGCTTGAAATGGCCATGCTCTAGGGCGTGTCCTCAAGCACAAGACAATTTTATTCCGGTTATTTTGAGAGGCTAATTGGCTCTTTGCCGTCTAGGCTCTCTTTTTATTTCTCACACACTATGACGCCTGCTTCCTGCCCTCCTCATCTTCTGAATGATGTCTTTTTGCGTGCATTGCGCTGCCAACCTACAGAGTACACTCCTATTTGGTTCATGCGACAAGCGGGCCGGTACTTACCCGAGTACAAGGCATTGCGTGCAAGTGCAGGCAGTTTTTTAGCGTTGATGAAAAACCCCGATACTGCAACAGAAGTCACGCTGCAGCCCTTAGCGCGCTTTCCACTAGATGCTGCAATTTTATTTTCAGATATCCTGACCGTACCTGATGCTATGGGCTTAGGGCTTTCTTTCGCAGCAGGCGAAGGACCTCGTTTTGAAAATGCGGTTCGAGATGAAGCCCAAATCAATGCACTAAAAGTACCGGATATCGAAGCCAGTTTGCCGTATGTAAGTACTACCATCAAACAAATTCGGCGCGAGCTGACGACGGCAGAAGGCCATCAAAAGCTCCCACTCATCGGTTTTGCAGGTAGTCCCTGGACTTTGGCTTGTTATATGGTGGAAGGAGGAAAATCTGCGGATTTTCGCACTATCAAATCCATGCTCTATACGCGGCCTGACTTACTGCACCGCATTCTCGACATCAACGCACGCGCGCTATCTGCTTACCTAATCGCGCAAATTGAAGCGGGGGTCAATGCCGTGATGATTTTTGATACCTGGGGCGGCGTATTAGCCGACCAAGCATTTGATACATTTTCGTTGCACTACACCGCGCGCATTGTGGCAGACCTACATAGCCGCTATCCTAACCCAGCCACACGCCCTCCTATCATCGTCTTTACCAAAGGTGGCGGCCAATGGCTAGAACGCATTCTCAGCTGCCAAGCCGATGCGGTGGGTCTGGACTGGACCACTTCTTTGAGCAAAGCCAGAGAGCGTGTAGCAACCTATCATGCGAGTCTGAACACAAGCTCGCATACTGCTTTGCAGGGCAATCTTGACCCCATGATACTGTTGTCTAGTACACAAGCTGTGCGAGCGGAGGTACGCAACGTGCTACAAGCCTACGGCCCCAACCCAGGCCATATTTTTAATCTTGGTCACGGCATACTTCCAATAACCCCTATCGAGCACGTAGAAGCCATGGTCGATGAAGTACATAGTGCCAGCCGTGCAGCACAACGGTGAGTTGTTGATAAGCAGAGCAAAGATTAAAAGTCGGTGGCGCGCATGTTGGGGTTCGCGCCTCACCACCAACCTACCGTCCTTTGCTTCTCTTATGGTCAGTAGAGTTTAATAGAACCCTTTTATATAGCCATCTTGGTAGGTTGGTGGTGACGAAGGAACCCCAACATGCGCACCACTGGCTTCTGATCTTTGCTTTTGAGATTTTGTAAGCTGGTCATCAAAAACGCAGTGGCTTGCATGTTGGGGTTCGTGCCTCACCACCAACCTACAAAAAAAGCAAGTACCTTACTCCTTTTGAAAGCAAAAAAGCTATCCACATATCCTGTGGATAACCCTGTTGAAAAGTACCTTGTATTCTCCGCAAACACCTGGCACACAAGACGACTCTTAAAATGACTCGATTTTTATCACAAAAACTCCTCCTCAAAAGTACGCCTGCTAGGTATGACTGATTTGATCATTGGAGTTGCACTCAATCATCCGCTGCCCACTTTGTTTGACTACCTATGTCCGGCAGCTCTGCAGCCTCAGCTAGGGCAGCTAGTGCAGGTACCTTTTGGGAAGCGTCAGCTGATTGGGTTAATTGCTTCCATATCGCAAAAAAGCACCTTACCCCTCGAGCGTTTACGCCCTATTGATGAGTTGTGTTTGGCATACAAGTGCCTGGCTCCTTCCTGGCATGCACTCATTGAGTTTGCCTCAAAGTATTACCAACGCCCTTTTGGGGCGGTTGCATTACCTGCATTGCCTAAGAATATCCGTCTCGTAGCACAGTGGAAAAAACGCCCTCCTCTAGATATTTCTGAAATACGCGCAAAAGAGTATCCAGCGCTTTCTCAGACACTGGATACTTCGCATCAGCCAAACGCACTTTCTGCAGAATGCGTAAACGTATCCCCCGCAGACTCCTGCCCGCCGTCCCTCAATGAGGAACAAGCCACAGCACTGCATTGCATCGAGCAAGCAAAAGGCTTTTTACCTTTCGTGTTGCACGGAATTACAGGCAGCGGTAAAACTGAGGTGTATTTAAGAGCCTTAGCACAACGCCTTGAGCATGAACCCACAGCCCAGGCGTTAGTACTCGTGCCTGAAATCAACTTGACCCCTCAATTTGAGGCGCTTTTTCGAAAAAGGTTTGCGCACTGGCCTGCCTCTAGCATTGTTACTTTACACAGCAATTTGACTGAGACGCAGCGCACTCAGCATTGGTTAGCGGCCCATAACGGCAGTGCTCGCATTGTGCTGGGTACCAGGCTTTCGGTTTTGGCTTCATTTACGCGATTAACGATAATCATCGTCGATGAAGAGCATGATGCGGCCTATAAACAACAAGAAGGAGTGCGGTATTCGGCCCGAGATCTCGCACTCTGGCGAGCCAAGCAGCTCAATATTCCGATCGTTTTAGGCTCGGCTACGCCTTCTTTAGAGACATGGAGACAACTCCAGCGTCACCGCTATACCCATCTAACGTTAACAAAACGTGCTGTAACCAATGCCATCCTGCCTACGGTACGGTTAATCGATATGGAGGCAGCACAACGATTGGGGCAAAAAAGTGCCTTTGAAGGCATCTCTACCCCTTTGCTAAAGGCTTTGCAGGAAAGACTTACCAAGCAAGAACAAAGTTTGCTTTTTTTAAACCGACGGGGTTACGCCCCTGTGCTCAGTTGCGAGGCTTGTGGATGGGTTTCTGGTTGCCCACACTGCGCTAGCGCACGAGTACTTCATAGCGCAGAGCACTGTATGCGCTGTCACCATTGTGGAGAGAAAACTCGTATTCCTAGAGTGTGCCCTGACTGTGGAAATGTAGATTTAGCCCCTTTAGGCCGCGGCACACAACGACTTGAAGAAACGTTGAGTCAAGCCCTACCAGGGGCGCGTATTCTGCGCATCGATGCCGATAGCACCCGTAAAAAAGGGAGCGCCATTGCACTTTTCCAGTCGATTGCAAATCAAGAAGTAGATGTTGTAATCGGCACGCAAATGATCGCAAAAGGTCATGATTTCAAGCGCGTTACCTTAGTAGGCATACTCAATGCAGATGCGGCGCTTTTTTCACATGATTTTCGGGCCAGCGAGCGGCTATTTGCACAGATCATGCAAGCAAGCGGACGCGCAGGACGCACTGGACAAGGCGAAGTACTTATTCAAACGCGCTATCCCAATCACCCATTGTATGATGCCCTCATGCGCCATGATTACACGAGTTTTGCAAATAGCCTTCTCGCAGAACGCTCTGCCGCACAGCTGCCGCCCTTTACCTATCAGGCCATGTTGCGCGCGCAAGCACGTACACTGGAAGGCGCGTTGAATTTCTTATCGCAGGCCGCAGAACGACTTGCAACGCTCCCAGGCGCTGAGCGGGTCACCCGCTACGATCCTATCGCCCTTAGCATGAGCAAAGTAATGAATCAGCACCGCGCGCAACTGCTATTAGAGAGCGCTTCACGCACTGCCCTACAAACTTTATTATCTTTATGGCAACCTTTATTACACTCTTTAAAAGGGGTGTTACATTGGTCGATTGAAGTGGATCCTATCGAATTTTGATAATTTGTAAGCCGGTTATCAACGGCGCAGTGGTATGCATGTTGGGGTTCGTGCCTCACCACCAACCTACCGTTCTTTGTTTTTTTTGTGGTTGATGGAGTTTAGTGAATCCTTTTTACCTATGCATCTCGGTAGGTTGGTGGTGACGAAGGAACCCCAACATGATGACCACAGCCCTTTTAAAACCTGCATATGCAGGTTTATATTTTTGAAGTTTTGATTTGTCTCAAAGACGATTTTCTAAAAAGGCACTTTTGCACCTTGCAAATGCGCAAAATAGGCACAGATCGTTCTTGGGCTGACTTCATAGGTAGGCATCAACGCTTTATTCCATCAGGCTTTTGCCGTTTTAACAGATAACATAACGGGTCTTTAAAGGCTTTTTTAACGATTTACCCTCTGGCGAACTGCCGCTAGTATCCTGGCCATCAGGAAATTTGAGAGGGTGCCGCACTTAGGAGATTCGCTATGCAGCACGTGTTTACACAGAGCAAAACACAGCGTAAGACGCATTCAATACGCCATTTAATAACAGCGACAGCTAGCGCTTTCGCACTGTTATCCGGTGCATTCAGTTCGCATGCAGCAGCACTTACCACAGGGAATGGGGCAACCGTGCCAGCCAATGCCCAGCAGGTAAAAATCGGGGTTGCTGGCCCTTTAACCGGACCAGAAGCACACTATGGACGGGATTTTCAGAACGGCATTATTTTGGCTGCCAAGCATTTCAATGCTAGCCATCCAATAGTTGCCGGCCACCCCATTCAGATCGATCTCGTTATAGCGGATGACCAAGCCAACCCGCGTGTAGCGAAGATCGTGGCGCAAAAGCTGATCGATGATGGTATCAAAGGCATGCTTGGGCATTTTAACTCTGGGACTACCCTCCCCGCTTCACGAGACTATGCCCAAGCAGGTATTCCTCAGATTTCGATGGCAACTGCAGCGAAATACACGATGCAGGGTTTTAAAACCACTTTCCGCATGATGACCTCCGATGCGCAGCAAGGTCAGGTAGCGGGGAAGTATGCAGCTAAAACCTTGGGCTTTAAACGCATGGTCGTCATAGATGACCGCACCGCGTACGGGCAAGGCTTAGCAGATGAGTTTGCAAAAGCGGCCAAAGCAGCAGGGGCCACCATTATTGCGCATGAATTTACTAGCGACCAGGCAACGGATTTCAAAGCTATTTTGACTAAATTCAAAACCAGCCAACCGGATGCCATTTTTTATAGTGGAGCAGATAGACAAGCAGCATCCATGGCCATACAAATGCGTGCTTTAGGTTTAAAAGCCCATTTCATAGCAGGTGATATGGCAAAAACCCCAGCATTTTTGAAAATTGCAGGGCGTGCTGCAGAAGGAACCATCGTATCGCTAGCAGGGCTACCTCTTGAGAATATGCCAGGAGGCAAAGCATTTATCGACCAATACAAGGCCGCATTTCATGAAGATGTTCAAGTGTATGCGCCTTATGCTTACGACGGCGCAATGGCCTTATTTCATGCAATGCAAAATGCAAATTCCACGGAGCCAGCACGTTATTTGCCCTTCTTAGCAAAAATCGAGCGCCCAGGCGTGACGACAAAGGAATTTGCTTACGATCAGCACGGCAATTTAAAAGATGCGCGCATTACCCTATACAAAGTCATAAACGGTCAATGGCAAACACTGTCATCGGCTACAAGCGAAGAACTTTGAATAGCTTCTAGGGCGTGCCCTGACCACAAAAAGATCCCAATAATAAGAGGACCCTTACATGGGTCCCAAAAAAGGTTTTAAAACCGCTAAGGCACAGCTGTGTCCATAACAATAGAAGCCAGGGAGACAGGCTCATGGATATTTTCTTTTCACCGCTTATGGACCGTTTGCAAGATCGGCCCCCTAGCTCGCCACAAACAACCTCCCCGATACAGGGGGGCGAGCGCAATGTTGTTGGCCAAAAACGCGGTCATGGTCACGATCATCACCCCAGCCATTTTGCATCGGCTGGGCTCAAAATTACGATTTTAGATGACTACCAAGATGCAGCGCGTAAACTCAACTGCTTTAGTTGGCTACAGGGACATGATGTTAAGGTATTTAACAACACCGTCCGAGGTATTGGTCAGCTTTCAAGTCGATTAGCGGAAACTGAAATACTGGTTTTAATAGGAAACCGCACCCATATCACTGCGCAATTGCTCGACCGCTTGCCACAACTGCTAGTAATCAGCCAAATGGGCAAGACGGGAGAACATATTGATATCCCTGCTTGTACTGAGCGCGGCATCATCGTCTTTGAGGGCAGCGATTCGCCGACTGCCACAGCCGAACTTACGTGGGCACTGATTATGGCAGCCCAACGCCGCATTCCTCACTATGTAGCTAGCTTAAAGCAAGGTGCATGGCAGCAATCTGGCTTAAAAAGTACCTCTATGCCTGCTAATTTTGGTTTGGGGCAAGTGCTGCAGGGGCAGACCCTGGGTATTTTAGGCTATGAAGATGTTGGCAAATTGGTTGCAAGCTATGGACGTGTATTCGGCATGAAGGTCATGGTGTATGGCCCAGAGCGTGATATGCAAACCGCGCAAGCAGTAGGCTTGGATATTGCTAAGAATAAAGCTGAGTTGTTTTCAGAAAGCGATATATTAAGTGTGCATCTTCCGCTAACCGCACACACGCGGGGCATAATAACGCGCAATGATCTGCTATTGATGAAACCTACGTCTTTGTTTGTAAATACAAGCCATGCGGAGTTGATCAAAGAAAACGCCCTACTCAGTGCACTAGGACATGGTCGCCCTGGAATGGCAGCCATTGATGTTTACGAACATGAACCCATCTTACAAGGCTATAGCTTATTGCGTATGGAGAACGTGATCTGTACACCGCATATTGGGTATGTCGAGCGCGAAAATTATGAGCTCTACTTTAGTACTGCCTTTCGGCATATTTTGAATTACATCAAAGGGGAAGTAGATCAGGCGCTCAATACGGATGCGCTTAAAATCTATCGCCGCCGCCCTCACCATCACAGCGCTGCGCCTTTTTATGCGCCGTCTTTGTCAGCCGCAGCCTCAGCACTGTCGTTACATAGTAATGCCAACGGGTCCTCTAATACGCCACCCACCCGATTTGAGCCTTATAGTGAAATGGCAATGTAGGGCGCTCAAAAGACCTCCGTGTACTGGTAATATAAAAAGCGCCTCTAGAATCGACCCTTGGCGCTTTTTTGGCACTTTTTAAAGTGCTCTAGCGCCAAGAATAGTGTTGATTTTGCGAAAAATAAGGTGAATCTAAGGGAAGTCAGACCAATTTTCAAAGCCAAACTGCTCGAAATCATTGCGCATTCCCTATATCCTCCGGCTTTTTCATTGATTGTATATTCTGACTTCCTTTTTAATTCTCTTTTTTGTTACCTCTGCCTGCCATGCCTAAAGCCTTAATCATTGCGGAAAAGCCTTCTGTTGCCAGCGATATTGCGCGGGCGCTCGGAGGCTTTACCAAAAAAGAGGACTACTTTGAAAACGAAGAGTACGTGATCTCGTCGGCTATTGGCCACTTACTCCAGATCAAAGCACCCGACGAATACGATGTGAAACGTGGGAAATGGAGCTTCGCGCATTTGCCCGTCATTCCACCACACTTTGATTTAGAGCCTATTGCAAAGAGCGAAGCACGCCTTAAAGCGTTAACCAAACTCATCAAACGCAAAGATATTGATCGCTTGATCAATGCCTGCGATGCAGGGCGCGAGGGAGAACTTATCTTTCGCATGATCGTTCAGCACGCCAAATCCAAACTTCCGATCGAGCGGCTCTGGCTGCAATCCATGACCAAGCAAGCTATCAGAGAGAGCTTCACGCGCCTGCGCAGCGATGCAGAGGTGCAACCCCTCGCACATGCTGCGCGCTGCCGCTCTGAGGCCGATTGGTTGGTAGGCATCAATGGCACACGTGCCATGACCGCATTCAATAGTAAGGATGGAGGCTTTTTTCTAACGACAGTCGGGCGTGTACAAACCCCAACTCTGTCTATCGTCGTTGAGCGCGAAGAGAAAATCCGCAAATTTATCCCTCGCGATTATTGGGAAGTCCATGCACAGTTTATGTGCGCAGCTGGGATGTATGAGGGACGCTGGTTCGATCCTAAGTTTAAAAAACAAGAAACGGACCCTGAGCAGCGTGATTCTCGACTCTGGAGCCAGGCCGCTGCAGAATCGATAGTTGTAGCATGCCGCGAACAGATCGGTACCGCCACAGAAGAATCAAAGCTCTCAACACAGCTTTCGCCTTTACTGTTTGATCTAACCAGCCTGCAGCGTGAGGCAAATAGCCGATTCGGCTTTTCAGCCAAAAATACCCTGGGTATCGCACAAGCCTTATATGAAAAGCATAAGGTCCTTACTTACCCTCGTACCGATTCCCGTGCACTGCCTCAAGATTATGTCGATACGGCAAAAAACACGCTCAAGGCCCTACAGCAAGAAACAAAGTGGGAACCCCTTGCAAAAACGATCCTCAAAGAGGGATGGGCCAAGCCTAACCGCCGTATTTTTGACAATAGTAAGGTCAGCGATCACTTTGCCATCATCCCTACCCTGCAGATGCCTGGTGCACTTTCTGAACCAGAACAAAAGCTCTATGAGTTAGTGGTGCGCCGCTTTTTAGCTGTGTTCTACCCTGCCGCCCATTATCAAATCACCACACGCATCACCCAGGTACTTGGGCATTCTTTTAAAACAGAAGGCAAAGTTTTAACCTCTCCGGGTTGGCTACAAGTATATGGACGCGAGAGCCAAGAAGGCGACCAAGATCAACTTGTGGCGCTGATCCCTGGTGAGCGTATTCAAACTGAGGAAATACAATCTAATGGCCTCACCACCAAACCCCCTGCACGCTACAACGAAGCAAGTTTACTAGCAGCGATGGAAGGGGCTGGCAAGCGTATTGAAGATGACGAATTGCGCGCAGCCATGGCTACAAAAGGCTTAGGAACCCCTGCTACCCGCGCAGCCATCATTGAAGGCCTATTGACTGAAAAATACATAGTACGGGAAGGACGAGAGCTCCAACCTATGGCCAAAGCATTCCAGCTTATGACCCTTTTGCGCGGCTTGCGTGTGAAGGAGCTCACTGCTCCCGAGCTCACAGGAGACTGGGAATTTAAATTAGCCCAAATCGAACAAGGCCAACTTGCGCGAGATGAATTTATGCAAGACATCGCGCGCATGACCCAAATCATCGTAAAAAGAGCCAAAGAATATGACTCCGATACGATACCCGGCGACTACACCACGCTGCACACGCCCTGCCCGCATTGCGGCAGCGAAGTCAAAGAAAACTATCGCCGCTTCTCCTGCACGCATTGTGCGTTTTCTGTGACGAAATCACCCGCAGGGCGGCAATTTGAAATTCCAGAGATAGAAGAGCTCCTGCAAAACAAGCAACTCGGACCTCTATCGGGATTTCGCAGCAAAATGGGACGCCCTTTTGCTGCGCAGCTCAAGTTGTCTTTTGACGAAGAGATACAAAATTTCAAACTCGAATTTGACTTCGGTCAAGAAACTCAAGAAGACTCAGGCCCCGCACCGGATTTCAGCAAGCAAGAATCCATAGGCCCCTGTCCAAAATGCAATAGCCGTGTTTTTGAACACGGCATGCACTATGTCTGCGAGCACAGCGTAGGGCCATCTAAAAGCTGCACCTTCCGCTCTGGCACCGTGGTCTTACAACAAATTATTGATCATGAACAGATGCATAAGCTTTTGAGCGAAGGCCGTACCGATTTACTCACAGGCTTTAAATCTGCCCGTACAGGACGTAACTTCAAAGCATTTTTAGTAAAAAAAGAAGCGGATCACACTATCGGCTTTGAATTTGAGAAAAAAGAAGCAACACCCAAAAAAACCACCACGGCTAAAACTACACGAACCAGAAAATCTGCTGTAACCGTGGCGTGAGAATTACATTCACACACGATATGCAATCGCCTTCATTACAGGAAATACTATGACCCCTACTTCTCGCAGCACCGCCACCATTTCTTTTAGCGATGAGGCTTCTGGCGCAAAAAATTTGCCAGTTTTTACTGGGTCAATAGGTCCTGATGCAATTGATATTCGCAAGCTCTATGAGCAAACTGGAAAATTTACCTATGACCCAGGTTTTATGTCGACTGCAGCCTGCAGCTCAGCTATTACCTACATTGATGGCGATAAAGGCCAATTACTACATCGCGGCTATCCTATTGAGCAGCTAGCTAGACACTGTGATTTTTTAGAAGTCTGCCATCTACTACTGAAAGGTGAATTACCCACCCTTACACAAAAAAATACATTCTCAGACACCGTAAAAATACACACGATGGTTCATGAGCAAATGCACTTCTTTTTCCGTGGATTTCGTCGCGACTCCCACCCAATGGCCGTATTAACAGGCTGTGTAGGCGCGCTTTCCGCCTTCTATCACGACTCGCTAGATATCACCAATCCACGCCATCGCGAAGTATCCGCAATCCGCATGATTGCGAAACTACCCACGCTCGTTGCAATGGCTTTTAAATACAACACGGGCACCCCATTTATCTATCCGCATAACGCACTGAACTACAGTGAAAACTTTATGCGCATGATGTTCTCCACGCCTTGTGAAGACTATAAAGTCAACAAAGTGCTTGCCCGTGCACTAGACCGCATTTTGATTTTGCATGCCGATCATGAACAAAATGCCTCTACTTCTACTGTGCGTTTAGCAGGCTCTTCAGGAGCCAATCCTTTTGCCTGCATTGCAGCCGGTATTGCCTGCTTATGGGGCCCAGCACACGGAGGCGCCAATGAAGCGGCACTCAATATGCTCGAAGAAATCGGCTCCGCAGACCACATCCCCGAATTCATCAAGCAAGTAAAGGACAAAAACTCCTCTATCAAACTCATGGGTTTTGGGCATCGGGTCTACAAAAACTACGATCCACGCGCAAAACTCATGCGCGAAACCTGTCATGAAGTACTCGAAGAACTGGGCCTACATGACGACCCGCTCTTCAAACTAGCGATGACACTAGAAAAAATTGCACTGGAAGACGAATACTTCGTATCACGCAAACTCTATCCAAACGTAGATTTCTATTCAGGCATCGTATTACGCGCACTGGGCATCCCCTCCTCTATGTTCACCTGCATCTTCGCCATGGCGCGCACCGTAGGGTGGATTGCACAATGGAGTGAAATGATCTCAGACCCCGAACAAAAAATCGGCCGCCCACGCCAACTGTACACAGGCCAGACTCTACGGGATGTAGCACCGATCGAAACCCGCTAAACGATCGCCTACATTTGCATTCTTGAAGTAAAAAAACCGCATACCAAATTGGCATGCGGTTTTTTATTTTGCATATTTATAAGATATTTCTTATAATAGATAAGAAATATCTTATTTCCTCACTCTAGCCAGAAAAATTTCTACCTTCACTTCTATGTATATAAATCAAAGTTATACGACTTACGATAATGTATTTTATACATCTTCTAGTACAAATTTAGCTCGCTCTATTCACTATACCCCTCCATCCGAAAAGATAGATGAAATCGCAAAGCTTACCCTAGAAATTGGACTCACTTTGATACAGTCGAATATTGAAAATATCAATATTCATTCAGCATCGTCATGCGAAGCATACATTCAAAAATCAATAGATATTTTATATAGTATATTAAATGCATACATGATTTCAAAAATAAAAATCAATCCAGAACCGATATTTCAGACTCAACATAATCTAATAAAATCGATTAATAACAAAGTAGACGAATGCTTTAACCGTAATTTCAATACCAACATTGCTTTTCTTATAAATGCAAAGCGAAAGTTAAAAAGCATTCCTCTTTATGAAATTAACACATGCTATCAATCAAGACTAAAAGAACAAAGAGCATGCATACTGACTCCACAAGAAAAAGCCAAGCGAGCTTTAGAAAAAGTTAGTCTAATGATGGCTGAAGTTGAAATGCATGACAAAAAATTCACGCTAAAAAGAGAAAACAGATCTTAATTATTTGATAGTGGAGCTTCTATGTCTGTTTCTTCTATGCGCCTTGCGGCCTGAGGTCGATTACGATACCTGTTCTTTAAAATAAAGTGCAGGTTGGTGGTGAGCAACGTTCCCCAACATGCATACCACCGACTTTTAATCATTGCTTTTGGTATGCATATGCAAGTTCTGAAAGGGCAGTGGTCTCCATGTTGGGGTTCGTACCTCACCACCAACCTACGCCTTTTTTTAAGGTGCGGCGTTAGAGTGAGGTACGGTGGAGAATTTTTATTTTAAAAATGAATTAGCTCAACCCCATGCTCACCAGCTAACAGGCAACTGTTTGCGCCTCGCCGAGCAAATAAGCCCACCGTCACTACACCTGGCCAGCTGTTTATTTCATTTTCTAAAGCAATAGGGTCAGGTATATCTAGCTCTGCCACATCCAAAATCAGGTTTGTATGGCAGGTAGTGTACGCTTCCCCTTTTTGAGTACGACGTAGTGTTGGCATGCCCCCCAAGCCTTTTAATCGCTCAGTGATGGCTCGCTGTGCAATAGGCAGCACTTCGATAGGCAAGGCAAAGGCGCCAAGCTTCTCAACGCGTTTTGAAGCATCGGCAAGGCAGATAAAAGTCTGTGCCACCATCGCAACGACTTTTTCTTGGGTCAACGCCCCGCCACCTCCTTTAATCATCCGCCCCTGCCCATCTATTTCATCGGCTCCATCCATATAGAGCGGCAGCGTATCAACCTCATTTAAGTCGATCACTTTCATTCCACAGGCCTGTAAACGGGCTGTGGTAGCTGCGGAAGTGGATACAGCGCCGCGATATCGCCCGGCAAACTTAGGATGCTCAGCCAACGCATCTATTAAATAGTTCACCGTCGACCCAGTGCCTATTCCGAGCACCGATCCTTCTGGCACTTTTTCTAGTATATAGGCCGCCCCGGCCTTTCCGACTTGTTGTTTTAGCGCATTTTGCGAAAGCGGATTGTGTTGCATATTGTTGCCTTTAACTCTGCCGATCAAGTGCTTATACGTTGACGGGCAGCTTCGTATAGCACCACGCCACTGGCGACAGACACATTCAAGCTGGTCACGCTACCAAACATGGGAATTTTGACCAAAGCGTCGCAGTTTTCTTGCGTTAACCGCCGCAATCCTTCACCTTCGGCGCCCATCACACAGGCGAGTGGCCCGGTCAGTTTGCTTTGATAGAGACTGTCTGGTGCGCTATCGGTGGTGCCCACCACCCAAATGCCACGGTCTTTCAATTCGCGCAGGCTGCGTGCAAGGTTGGTAACCATTAAGTAGGGAATGGTTTCTGCCGCGCCACTGGCTACTTTTGCCGCAGTGGCATTCAGACCTACCGCACGTTGGGCAGGTGCAATCACGGCATGGGCGCCAGCCGCATCGGCTACACGCAAACAGGCTCCTAAATTATGCGGATCTGTTACTCCATCGAGTACGAGTAATAAGGGGGGGCCTTCGATCTGGTCAAGCAGTTCTGTGAGCGTTTCACCCATTAATAAGGGGGCTGCTTTTGCAACTACACCTTGGTGTCGATCACTACCTGTTAAGCCATGCAGGCGATTGGCATCTACGGCTAACAGCCGCACGCCTGCCGTATTCGCCATTTCTAAAAAATCCTGCATGCGGCGATCGCGCCGAGATGGATCGTAAAAAATTTCTTCTACTGTGGCTGCATCGCGACGCACCCGCGCAGTGACTGCATGAAACCCGTATAGGATTTTGGAATTTGACACTATTTAGACCTTGTAATATTGCACTCAAACAGGCTGTACCTGTTTTTCATTGGTTTACTGCTGTATATCTTTGCTTTTAGCTGTTTTTGCCCGAGTAGTTGTAGCGGGCTTGGCAGTTTTAGTTTTAGCTTTTGTGGTTGCTTTTCCTGTTACTTTTTCTATTGCTTTTGGCGCTGCCTTGGATACTTTCTTTCCTGTTGGCGCGGCCTTAGATACTTTTTTAGTCGCTTTTTTCGGCGCTGCTTTAGAGGTGGCTTTTGCTTTTTTCTTAGAAGCAGCAACAGAAGTTTTCTTTGCTTTTATCTTAGATTCCTTCTGCACAACCTCTTCTTTTTGAGCGCGCTTTTCAGGGGAAGCGGCCTTACTGGTTTTTTTCTTGATTGCTTTTGGAAGCGCTTCTATCAGACGAAAATCTATTTTTCGCGTGCTTAAATCTACTCTTGCTACTTGCACCGTGAGTCGATCTAATAATCGGTAGCGCGCCCCTGTGCGCTCACCGACTAGCTCATTTTTGATGTCATCGTATTGAAAATAATCGCTGCCCAACTCCGTCACATGGACTAGACCATCTACAAACAACGTATCGAGCTGCACAAATAATCCAAAAGAGGTCACCCCACTGATTGCGCCGTTATAAATCTCACCGACTTTATCACGCATGAAATAGCATTTTAGCCAGGCCTCTACATCGCGCGAAGCTTCATCCGCGCGGCGCTCATTAGCAGAGCAATGTTGACCTAATTGATACCAAATCTCTTCTGCTTTAGATTTAAACGATACGGGTTTTGCACTTTTCTTTGCGCTACCAACATCTTGATCCGCAGTCTGTGATGCTGCTCCATTATTTTTTGAGCGGCGTGCAGCGGCAGATATCGTAGACGTATTGAGTACAATTTCTGGCACGTATTTGGGGTGGTATTTTCCCCCTGCCAAAATCGCATACAGCGCGCGGTGTGTGAGCAGATCAGGGTAGCGGCGAATAGGGCTGGTGAAGTGCGCATACTCTTCGTAGGCTAATCCAAAATGCCCGATATTATCTGGGCTGTAAACAGCCTGCTGCATAGAACGCAATAGCATGGTCTGCAAAAGAGGAAGATCAATAGTGGCTTCGGGGCTTTGCGCACGGGCTCGCGCTTCATCCATCAATATTGCATAGTCGATACCAGAAGGGTTCTCCCCTCCTCCTAACGATAAACCGAGCAGACCTAGAAAACGTCTCAAATTAATGAGTTTTTCAGGCTCAGGTTGCGCATGTACACGGTATAACCCTGGGTGCTTATGTTTATTCAGTGTTTGTGCGGCACATACATTGGCTGCCAGCATGCACTCTTCAATCAATTTATGCGCTACGTTACGAGTACTTGGAATAATGCGTTCGATTTTGCCTTGCGCATCGCAGACTATTTTGGTTTCCGTAGTTTCAAACTCCATCGCGCCCCGTTTTTGGCGTGCTTTGAATAAGGCTTGATATATCTGATGGAGGACTTGCAAATGCGGCAGCAGAGACGGCGTCTCTAGCTGATGCGCTTCATTGGGGTCTTCTAGCACCTGAGCGACTGTCGTGTAGGTCAGGCGTGCTGCTGAATGGATAAGAGCCGGATAAAACTGGTGAGAGTGAACGTGACCTTGCGCATCTATAATCATGTCGCAGACTAGCGCGCAGCGGTCTACATGAGGGTTTAAAGAGCATAAGCCATTAGAGAGTTTCTCAGGCAACATAGGCAATACACGACGCGGGAAATACACGGAGGTACTCCGCTCTAGCGCATCGCGATCGAGTGCATCGTTGGGCCGCACATAATGAGAAACATCTGCAATAGCCACACATAAACGAAAGCCGCCTTTTTGGCTTTTACTCTCCCGTCGAGCAGTAGGCTTTGCTGTAGGAGCTACCTCTAAATCTGGCAACAATTCGCCATATACCGCATCATCAAAATCGCGGGCATCTTCCCCGTCAATGGTGACAAAGGGCAATGCTCTTACATCTGTACGTCCGGCATGATCTGCTGAAGTAACTGTTTCAGGTAAGGCTGCTGCCTGTTTAAGCGCTGCCTCACTAAAGGCATTAGGGACGCCGTACTTACGCACGGCAATTTCAATTTCCATCCCCGATTCTTCTGCTTGGCCCAATACTTCTACAATTTTTCCTGATGGCAAAAGATTACGTCCAGGAAAAGTCTGCAGCTCAACCGTCACGACCTGCCCTGCCGTTGCCTGACCTATATGTTCTAATGTCAGCGTGATGTCTTGCTTAAAACGCTGATCTTCAGGCGTGACAAACCATTCACCCTCTTCATTAAATAAACATCCCACCACATACCGATTAGCATGTTCGGTCACTTCCACAATACGCCCTTCAGGGCGACCGCGTCGGTCAAAGCCCATTGGCCGAATCAGTACGCGGTCGTTATGCATGGCTTTTTGCATTTCAGCAAAAGGCAGAAAAAGGTCTGGCTGACCATCGTCGCGAATTAAAAACCCAAAGCCATCACGATGCGCTTGTATCCGTCCAGCAATAAACTGTGATGTGTCTGCTGCCTCAAAATTGCCTTCAGAATTTCTTTTAGCCTGCCCATCGCGTTCCATCGCAGATAAACGCTTGAGAAGCCCTTCTTGCTGTAGCACATCGAGCGAGAAAATGTCACAGAGTGCGTCAAATGCTAAAGGTTGCTCTGCCGCGCGCAGCGTAGCGAGAATGGCTTCCCGAGAAGGGATGGAATAGGAATAAGGCGTCAAAAGAAAATCCAAAAAAAGAAAAAATTACAGAAGTAAAAGGCTGTTGTCAAACGCATATAAATGGGAGCAAAGGCTCAAAATCGATCTAAACCGCTCAAAATGCTTGAAGAAGCAAGGCTATTTTTGTACTCATACTGGGTTTGCAGATCCTTACTGTACTATAAGTGCACTACTCTGGTCACCGCGCTTGCTTTCCCAAATGCAGACCTCGGGCCATTCGCCTATTTATTCTATTGTGGATGCATCAGTTGATACACAACGTACCTAATTATGAAAAGATGCTTTAAAAGTTTGGTGTAAACAGCTAATGATTATCACATAAGAATTTTTTTAATTTTTTCTTAGGGCGTGCCCTCCATTGCCCCACAGGGAACCTATTTGGGGGAGGACTGCACTATGCAATTCTTATTTACGCAAGCTAATAGCAGACGCGGGTATAAAAGTTCGCTTGGCCATTCCAAATTACGCTTTTACAGCGCAACACTTTAGGCATCAAATTTATGATGGCCTGCCTTTTCCCCTTCTCGCCAAAGCCCTTGTTATGATTCCAGCTCTTTTGCTTCGCAGCTTGCGCACCTTATCGTGCACTGTACGTCATACATTAAAACAGCCTGCTCTCACCTATTCACTGATTACAGCAGCATTTCTGGCTGGTTGTAGCACCACTCCAACGCACAAAGACCTATCGCAGTCTGCTGCGCAAGAAATGGCGCAGCTCAAAGAGTATAAAGTGAAAATTGCCCAAAAAATTCAGCAGGAAAATAGTCCGCTGCTGGCTTCTGGGAGCCCACAGTCCATGCTACGCTCCGTGGTAGTGATGGCCTTTAAAGTGAATAAACAAGGGCAGCTGGTAAGTTGGTCGGTATACCGCACCAACGGCGATGCTCAAGCCGAACAAGTTGCATTATCCAGTCTGCAACGTGCAGCGCCTCTGCCTTTACCTCCTAGCGAACTCTTTCGAAGCGCGGGCGAAATTGAAATTGTCGAGGGTTGGCTCTTTAATGACGATGGCAAGTTTCAAATTAGAACGCTAGCGTCTCCACAGCGCTAACAACCGAGTGCGCTCCTGTATTCCAAATGTAACAAGGGCTGTTTCTGTCAACAGCCCTTATTGCATTTAGGCGTGTCCTGAATTGCCCCAAAGGGAACCTATTTGGGGGAGGAGGAGCACAGGGACCGGAACTGTACTTAAGTACAGTGAATACCTGGCACCCACGACCTCAAAGATAGGCCCTTTGGGGGAATTCAGGACACGCCCTATCGAAAATACGCCTCATGCTTGAGGGATTTCAATTTTCACTTCCAGCACTTCCAGTTGGTCTTGCCTCTCAAGATGTACCTGAATATCTTCATTGGCAATTTTGACGTACTTTGATACTACCGCAATCAATTCACGTTGCAACTCAGGCAGATAATTTAACCGAGGA
Organism: Mycoavidus cysteinexigens; assembly: GCA_031963225.1. GTDB lineage: Bacteria > Pseudomonadota > Gammaproteobacteria > Burkholderiales > Burkholderiaceae > JASSUD01. Next base: position 87,166 of record JASSUD010000002.1, read on the forward strand.
GCTGTATCGACCCGTTCATGGGCGATGATCAGCTGCAAACGCTCTTTAGCAAGCGTTGCAGATTTCTTTTTTTCACGCAATAAAAAAGAAAGTATTGACATAGTTCTTCCTTTTTTACTTATTACCAAAAATACGCTTAAGCAAGCTTTGCTTTTCATAACCTATATACCGCATAGGTCTTTCTTCACCTAGAAAGCGCGCAATCACATCTTGATAGGCACTTGCAGCATCGGCCTCTGGAAGACAGATAACAGGAGTGCCCTGATTAGAAGCCTGCAGCACATGGGGCGACTCTGGAATCACGCCTAGCAAATCAATGCGCAGAATTTCCTGGATATCGGCCACAGAGAGCATTTCACCTTCGTGAACCCGTTTTGGATTATAACGGGTAACCAGTAAGTGCTCTTTAATAGGCTCGCTACCTTCCTGAGCACGCCGTGTTTTAGAAGAAAGCATGCCCAAAATACGATCTGAATCTCGAACGGAAGATACTTCAGGGTTAGTCACGATCAGTGCTTCGTCTGCAAAATGCATCGCAAGCAGCGCACCTGACTCGATTCCCGCAGGAGAATCGCAGACGATATACTCAAAACCCATCGCCTTGAGCCCTTCTATGATGGCTTCAATCCCTTTTTCAGTGAGCGCATCCTTATCACGCGTTTGTGACGCAGGCAGGATATATAAGCTGCTACATTTTTTATCTTTAATGAGTGCTTGATTAAGCTGTGCCTCTCCCTGAATTACATTGATCAGGTCATACACCACACGCCGCTCGCAACCCATAATTAAATCTAGATTGCGTAAACCCACATCAAAATCGATTACCACCGTTTTATAACCGCGAAGGGCCAAGCCAGAAGCAAAGGAGGCGCTAGTAGTCGTTTTACCAACGCCTCCTTTGCCCGACGTCACCACAATAATTTTCGCCATATTTTTCCTGTGAATTTTTGAATCTTAATTTTTTGAATATAGAAAATCGTAGGTTGGGGGCAATAAAGGAATCCAATATGCTCACCACAAGCCTTTGTGTATTTTTTCAGGACTTTTTTGCGTCCTAAGGGCACACCTACATACTAAGCGGCTCGATAATCAGCTTCTCATTCACTAAGCGCACTTGCACCGACTGACCCCGTCTTTGCATCAACAAAGCGGCTTCAGCCGTTCCGTAAATACCCGCGATCGAAACCAGCTCCGCTTCTAAGCAAGAGCAAAAAATACGTGCCTCTGTATTACCCGGTACGCCAGCAAGTGCCCGTCCCCGAAGCGGCGCGTAAATATATAAATTACCTTGCGCCATAATCTCTGCGCCGCAATTTACAGGTGCCAACACAATCAAATCTCCGGGCGCATAAATTTGCTGCCCAGAGCGCAATGGCTTATCCAAAATCGTAGGTTGAGCAGAAGGCGCAGGCATCCTTGCAAGCGATGCAGACACCGATGCTGGAGTACGCTCTATCGCAGCTGCGCTGTCACTTGATTTGGCTTGCGTAACAGCGCGAGCAGTCCTAGCAACAGGTATATCACGCCGCTTACCGCGGCTTTCTTGCGCATCGAGCACAGGCAGTCCGCTTGATTTAACCCAAGCAAGCTGCGCATCCTCTGCCACCACCCCTATCGGGCACATATGCCTTTGCTTTAGCAAAGCCACCAAAGCAGGGAGAGAAATAGAAGCATTTGCATCCAAAGCACGCACATCGATGACCACCCCTTCATTTGCAAAAAATGACTGAGTTGCACCAAAACGCTGCTCAATTTCTGTATATAGAACATCTAAATCAGGGTCTCTGACCACGAAAAGAAGCGTATCAAGCGTGCCACTACGCAGCTCAAAACTACTCGTTTTCTGAAGATTCGATAGACTCGACATAGCTCCCTAGCCGAAAAAATTGGCTATTCTAACGTTCTCTTGGAAACAGGCGGCTTTTTTTGAATTCCAAGAGAATACGTAAGACTATCATTTAAGACAATTCCGATGAAAGATATAAGATATATTTTTTAGCTATTTTAATTAACACTCAAGATTGCACGCTGCGTTTATAAAACAGCGCATCTACCGCCAACCCCTTATGCTTGCTGCCTAGGCGTCACATTTCTCATTTTACTGGCTATGATTATTATTCTGTCTCCCGCCAAATCACTGGACTTTCACACTCCGGCTCAAACACAGCGGCATACTTTTCCTGCATTAATTAAAGAATCTTCCGCGCTCATGGCAACTCTGCAGGCCTTATCCATTGAAGAGCTTGGGAATTTAATGGGGATCTCGGAAAAACTAGCCCAACTAAATTGCGAGCGCCACACTCAATGGGCACAGCAAGTGGAGCGCAAACAAGGTAAACAAGCACTTTTAACTTTTTCAGGAAGAGTCTATGAAGGAATACAAGCCGCATCCTTCTGCGAAAAAGAGCTGGACTACGCACAAGAGCATGTACGCATCCTCTCAGGCCTATACGGCGTGCTCCGCCCTCTTGATTTGATTGCTGCCTATAGACTAGAGATGGGTACGCATTTAAAAAATGATCAAGGACGAGACCTCTACGCGTTCTGGGGCAAAAAACTTGCCCACACCTTAAATACCGCACTTAGAACGCACGCCACCCGCACCATCATCAACCTTGCATCGCTGGAATACTTCAAAGCGGTCCAAGCTGCACACCTCGATGCACAAATCATTACCCCAGTTTTTCAAGAACTCAAAAGTACAGGCTATAAAGTCATTGGTGTCCAGGCAAAATATGCACGCGGTTTAATGACACGCTTTGCCGTCACACAAGCTATTGAAAACCCAGAAGACCTAAAGAGCTTTAATGCAGAAGGCTATTGCTTTACACCAGAAGCTTCCACACCCACCACATGGATTTTCCGTCGTGATCTCCCTACAAAAACAAAATAACGCTTCTTGAGCCGCTTGTATTGAAAGTACGGTCACTGACCTATAGAATCCCCACTCTTGCGGGCGTCGTATAATGGCCATTACCCTAGCTTCCCAAGCTAGAGACGTGGGTTCGATTCCCATCGCCCGCTCCACATAGCTTTTCACATATCATCTTGCTTCATCAAAA
>JASSUD010000115.1:0-2449 GCA_031963225.1 Mycoavidus cysteinexigens
GAGCCAGCCCGTAGGCTTTTTTCAGGTCTGCGCAATAGGCTTGATAGTGTTTCCCTGCTTCTCCCCATTGGAGATAATGCCCTAACACCTGCGAACCACAAACAATCACCTTATCGACCGGTTGGATCCCACCTATGGCGGTGGGCAACAAACACAGCTGGCTAGTGAGAATATCGTCTACCCTGGCCGCATCTTCTCGGGTGTTTAACGCAGCTAGCGCTTGCAATCCTTTTGGCCGTTGATCGGAATAGAGATTGACACCTAACTTGACCAGGTGATCAATCAGAAATTTTGACGTGCCTGCATCCGCCATGCCGTAATGCAGGTTGTCATGGGCATAGACTAAAAAGGCACTGGGCCATACGCTCGATAAATCTAAGTTCTGAAAGGTCTGCAGTATTTCCGTAAACAACTGGTTCACCAAGTCATTCTTTTCCTCAACGCCTTCGAGTATGCGCGGTGAGAGTGCTGCGTTTTGGGCAGGTTCAGCTAATGTTGAGGGGATATCAGCAGGGATAGAAGAGGAAGAGTTGACGGGCAATGGTGCTGCAGAAGCGTGCAAGGTCTCGCTGGTCTGCGTACCGACGAGGGACTGGTTCGTCAAAGTAGCCGGGTGCAGCGCTGCATAGACCGATAGACTGCTTGGCTGAGAAGTTAGGCTGGGATGGCCCCACTTTTGCGCCTTTTTATAGCTTGCCTGCGCCATATCGTTTTGCCCTAACTGCTCTAACACTTTGCCATGCTCAAAATACACGGTGGCAATTTTATCTCGCAGGGTTTGATCTGCTAAGGTTTCAGCAGTGTGCGCCTTTCTCAAGGCTTTTTTCATCTGTGATAACGAGGCTTCTGCGTCGTCGCATAAAACTAACGCGATCTTGAGATTCTTAGCCTTGCGGGCAGTATCTATGTAAGAACTCGCGAGATCCAACGTTTCCTGTAGCGAGAGCACGCTACGTGATGACGAAACAACGCTGCCCAACATATCACTTCCCCTTTGTTATTTTTTGTTAGATCAAGTGCGCTAAGAGCATGATGGGTATCGAATGATGCGCGCGCTCCTTCATCAGCCATTCTGGCACTGGCGGCGAGTATATCTCGACTGATACTTCGACAGGACTACCCGATGTGCCCTGATCATTTTTTTCATCTAGATCGGATAAAATTTCAATGTGCCCCCGTATCCGGCTTAATCAGTTTGCTTGCCTGGTCTCTAAGCTTATCCGCTTCAACTCCTTTTAACCGCTCGGTGGTGCGATCTACGATATTTTTACGCTTGCCATCTGTATTAAAAGGATGACCTGCCCCTGTTAGGGCCTCATGTGTTAAGTGCTCAGGGTTGGGGAAATGCCCATTTTTCTGAAGCAGTTCTATCCATTCATCAAGATTGACTTTGTTCCAATCGACCTCACCAATACGCTCTATCGGAATACCGTCACACTGCGGCTGTTTGGCACTGCCCCAATCTAAGCCGAGTTGAGGACACACCTGTTCTTGAATAATGCGAGAGAGGGGTGAGTTGAAGCAGCAATAGGCTTCGCGCTTTTCCACACAGGCCCCAAGTACTTTTTAATCATGCCTTTGGCACCGTTTTGAAATCCGCTTAATGGATACAACGCTCCCTATGACCCTGTACACCAAAAACATTAGACATTGACCATGCACCATCAGCCATTACAAAAAATAGCGCAATCACCACAGTTATTGTTTTAAAACAATGGATACGTGCGCCCAATAATCTTATCATTCTGTACGACTCCCCAATAACGGTAATCAAAGCTATGAAAGCTTTTGCCCATAAACCAATATTGACCTTCTTGTAGTACTGTTTTGCCGTAAACATGAGAGGCTGGATGGCCTAATTGGTGAGCCAGATACAATCCTTGTCTTATTACTTTGCCATTCACTTTAATCTGTTGAGCCTGATCGATTTCGACGGTATCGTGTGGCATACCAACAAGTATCTTCACCATTCGTCTACCTTTAAATAAAAAAGCGTAGACATTGCCACGTGTTAATTTTTTATCTTTTAGATTGATGAGAAATACAAAATATCCTGGCAAACATTTTTCGATTTGCGGATCAATGCCAATGCAATAGTGACTCTTCAAAAAAGTAAAACCTCCCGATAACAACGCCAAAATAAGCACTGCTTTTATGCAAAAAGGTATCCAAGCCGTTTTCTTCTTGAAAACCTTCATTGCTGGATAATCTCTTCATTCAGATAGATATCCGCTGGAGCGCTTAAAACCGCACTGTCGTCCAATACTAAATAACCCGCTTCTTTAAGCTGTAAGATGGCCTGTTGAGTGTGTGCTATGCGCTTTTCTACTTATTCTAGTTTTGCATCTACGGGATACAATGGCATTCGGTTAAGCTCTGGAAGTTGTCCCAAACGAATTCCATTTGTTCCTAGGTTTTAATGAAATTCTTGGATAGCTTCTGCCAGGGC
>JASSUD010000116.1:0-2374 GCA_031963225.1 Mycoavidus cysteinexigens
AGGTCGCCTTGTTTGGCTGCCAGATGCACAGGCAGCATGCCTATATGGTCTTGGACTCTAGTCTGAACGCCGCAACTGAGCACATAGAATACGATTTTGGCATCGTGGGACAAAACAGCATAATGCAGCATGGTGCGTTGCTTAAACCCGTCTATGCCCTGTATATCCGCACCGGATTCAACCAGATACTGGGCAATCTCCACATTGCCCGTTTTCAGCGCCATGGCCAGCGCACACTCTTGCAGCGAGTTCTTATGATGTAAGTTATAACCATATTCTTTGATTGCGAGTTTGATGAAGGCCAAGTTTTTTTGTTCTATGGCAATGTGTAATACGTTTTTGCCTACGTTTTTGCCATCGGTCATTTCGGCATACATATCCGCGCCGTTTGCCATTAAATAATTCGCCATCGCCTGGTTTTGGCACAACAGGGCCATGTGCAACGGAGTACAGCCATTCCTCGGGTCAGCCCGGTTGATGTCCAATTTAAATTGGACATCAAATTGTTCATTAAATTTTTCAATGAGTTGAATGACAAAGTGGGCATCGCTGCGTCTCATTAACAAGTGAACGGCGCTTAAATCTAAAGAATTAGAGGCATACGGATCACAACAACGATTGTTTAATAGATATTGTATGATTTTCGGTTTGACTTCCAGGATTGCTATGTCCAATAACGAACAGTTGATTTTTTCGCCTTCGAACAGGTACTGAAGACTACCCGGCGCATAGTGCGTCGTTAATTCCTTGACTTTATCCAGGTCATCGCGCTTGATCGCGTCAATGAAATTCTGATTAACCGCTGGCGCTTTGCCATCTAAAATCAGCTCTATCCATTTGCTCGGCTTGACCCTGAGTTTCTGGCTTAATGGACCGCCTTGAAGGAGTGCGTGTACGCATAAATCGTGATTCTTTTTGCAGGCGAGTTCTAGCGGCGTGAGCCCATTTTCTTCTGCATCTCTGTCACAACCGGCAGCGATTAGTAAGGGGACGATTTCATGGGCATTATGGGTGATGGCCAGGTGCAGCAATGCATTGTTGACGGTGGCGCCAAGAACGGTGGTTAAAACCTTGTAAGCGCCGACGTTATGATGGTCAATGGCGGTGGCAAGCAGGCTGTTAGCACAACGTAGAACTTCTTTCTTAAATCCCGGACTATGGCGCAATAATTGCAGGAAGATGGCATTCTTATGCAGGCGAATAGCATAATTTAAAATCTTCTCTACATCGCCAATCTCATACCTAAGGATGAGCCGGATTAAGTGTGGCGCATTGTTTTCAATGGCGTAATAAATGGGAAGTTTATGATGTTGATTCGGTTTATCAATTTTAGCTCCCCATTGAATCAAGCTGGTTGCCATCTTTAAGTTGCCGAGCTTACACGCTAAATCGATCGCCCGGATTTGCTCTGTCTCACTCACCAATCCATTGATGTTTAAAGAAGAACGGTAACGTTCATCTAACAGTAGACTACGGATGATGTCTGGGTGGTTATGCTCGATTAAGGCGTAGAAGATATGTTGGCCATTAGGTGCTATCGGGTGAACCTGCTTGTCCAGCAACGCTTGCTTATCCAGCAACATCTCAATCAGCTCACGGTTACCACTTTCAGCAGCTAAATACAGCAGGCTTTTCCCGTCGGCAGTGGGATGCTCAAGCGCAGCTGGATTCCTCACGCCGGCGACATAGGGCCCATAAAATTGGGGCAAGTCATATCTCACTGCAAATTGAATCAGGTCATAGTCGCTATAGGAAGCGCGTCGATCGTTCTTGAATAGTTTACGGTAAGGAGGATAAGGATCCACTACTTGAAGCATAGGCTGTAATATCGCATGACTACGGTGTTTAATCGCCAGCTTATACAGCTTACCAACATGCGCTTTTAAATACGCTACAGTGCCCGTTTTGAAGTTTCCAAGCACATGGCTCCATTGCGTAATGCGGTTATGCTTATATACATAATCAATATAGCCGTTCAGCTCAGCATGGTCTTTGTCGAGCGTCTGAGTGGCCCACTGGGGATTGCGCGCGATAATGGGTTCACATAACCGCCATACACCCAGTTTACACATCCATAAGAAATTGTCTTTATCGATCGGATCCTGGGTGTTCAGTTTGAATTGGTTCGCTTTTAATATAGTTTCGGCCACGCGGACTTGCCCGGTTTTTAACGCGTGGGTTAATGCGTTTCCGCCATCAATGAGTTGGTCCGTTTTAGCGCCTATTTCCAGCAAATAATCACTCACCGCTTTCTGACGGTGCTGGATTGCCAGATAAAGCGGCGTATTATCCGCTGAATCGAGTTGTTCTAAAGCGCTATTACGCGGACCCAGCAATTGCTTGACGATGTCCAGATACCCAAGCTCCACCGCAA
>JASSUD010000020.1:0-38435 GCA_031963225.1 Mycoavidus cysteinexigens
CGTAATTTATTAAGTCCCTTTGATATTTTTCTCGAATCTTGCTTTTAATTAAATAAAGTTTTAAAGCTGGCTCTTCTATCGCCTCACCATTTCGAGTCACCGTTGTCAGAGCTTCGAACCATGCCTGGCGACCTGAAAAATCTAGTAGATTCTCTACCTCTTGCTGAATTTCTAAAGGTAGCGAGAAAAATGATGGCTGCGCTGATTCTTGTGCTGTAAAACAGGCTGGAATAGCTTTATTCAAAATTGGAGTTAACATTTACTACTCCCTTAGGGAGATGCTAATTTAATCAAGAATTTTTTGCGGGAAATGATGGAACCTTGTATTTTTTTATAAGTGGTCACAACATATAAAAAAATACAAGTGTTTAATAAAGTTTGAAGGAGATTTTTTAGGATCTATGGCATGCCCTTACATGGACTAAAACTAACAAAGCCTTACAGATAACGATCAGAAGACTAGTGTGTAAGAAAATAGTAAGCATGCAACCACCCCGCATTGGAAATGCTTAGGTATATTGCGTCAATCTTTCTGAATTTAGCAGATAGAAAATAGTAAACTGTAATCCCCCCTCATTGATAAACGGTATCCGCCTGAATCTTCGTCGCAAGCATGAATGTTTTACTCACAGCTCCCGTTTGTATCGTCCATTTTGGCCTCATCTAAAAGCACGTGCCGAAAGCACTTCAAAAACCCAATCAGCCTCCAGCCCTATCGGGCCTCCAGATCGGCGCTCGCCGCGCGGCTTTTTGCTTCGGTGTTAGCAAAAGCCTTACTCCCCTTTTTCTGAATTGATCGCCCTTATCCGCGACCATAGCCGCCCCGCTCCGCCATGCAAGGGCCGCCACGCTATGCGCGGCTGAAATACTCCCCCGTTCGGTGCGCGCCTACGGCTGTGCTCCGCATGCGGCCTCCTATTTCTCCCTTGCATGGCGGAGCGGGGTGGCTATTTTTGTTCGCAGGACGATCAACTCAGAAAAACGGCAGCAAGGCAACACAAATAGGAACACCTCAATAAAAACAATTTAAGAGGGACTCCCAATCTAGAAACCCGGCTAGCTTTTAAAAGCAGAGCGATAAAGCTTTCATTTCAATATATATAATAAAGGAGAGGAGCTAAAGATAGGAAAAATAAAATATCACAGCAGTTTTTTTAAAAAGCAATGCGAAGTAAGTCGTGAAGCGGTAAAAGAAGAGATAGAAACAATAATTTTATTTTTATATAAAAATTTATCAACGTATAAAAAAAGGAGCACCTATCATGCAAAACAATACTTTCGTCGGCAATCTTGCTAAAGCAGCAATAGTAACAGGCGGTAGTGAGTGCGCTGTTTGCAAGTTCACCTTGATATCTAATGAATATGCTGGAAAGGATAAAGAATCAGGGGAAAGCCGTGAGCGGCCTGTTTGGATTCCATTCACTGCTTTTAAACAAAAAGGCGAAGCTATTGCTAAATATGCACTCAAAGGGGATCAATTAATTATTACTTACCGCATTGAAAATAATCATTACACCGACAAAACAACGGGTGAAGATGTCTATGGGTATAACTTTATCGTTGAGGATTTTGCTTTTGGCGCACCTGGAAGGATGAAACGAGAACAGTTTAACCAAAACAAATCTGAACCCATTCAATAAATTATGCTGCCCTTATCTGGATGATAGGGCTGTTATAAAAAAACCCCTATTAAGAAAAGGTTGTAGAGCCCAACTAGCGGCTTAAAAGACAGTACCTTAAAAAGAGCGGCTCTGCGCAGTGCGACAACACCATGCAGAGCCTAACCATAACCCACCTAAAGAGAGTGAGGTGAATCATGGCTGATGCCAATCATAGAACACTTAAACAGTCTCGTGCTATTTTTCTTGAGTTTGAACGCAATATTTTGGATGAAAAAATACACGCTGCGGCAAAAAATGCAGGGCTCACTGCTATTGTTGAATACCTAGAAGATGCTTCTAAAATTATTGGAGGGCTAGGAACGCTTTGCAAACTAGCACGTAACCATCAAGATTTAACGAGCGGCGCCTCGGAAGAAGACCCCCTGCTTTCACTATCGACGATGGAGTATTTACTTAGTCTTGGAGAAGTGGCTGCTCGACGTTTCATCTCTGATGTTGAATCATAAATGGATTCATAAATAAGAATGGAAGGTACCAAAGTTTTTTTACTTTATTATTGCTAGTGCAAGCAAGATCAATCTGTCTTGCACTAGCATGGTACCAATACCATTTCCTCTATTAACCTGCTCTCCGAAAGGGGACTTGGTTGTACCTTGCAGCCAAGACAATACGGTATGTTTTTGGATATGCTATGTCCATTAATATAAGAATATTCTACTCATTTCCCAATTATGCTTTATGGCCAATATCCAGACCAATCCACGCGCCCATGCCGACGAAGCATGGAAGCACGTCCTAAACGTGTATTTTCAGCAATTCATGTGCTTTTTTTATCCCGATCTAGCCGAAAAAATTGATTGGGCAGCAGGTTATGAGATCCTCGATCAGGAGCTGCTAAAAATCACATCAGACTCAATGATTAGCACACGGCGGGTAGACAAGCTCATCAAGGTTAAGTCTTTGGACGGGCAACATTGCCTTGTTCTTTTGCATATCGAGGTCCAAAATGCAAAAGACAAGCACTTTGAACAGCGGCTGTTCCAATATTTCTACCGACTGTATGACCGGTATGACCTACCTGTTCTGACCTTAGCCATCTTGGCAGATGATCGCGTTAACTGGCGGCCGGACCATTACACTAAAGAAGTCTGGGGCCATCCTGTTTGCCATTTTCAATTTCTGATTAGTAAACTATTAGACTTCGAAGGCCAGGAAGACAAGTTAACGGAAATGGATAACCCGTTTGGTACGGTTGTCGCTGCACACCTAGCGGGACTGAAAACCCGCTCTATGCCAGAAGAACGTTATGTCTCGAAGCTTGCCTTGACGCGAAAGCTTTATGATAAGGGCCTTGGGCGAGATGCAATTATTAATTTATATACTTTCATCGATGGCATCTTGACTTTGCCAAAAAACCTAGAAAATCGTTATAATGAATCTATTGAAGAATTAGAAGAGGAGCGCAATATGGCTTATGTAACCAGCATGGAACGGCGTGGCATAGAGCAAGGTTTGCAACAAGGCATTGAACAAGGTGTTATTCAAACAGCTATAAATTTGTTGAAAGCGCACGCGCCTACAGCTTTAATTGTTAAGGCTACTGGCTTTACTGAAGACAAAATTACGGCTTTAGCTCAAAGCCTCAATATCTCATTACAACCTACGGTTCAGTAAAGCTATTACGTTAGAACGCCGTACATCCCTGCAAACGCTATAAACATGGCGTGCAGGGATTTTTTTTAGCTAGCACTCTCCTACCCCCATAAAACTTACCATTCAAAATTAGAAGATAAAAAAACTTTGTAAGAATGATGCCTTTTATACGGGGTTTTCTGTATACATTAGCTTGATGTTTACTGGTAAATATGGCGGATATCCATAAATAAGAATTATCCAAGACCGATAGTTTTTTTGCCCCATCCATAGAAAGGCAAAAAAGGAGAGGCTTTGAATCCATCCACTAGCGCAGCTTCCTCTTCAAGTTCAAATACCCCTATTGGGGTGACTACTGTTGCGCTTTACACTGGTAAGGGCAAGCAACGCGCTGAGCCTTCGTATCAAGAGACGATGATTGTCGAGGGTGACCTATCGGAAAGTAGCTTCGAGATAGTACAGCGTAGTTATGCTGCCCTACCCGCCTCTTTCGACTCACAGGATATGGGCAGTACTAGCACATTCCTTCCCTCTCACTTTGACAGCGCTTCCTATAACGAAATAGGTGCTGCCTTTAAAGCAAATACACTAGGCAATAAGCTTTATAGTGCATGTGACCAAAAAATACACGCTGACCTTGAAGAGTGCGAGAAGATAGCGGATCGTGAAGGGAGTTTGAGAACATTAAAAAATACCTGTCAGAATGCGCGCCATACGATGACAGGTTTAAAAGTGCCGCCTTCGATAAACTCCGTTACCAATATAGGGCTAGAGGCTGCAAAAGAAGCACGCATCGCATTTTTACAGGAACGGGTTCAAGAAGCACTCTCTATCGTAGATACGATATTCCAAACAGTTGAAGCACTCTTACAAAACCCTCAAAAACCGATTAGTGATTTAGATCCATTGATTGAGCGTATCGTCAAAGAAATTACCCAGCTTCACAAAAGCCTGCCTAGCCCTGCCAAAGCATTTTTATGGGTCATCTTATTTGGCGTTGTGCTTGTACCACTGGTGACCCTACTTTGGTATAGTCTCACCTGCTTAGGATTAATCTCTATGACTGCTGCACTACCCCAGGCTCTTACAGGTATTGCTTGGGTAGTATGTATGATCGCAGGGATCCTAAAAAGTTGGCCTGATTATAAAAATGCCTGTGCAGAAAATGCTTCTTCTGGTACACGGCAATTAATACAGTGCCACGAAACTATACGTTCCGCTCACAAGGATTTAAAAAGTAAAATGGACTCTTCACAAATTCAGGCTGCGGCTAAAAACTCAGAAACGGCAGCCCGTGTGTCCTCTTTCTTTGGTGCTCATCTCTTTAGCAGAACAAATGAATTGCTTGGTTTTGGGTCTAAAAACCTTGAAAAAACCAACGAGGTTAAACAAGATACTATCGCCATCAAAGAAACACTCGACAAAGTCTTAGCCGCTGAGCGTACCCCTAGCCCTGAGCTTCTTGCGCTTGAGAAAGCCTATGAGAAAAGGTTAGCTGAACAGGAAAATGAAATTGCAGCAGAAAGGGCTGCTAGAGCAGAGCTTCAGCAAGAGTTAGCAAAAGCGCAACAAGAAAAGGCGAAACTTGAAGGTAAACTTGAGATCTTGCAATCTATGGGAAAGCTTGGATAAAAGTAGTTCGCTATGTCAGGCAGTAAATAAAATTTAGGCTAACCTAACCCATAAAAAAGTTAAGTAACGCATCAGCTGAAACTAGAAGGGCTGGATTCTGTATTGCACAGAACCCAGCCCTTTTAGTTTGATGCCCTCGAAAAAATGGAGTACTACTCTGACTTTGCAAAATCTCTTAAGCTTGTGGCTTAGAGCAAGGCATGCACCCTAACATAATCACAACTAGAATATAACGCTGTTAACACCAGAACATAAAGCTATGCAATCATTGATATTGCAGCCTTACTCCGCTCAAAAAATAAATTAACTGCACGCGAAAATTGAATCCATTGCTAGCTAACAGTGCGTACCCAATGCTCATATATGTACATATTATTAATATCATCCACTAGAGCCTAGCATAATACATTTCGTAAATTTACGTACTCACGGGGTTATCCCCGCACCCCTTAAAATCGTTCACACACCACGCAACTAAGGTTGTAGGCTTGAAACCTATGATTGATAAGGGTTATAGCTGTCAGACACATATATGATTAGTGTCTGACACTTAACCTGTTTAATCGCGAAAACCCTTATGGGATATAGAGAATGCCAAGAAAAAAAAGAATTGGAAAAAAAGAGCCAGGTCGCATCACTATTCGTTTTGATGAGTTAACTTATAAGTTTTACCTTAAAGAAGCAGGGCAACATCGATTAGATATGTCTGAATATCTTCGGCAAATGCTGATGCGTGGTGTTATCGCGGCTAATGCGATGGAAATTCAAGAGGAATTTAAATGTGTAGCTGCTGAAATTCAAGAAAATTTGAAGAGTAGAGACAGTGCTATTCCAGATGAAATAGCACTGTCTCTTTTTACTGTTGAAGAGCTACTTAAGAAGGTGATATGTGATAAAAACATACAAGATTACTACAAAGCACAAAATATGGCCCAGGCTAAATTTAAACAGATTAAAAGCAATGAGCCGATATAAATTCAAATTAAATTTCCCTTTAATTTGAATATAAATTGAATGGTCCGACCTTTATCATTTTTTATGTCAAGATATTTTAAGCTTCGTTTGTCTAAAGTATTGCCAGAAAAATCTACGCTTTCCAGGGTTGTCTTTGATTTTCTTAATATATCTAAAAAATCTTGAGCGCCTTTATTATTAATGCGGTTTGATCCTATATTTAAGAATCGCAATCCTTTTGGGAATCCATTGGCGATAATTTTTAATCCATCATTACCGAGTTCAGTATAGTCTATATGCAACTCTTCAATTATGGAATTTTTAAGATTATTAGATAAATTTTTTGCGTTTTGGCTTCCTATTCGATTTCCTGACAATTCTAATTTAATAATATTTTTTATTACTAGCATTTTTCCTAGTAAATTAATAAGATTGTAGTTATTAATATTAAGAAGCTTTAAGTTTAAGTGTTCAACTTTAGAAAGGCTGGCATTGTTATTAAAGAAAATAGATAATTTTTCTATCAATTTTTTTGGATTAGCAGAAAATACTCTATCTGCAAGTATACGAATACTATTTACATCTTCTTTTTGTGACAAAATTTCTAAAGCAGATAAACATCTATTCTGATCTCCTCCGCGAAAATCAATATGAATATCTTGTATATGCTCGAGCGCGAATCTAACGCCACATTGAGATTGTGCATCTGTGAAATTTGGATCATGCATGGTAAGAAAAAGTACAATATTCCATCCAGTTATTTTATAGCCGCCTCTTTCAGTTAAGATGTTATCTCTTTTTGCCTCTATTCTTCTTAAATAATCAAGAAACGCCATATCTTCATGACTAAATTCTGGTTTTTTAGAAATTTCACCATTTTCAGATTCTGATATTAAATTAGTACGCTGGCTTTCTTGTATTGATTCTTTGTCACCATTTTTTGAAGAAGCTGATTTATGATGGTGGAATGAAATATTACTAATTGATGATATATCTACAGGGAGAGAAGACATAATTAACCTTAATTTTTCAATTTAATAAGATAAATTTTATAGACGGAAGATCATCTTAAAATCATTTTTGTACGTGATTAAGCTAATTCAAGACTATGAGTGAAAGTAGGTTTAAAATTTCTACAAAGCGCAAAGTGTAGGCCAATTTAAGTAATTTGAGGAGCAAAATTTGGCAGAACGTGAGGGTCGAGGAAATATAGGCAGTTTTTCGCGTGGCACGGAGCTATGGCTGAATCAAGTCCGATTTTTTCTAGCAGCGATAAAAGCAATGCTGATCGTTGCAGCGTTATCAGGTATGGTAACCACGGGGATTTATTTCTGGAAAAGCACGACCGTCAATGAAAAATACGCCTTAGAGCGCCATGCACTCGCGTATACGCTCGATGCGTTCTTTATGTCTGATAACAAGATCGATCTAGATATCAATGGAAGGCTCTATCAGCTAGAAGCAGAAAAAGTGATGCGGCTGACCAGTGGAATAACGGCGGTAACCCTGCAAAAACTGAAAAGGGGCAGCCTGTGGGGCCTGTGGATGGCTATAGGTAGTGCATTGTTGGTCAGTCTGTATTGGTGGCGTCATGGCAAGCAAAAAATAATGGATAAACGATTGCGTGGTGCGCAGTTGGTCGAAGGCCACGAGTTAGCAAAATTACTAAGATCGCGTTCGGATGCGAGCGACTATCTTATTTCAGGCGTTCCTATGCGGCGCAGCTCTGAAACCCTCCACACCTTATTTTGTGGCGCACCAGGTACGGGAAAATCCCACCAGTTCTTTGCGCTGATGCAACAAATCCGCGCACGCGGAAAGCGCATGATTGTGTATGACCCTACCGGAGAATACACGCAGGCTTTCTATCGAGAAGGCAAAGATATTTTAATGAATCCGCTCGATGCCAGAAGTCCGAATTGGAACATCTGGCATGAAGTCGCCAAAGACTATCATTTCGACAATATTGCTAATGGCTTAATTCCTGATCCTGCTGAAGCAGACCCCTTCTGGGCAAAAGCGGGGCGTATGGTGCTTAAAGAAGTTTTTCGTGTTTTAGGAGAGAAGGGGCAACGCACTAACCAAGATTTGTATCAGGCCATTGCCAACAGCAATTTGCAAGAAATGTACACGCTCCTGCAAGGCACCCCAGGCGCTACCTATGTAGACCCCATGACCGAACGTACAGGCATGTCTATTAAGATGACGGTACAAAATCAGCTAGAGTCTTTTCGCTTTTTGCACGATGAAGGAAAACCCTTTTCGATTCGGAAATGGATACAGGAAGAAAGCGATTCTTGGATGTTTATCACGACCCGCGAATCGGAACGTGAGGTACTAAAGCCTGTGCTTTCATTATGGGTGGATATCGCGATTAAAGCAGTGCTCGATTTAGACCCCATCCACGAAGAACGCCTTTGGTTTAGCCTGGATGAATTACTCACGCTGCAAAAGCTCGACATTCTGAAATTAGCAGTAACGAATACGCGCAAATATGGCTTGTGTTTTGCGTTGGGTATGCAAGACCTTCCACAGTTTTATGCGATCTATGGGCGTGATATAGCCAAAACCATCATTTCAAGTTGCCAAACCAAGTTATTGCTGCGGGTCACCGATGGCGCAGCAGCGAAGATGATGGCCGAACTCATGGGGCAAGTGGAAATGGATGAAAAAGAAGAAACCTTGAACTATGGCCTCAATGCGCATCGAGATGGCGTAAGTGTTTCTGCGCGACGAGCGATGCGTGACATTGTCCTGCCATCGGAAATTCTAACCTTGCCAGATATGGCAGGCTATTTAGTCGTGCCAGGAGATTACCCAATTGCCAAGGTGCAATATCGCTATGTGCCTATGCAAAAAATAGCGGAGGGTTTTGTAGAGCGCAATGATTTCGATATTACCTCTAGCTAGAACTTGCAGTACCAATACAAAAGCCAATTCACCACGCACTGCATGGTAAATCATAAAAATGAAGGTGATGAGGTATTAGCCTGTGAGATAAAAAGATGATTAGCCTTAACAATGTAGGTAGTCCAGGACAGGCGCTACATTATTTTTCGAAAGACAATTACTACACGAAAAACGAGGGGCTAGAACATTCAGCTTGGTTTGGCAAAGGTGCTGCGCGCTTGGGTTTAGTCGGGCAAATCGAGCAAAAAGCGTTTCTCAACCTACTGAGCGGCAAGATAGAAGAGCAAACACTCGGGAAATGGGTCAGAAATAAAGCCACTGGCGAGAAAGAGCGTGAACATCGGCCAGGCATCGATATCACCTTTTCTGCGCCTAAGAGCGTGTCGCTTTTGGCAGAAGTGTACGGGCAACATGAGGTGAGAGAAGCGCATGAAGTGGCCGTCAAAGAAGTGCTCGCGTATATTGAAAAGAACCTCATTTATACCCGTCAAACCCAAGACGGCAAAACGGAATCGATACAGACCGATAATTTGGTAGTGAGCCTGTTTCGTCACAATACCAGCCGAGATTTAGATCCCCAAACGCACACCCATGCGGTGATCATGAACGCGACTTTACGCGAGGATGGACAGTGGCGTTCTTTAGTCAATGACGAGATTTATGACTCGCAGAAATTAATCGGCGCGATGTATACCTCAGCGCTGGCTCATCGATTGAAAGCGCTGGGCTATACGCTTGAGCGTACCGATGAGCGGGGTAATTTTGAAATTGCAGGGTTCATGCCTGAGCAACTGGCGCATTTCTCTCAAAGGCGCGCAGACATTACCGCCGCGTTAGCAGCAAAAGGCATTTCTATTGACGAAGCCACGGCCAGACAAAAAGAAGAAGCCACCCTCAAAACCCGCGCCCATAAAAAACAAGTCAATCATGCGCAATTGATCGAGTCCTGGCAAGAACGCGCTCGTAGCGTGGGCATCAATTTTAAAACCCTCAAAGATAAAATCGCCTCCCATCAAAAAGAGAGTACTTCAGCCGATCGTCGTCCTTTAATGGGACTGCAAGCGATGGAGTTTTCTATTAAACATTTCAGCGAACGCGAAGCCGTATTTTCTAAAAATGATTTACTGACAACGGCGATTCAACATGGCATAGGCCAAGTCTTTTTTTCTGAAATAGAAAAGGTGTTTGCGCATTTAGAAGAAGTAGGAGAGTTAGTCAAATTACCTAATAAAGAATACACAACCAAGCGCATGCTACATAGTGAAAGGCGCACCATCGATCAAATACGTGCGCAAAAAGGGCAAATGGCTCAGATTATGACGCCTGAATCGGTAGCTAAACGCATTGGGTTTGCTGAACGGCAACAAGGTTTTGCGTATACACAGGGACAGAAAGAAGCGATAAGCCGCGCGCTCTCAACACAAGATCGGTATATCGCAATTCAGGGTTTAGCCGGCACGGGCAAGACCACGATGCTAAAGGCGCTGCGAGAGATTGCTGTCGAACAAGGTTATACCGTGCGCGGTATGGCTCCAACAGGGGCCGCGAGTAAAACATTAATGTGCTCAACGAAGATTCAGACGGATACCGTTTCTATGTTCTTAATCCATGAGGGACGGCTGCAAAAGGATATCGCCTTTGCCAGGCGTTATGCACCAGACTTTGCGCGAAAGAATGAATTATGGATTATTGATGAAAGCTCTTTTCTGTCCGAAGACCAAGCGGCAAAAATTGGTTCATGCGCGAAAATTGCGGAGGCAAGAGTAATCTTTATTGGCGATATGCTCCAATTGCAAGCGGTAGAGGCTGGTAAACTGTTTGAACTCGCGGTAAAAAATGGTATCGAAACCGCCTATATGACAGAAATCAGTCGGCAAAAGACTTTTGCTTTAAAGCGCGCAGTGGATATCGTGGTTGGCCGTGACCATCTGCAAAAAGGGCAGTCTTTAACCCATATTGAACTCAATCGTAATGCACGGGCCTTTGCCTATATGGACAAAGCGGGCATGGTCTGTGAAATCAAAGACGAGTTGAAAGAAGCCGTGTTAGAAGATTTTCTTAAACTGGACCGCGCAGAGCGCGAGAGCACGATAGTTATTACTGCACTTAATAAAGATAGGATAGAGATTAATGACGGTATACGTGAAGGGTTAAAAAAATTAGGAGAAGTGGCATACCGTGATCGAGCATGCAGCATTTTAGTCTCCAAAGGTTGGACACGCGCCCAAATCCAGGAAGCACAATCCTATAAAGAAGGCGATGTTGTGCGGTTTGGCCGTCATTATCAAACCATCGATGCGAAAAAAGGAGAGTATGCGCAGGTGGTGTCTATTAAGGTAGAAGAAGGGACGGTTCTATTGCGCAAAGCAGATGGTGAAAAGCTGACTTGGATGCCCAAAAAACATCATAAAGTGGAGGTCTACGAGACGGGGGTGCGTGATTTAGCCGCAGGGGATTTAATTCGTTTCACGCGCAATGGAGAGTCATTTAAAAATGGAGAAGTGGCCCGTGTGAAAAGTATAGAAAATCAGACAGTATCCTTGGAGCATGGCCCCGGCGCAACGTCCTCTTTATATTCAATGGATTTAGAGCAAAACAAACATTGGGATCATGCGTATGCCTCTACCATTCATAGCGCGCAGGGCTGCACACAAAGGCAGGCTATCTTTCATATGTCTTTCAAAAATGGCAAGAAACGAGACGATAGGCAAAGGCAGGAGCCTGCTGGTGATAAAATGGCAAAAGCCTTTGGCGCATTTGGTGTGCGTAGTTTTTATGTCGGGGCAACACGTGCCAGCCATGTATTAAAAATCTATACCAATGACAAGGCAAAGGCTGCAAAAGCTATCTCTGGCTTCCAAGATAAAACCAGTACGATAGAGATTATTCAAAATACGGATAAAAGTAGAGCATCGATACAAAAACAACAGGGATTTTATAGATAAAATGTGTGATTCATAGACATCGTTTCAATTAAAACCGAAAGATGGATAGAGAAATAGCAAAGCGATTACGTTGGGTAAAGTTATATGAAGAAACAGGCCATGCAGGTCTTGTTTGCCTGAAATGTGGGATATCAAGGCCAACGCTTCGGAAATGGGTCAAACGGTATGCAGCATTAGGAGTAGAAGGTTTACAAGAACAAAGTTGGCGGCCCAAAACGAATCCATCTAAGAAAGTTTTTGCCGAGCAAGAAGCACTCATATTGAAGTTACGGCGTGAGCGCTCTTTAGGCCATCGGCGCTTAGCTAGTGAATTGAAGCGTAATCATGGTACGTCCTATTCATTGGCCACGATTCATAAAATTCTTCAAAAAAATGAAGTCAAATTGCTAGGTAAACGGAGTATTCGAAAACCATTCATTCGTTATAGCCGCCCCATTCCAGGTGATCGGATACAAGTTGACACCTGCAAAATTGCACCGGGGTTATACCAATACACTGCGATTGATGACTGCACGCGCTGGCGGGTATTGCGACTGTATTCTAGGCGTACAGCAGAAAATTCATTGGCATTTTTGGAATGCATGTTTGAAGAATTTCCATTTGCTTTTCAAAGAATTCAAACAGATAGAGGGCGTGAATTTTTCGCTTATAAATTTCAAGAACGCCTGATGAAATACGGTATTAAATTTCGCCCCATCAAACCACGTTCACCCCACCTGAATGGCAAGGTAGAGCGCTCCCAGAAGACGGATCTTGAAGAGTTTTATCCCACTATCAACTTGAAAGCAGCAGAGATTCATGACCTGTTATCTGAGTGGCAGCACTATTACAACTGGGAACGGCCTCATGGCTCACTTGGTGGCAAAACGCCTAGCGAAAAAGTTACTGAATTATCTTTACAGACTCCATTTTGGGATGACGTTGGTGCGCTATATGACCGGACTAAAGAGCGCATCCAAGAGCAGAATTATTATGCCGATTTACAGATCAGAAAATTGAAACGATGTCTGTGAATCGCACATTTCACGTGATCGCGAATGTCGCGTTCACTGTCGTTGGTATGGAGTGGAACTTCAGGGCGCTCTAACACCAGCAGCAACTCGGACTTGTTCCGATGAATCCGCCTGAGCAGACAATTCAGTGTTGCGTAGCGGGTCTTCTGGGTGAAGATCGCATCAAAGCGCGCAGCTAGTGCGTATTTGTCCGTGGTTGTGGGCTGCAGCTTGTATGCCTTCAAATTGGCATAGAGCGTCCAGATCTCGTCACGCACCCGAGCGATATCCTCTCGATGTTGATCATTACGCGGCAGCAGCTTGTGTACCAGTCTTTCTGCATGAACCCAACATAGCCCATGGATCAGCACATTGAACTGCCCTGCATCATCGCTGTTGATGGCCAGATCTGGGGCTATACCACGCTGCTTCAGACTGCCTAGTAGCGCGCCCTCGGTAGCAATATTACGGCCTACATTCCGCTACCCTTTCTTCCAAAAGCCTTGAATTTCACATTGGATCATGTTGAGATGGCCGTTTGATTTTTCGTAACTCCCCAGGTACCTTTGACTACTATATTTTGTTAAAAACCTTTTCTTTTGCCTATATATTGAAAATAGAGCACGAAAATTGGCCAAAAATGGCCGTGCAGCTGCAGCATAAGCGTTGACCAAACATCTTAGCCAACAATATATTGTGCAAACCTTCCTTCCGGTGACAATATGTTGTACCTGGGGAGTTACAAAAAATTTAATTCACTAAACACGATAAATTCAGCTATTGGCCCTCTCGAATACTGATACTTTTCTTTGACAAGCTCGCCGGCACCGTCAGTACTTCTCAAAAACATCAAACAATTCAACTCAAAAATAACAATATGCTTGCTGCTAACCCTATTTCCCGCGATTTGATGAATAAACAACTGCAGATGCAGGCGCAGAGCCATATGGAGCAGGCTCGTTTCTATAAAACGGCACAGCATTTTGATATGGCCTTAGTCTCATATGGCCAAGCCAAAGTAATTTTTAAGCATCTCGAGGATGTGCGCCAACAGGGCCTGTCTTTCTCCAAGATAAAAAATGCTTTTAGTCAAGCGCATACTCCACAAACGCCAGAAGATGAGTCTCTACGGCAGCGTATTGCAGAGATTTATGTTGAGCGAGCAGAAGTTTTGAAGAGTTTGGGGAAGCTAGGTAAAGCGCAGAAGAGTGACGAGAAAGCGCGGGCATGGGGCTATGAAGGCCTGCCTGTTACATCGACTATGACTTCGTTATCTTCTTCAGATAATGATATCGGTTTGAACAAGCCTGTTGAATTCTTTCCTGCTAGAGCTTCTCTGGCTCCTTCATTTGTAGAGCAAGCCTGCCCGCGAAAAAAACATCAATGGGTAGCACAGGTTTTTGAAACTATCTTGAAACAGTTTCAGGATTTGGATTTGTGCCAAAGCTCACCCAGCCTGTTTTTGGTCTATGCTCATAACAATAATCAACTAGGTAAAGCCGACGCCGAAGTTTCACAACGCGTGATTCAATGGTTATCTAACCTGCGATCCAATTTATATTCTGATCGCTCAGCCGGTGGTCACCAGGCCTTACCGTTTTCAGCTACCTTGGAAGAGAAGGCCAAAGCCAACGATATTTTATCCAGCCAACTCTGCTTATTACCCAATCATGCAGGCACGGTCGATCATGTCGTGCTGTGTGGTTCAGAGCTGCTGGGCCACTATATGGCCTCTCCCTACTATGAGCGTTTTTATGAGTCGATTCAACGCGCTTATCAAGAAGCGAATGACTTTACTCAGGCTGAAGCGGCAATGCGCAAGGTAGTGGATGCGAATTTGAATGAAAAGGAGTTTCATCATGTGCTGACGGAATTAGCGTTTTTGCAAATTCGTTATGAACACAACAAGGACAAGCACGGCACTATCCCGCTATTGCTCAACAGTACGGCTCAGCAATGTTTACCGAAATTTATTATTGATTCGACCACGATAAGAATCGAAGACTCCATTTGGCGTATGCCAAACCTGTGGAATGGGCAGCAGACGTATCAAGATGAAGGCTTGCACATTGGTTTCTTTAAGCTCTTAAAGCGATTGTTAGTTAAACAAGAGGGCCATATTGCGCTGGTAGAAGAAAAGATTTATCAGGCCTGCTTGAATAAGTTGCGAGAAGATCATGCGCATGCGTTGACGGCGGAGGCTTTTTCATTGTTCTTGAATCAAGCCTGTGTGGCTGCGCTTGATGCTTTAAAAAAAGACGGCGCATCGGATTTACGCGAAGTGAATGTTCAGCGAGCCTATGAAAGCCTGCGTACGGAAATCAAACAAATCAGGGGTGAAGCGCTGATTGCACCAAATCAACTTCACTCAGCGTTAGCAGCCTCGTATGCTGCCAAGAATTTGGATATTCAACGGCTATCTGGTCCAGCGCTGTCGATGGAACATTGCTATATCAACCTGGTCATGGTGGAGCACGAAAAAAACCGCAAGGAAGAAAAGGAGGCTAAAGAAGAAAGATTGGTGCTAGAGCATTTTCATCGTTTACCTAGCTTTGAGGCAATCGATTCCAATCAACAAAAATTAGTGCAACTCGACAAAATCTTTGAGCCACGAGAATTAAACCAAGGCAAGAAGATGACCCCGAAGCGGATTCTGATTCGAGGCCGGGCGGGTGTGGGTAAAACGACACTATCTAAAAAGATCGTCTACGAATATACCCAGAAAGGGCAATGGCGAGACCGCTTTGACCATGTACTGTGGATTTCACTACGTACGCTCAAGGGCAAACAAAGCTGTAATTTCGAGACCTTGCTTTATGAAATCTATTTCCAGCATCATGCTAAAGGGTTAGCGTTGGCCAAGATGCTCAACGCGCAAATTAATGGACCCGCAAAAGAAAAAAACCTGTTTATCCTGGATGGATGGGATGAAGTGGCGCAGGAATGGAGTGAGCATGAGCCGATGTCGGCGTTTCTGACGCAGTTGCTTAATCACCCTGCCGTACTGATCACGTCCCGGCCTTATGTCGATTTGAAGCAAGCGCCGCCGATGGATTTAGAGTTGGAGACGGTGGGCTTTAGCCCAGAGAACGTCATGGCGTATCTTGACAATCGGGCCATGATGCCGGTCTCACAAGCTCAAGAGATGAAGCAATTCATCCAGACCACCCCCTTTATTCAAGGGCTCGTCAATGTGCCGATTCAGCTAGACGCGCTTTGTTACAGTTGGGACGAAATTAAGCGTCTACAGCAAGGGGCGCAAGGCTCGGTGACGGTCACGTCGTTATATCAAGCGATGATCAATAAATTATGGCGTAAAGATATGCTGCGCTTGGGCAAGCGGGAAGGTGGGGAATTATTGACTGAGAGTCAAGTGAACGCACTTGAAAGACCCTCTCGGATCGAAAAGTTGGTCAGAGTTGAACAGGATTTTCTGAGTACCTTAGCTTTTAGAGGGTGGCAGCGCAATCAAATTGAGTTCAGTCATCGTGATCTGCATGTGCTCATTGAGCAGCTTGAGGCCGAGGGTGCCGATCTCCCTCTTACGTTGGAAGATAACCTTAAAAAACTCTCGTTCCTGCATGCGGATAATGCCGAAGAGAGGCAGCACAGTTACTGTTTCATGCATTCGACGTTTCAGGAATTTTTTGCGGCTAAGCATATTGCGCAGTGTTGGGAAACAGGAAAAGAGATCACGCTGCTGTCGGTTGGTGCCGAACGCTGGACGAGAGTGTCGGCTGACGCCTTTGTTCGCCAACACAAATACAACCCACGCTATGAGACTGTGTGGTGGTTCGTCTCAGGGTTGTTGCGCGCACAGGCATTGAATCGATTTGTTGATTCCCTTGAAGCTGAACCGCGTGATTTGTTCGGTGCGGCACATCAGTGTTTAATGACGAACTGTCTCCATGAGGCGTCTCGCTCACCTGACGCTGGGTTGTCGCCCGACACCCGAGACAGGCTGATGCAGCATTTAGCGCAATGGCTGCAATTCGAAATTTATCAGACAGGTAAAGGCACATTGGCGTATCAGTCCACGTTTCCCGAGCATCTGTTGCTTGAGTTCCTGAAGGAGACAGCATCAGCAAAAACAAAAAGAGCGGTTGCTAGCACACTTGGTCATCGATCTGCCTTATCAGAAGCGGCCCGCCAGGCCTTGATCGCTTTGACGAAGGATGAGGACAAGCAGGTGAGGTGTGCCGCGGTTGATGCGTTAGGCCAGCAATCTTCGTTACCGCCCGAGGCTATCCAGGCCTTGATCGCGTTGGCGAAGGATAAGGATAAGTATGTGAACCACGCCGCTGCTTCTGCGTTATGCAAGCAATCTTCGGTACTGCCCGATGCCCTCCAGGCCTTGATCGCGCTGGCGGAGGATAAGGATGAGTACTTTAGTGTTAAGAGCACCGTGGTTTTTGCGTTAGGCCAACACTCTTCGTCCGATGCCCTCCAGGCCTTGATCGCGTTGGCGAAGGATGGGAGTGAGACGGTGAGGCACAGTGTGGCTTTTGCGTTAGGCAAGCAATCTCCGTTAACGTCTGAGGCCCTCCCGGCCTTGAGTGCGTTGGCGAAGGACGAGGACTGGGAGGTGAGGAGAGCTGTGGCTGATGCGTTAAGCAAGCACTCTTCGTTACCGCCAAAGGCCCTCAAGATCTTGAGCGCATTGGCGAAGGATGAGACCGTGTCTGTGATGAGCCTTGCGATTTTTGCGTTAGGCCAGCAATCTTCGCCTGAGGCCGTCCTGGCCTTGATCGCATTAGCGAAGAATAAGAACGAGGAGGCGAAATACGGCGCGGCTGATGCGTTAGGCAAGCAATTTCCGTTACCGCTCGAGGCCGTCCTGGCCTTGATCGCGTTGGCGACGAACAAGAACGAGGACAAGTATGTAAGGAGCGCCGTGGCTTCTGCGTTAGGCCAGCAATCTTCGCCGGAGGCCCTCCTGGCCTTGATCGAGTTGGCGAAGAACAAAAACGAGGACAAGTATGTAAGGAGCGCCGCGGCTGATGCGCTAGGCAAGCAATCTTCGTTACCGCTCGAGGCCGTCCTGACCTTGATCGCGTTGGCAACGAACAAGAACGAGTACAAGTATGTAAGGAGCGCCGCGGCTTCTGCGTTAGGTCGGCAATCTTCGCTACCGCTCGATGCTTTCCATGCCATGGTCGCGTTGGCGAGGGACGAGGACAGAAATGTGAGGGACGCCGCAGCTGATGGATTAGGCCAGCAATCTTTGTTACCGCCTGAGACGCTCCAGGGTTGGATCGCGTTGTTGAAGGACGAGGACAGGAAGTTGAGGAGCACCGCGGCTTCTGCGTTAGGCCAGCAATCTTCGTTACCGCCCGAGGCCTTCCCGGCCTTGATCGCGTTGGCGACGGATAAGGCGTGGTATGTGAAGAGCATCGCGGCTAAGGCGTTAGGCCAGCACTCTTCGCCCGAGGCCCTCCAGGCTTTGTGCGTGTTGGCGAAAGACGAGGTCGAGGAGGTGAGGCGCGCCGCTGCTGATGCGTTAGACAAACACCGCTGGACGCTCTATCGCTCATTGCCCACACTTAACGGGCAGCAGATAGCTTTGATCTATAAAGGATATTTACTCCCCCAAAGCTTTGATCAGAGTGTGCCTTTCTACATCCAGGATGGCGCCCTATGTTTTTATAACGTTGAGGGTCTCCAGACCGTTCCCTTTAACAATGCGGACAACGAAATGGCATTTAAGCAAGCGATTCAACAAGCCCAGCAGACTGTAGGCATTTCTTCTTCAGACAAAAAATTGGCCTCTTTCCTGATTCGTTAGCTTTCATGGCAAATAAATGGACAAAATAGGGGCAAATACAGCGTTCGGAAAAAATAGCATGCCAGCATCTCGATCAGTCTTGCTAGATGAGGCTCGGCATAAGTTTTTATATGGTAGCCCCCGGTTTGCAAGGTGATTTATCAATAATTTTGTCTTTAGTAAAGCCTGGGTAATATGGTTTTCTGCGGGAAAATTTGGCTAAATGGTGAAAGTGAACATAACTGAGATTCTTGGTAAATAAAGAAAACCCAGCGACCTGCAAAGCCATGTACATTGGTTCGATTCCGACTTTCGCCTCCAGGAATTACACCGGTCCTAGAAAATATCAAGCAAAATCCCCCCTATTTTTGGCGAAAATAAAAGCGCTCGAAATCATTAAAAAATAAAGAAAATACTGAGACCAGCAAAGATGGTAACGTTGGTTAGCTTTAGGCTATAGCTCTCAGTAGCCGAGTCACCTAAGGGGAAGCTCCCTCGGGCGACTCGACTAATTAGTCGAGCCTGAATAAATCGTTTTTAAAAAAATAGATCTAAACAGAGGTAGCAAATGGTAATCGGGGCTCAGCTAAAAAAAGCAAAATAAAAAGGGTCCAAAGCCGAAGCTTTCTGAGGATCATGCGTAAGTTGTGTCCAGCCGCACAGAGGGCTGCATGCATGGCATCGCCCAGTGCCCCTTTAAGCCAATTTCGTCCGAGTTTCCCATCGGCCTTCATATGCCCAATCATCGGCTCAATGGCACTGCGCCGTTTAATCATGGTGCGTAGTAGTGTCAACAGCGGTTTAAAATTGATTCAGTTTCTAAAGAAGCAGCGTTTTAAAATTGATACACCGGTCTATAAAATTAAAGTTCAAACAAAGCTTTGTTGGAGCGTCCTCTAGTCATTCTGCTATCCATTGAGGTAGTATCGATTTGGTAGACGCTAAGAGTGAAGAAGAAGGGCGGCTGTAACCATTCGCAATCGAGCACATCACTTTTGCGGCCGCAGACATTTTTAACATGCCGGGCATTCACTAAATAGACTGTGAACCCGCGCGACTCCAGCAGTTCGAATAGGGGAATCCAATACACGCCCGTTGATTCCATCGCCACGGTATCAATCTGGCAAATCTTTAACCAATCCGCCAGCTTCTCCAGATCTTCGGTAAAACTTTTAAATTCTCGTACCGGCTGCTCATCTCGATCGGTCGGCACAGCTGCATAGTGACTGGCAGAACCAATGTCAATGCCAGCCGCATTCGGATACAGGGCTTCCGCATGAAGAACCTTGTAGCTAAAGGAAGAGAAGCAATAAGGAGATTGTAAATTAAAGTCAAAGCGGCTCTACTGTTAGCTTTTTTAGAGCCGCCAGATGCCCACGCTGATGCAAGCCTTTGCTGAGTTAAATGATCCTCGTAGTCGTCAATGTCGCTATCAATTAGAAGAGATATTGTTGAGCACCTTATGCGCGACCTTATGCGGAGTGGATACGTGGGAGATGATGGTTCTATGGGGGCGTAGCCAACTAGAATGGCTGCGCAAGCACCAACCGTATAAGCATGGAATTCCCTGCGCCGATACATATAGACGGGTATTTGGGGCCTTAAGTCCAGTAGTATTTGAGAAGTGTTTTATCAAGTGGGTACAAACGCTGTGTCCCAGTTTGGCAGATAAGCACGTTGCCATTGATGGCAAGACCCTCAGAGGCAATCGTACAGGTCGAGCTTGCAGAGGCCTTCATTTGGTTTCAGCGTGGTGCTCAGACAATGGACTGTCACTGGGTCAGGTGAATACGCCAGATAAAAGCAACGAAATTACTGCGATCCCAGAGCTACTTGCTGCACTGGACCTCAAAGGAGCGACGATCACGCTTGATGCAATGGGAACGCAACATAGTATTGCAGAATCAATAGTTCAAGCAAAAGCAGACTATGTGCTAGCGGTCAAAGAGAACCAACCTCTCTTATGCCAAGGCATCCAAGATTGGTTTGATACCGCTCAGGCCGGTAAGTTAAAGCACTCTTACTGGGAACATCGTGAATACGATAAGGGACATGGCCGAATTGAAACGCGGGTGTGCCGTGTAACGGATGATGTAGAGTGGTTACGTCGTATAGGGGCGGATTGGGTTGGAATCAAACGCCTTGTAAAGATGGAAAATACACGCGAAATTGGGGACAAAATCACCACAGAATGTCGATATTACATCAGTTCAAAAGAAGTGAAAGCGAAAGAAATGGCAGCTCTTATTCGAGCGCACTGGGGCATTGAAAATCAATTGCACTGGGTGCTGGATATGTCTTGGGGAGAAGATGCTTGCCAAGTACGAGATAAAAATGCGGCAAGAAATTTAGCCACTTTACGCAAAATCACTTTGAATATGGTTAGAGTCGCGCAGGCACAATATCCCACTAAGGTGAGCCTCAAAGGTATGCGCGCTCTTGCCGCTTGGGATGTCAACATGCGCGATTCCATCCTGGGCCTTATTTGACAAGTCTGTTCATGCGGAGGCCCTGATATCGGAAAACGAAGTGGTAGCCTTCAGCGATATGCTGGGCAGCGGACAACAACACTTAGTGCGGATTCGCCGCGATAGCGTGCAATGCTGGCCTAACCTAGGGCGTGGTCGCTTTGGTGCGCCCATCACCTTAGCTCGCAATTGGTTTAAAGAGGAAGTGTTTAACGCACACTGCGTTTTTCTGTCAGATCTGGATGGCTCAGGCGCGACGGATTTGATTTATGTGCAAAGTGATCGCCTACTGATTTGGCGCAATCAGTCAGGGAATGGCTTCAGTCCATCCTTGGTGCTCCCGTTTCCTAAAGGGGTACGTTATGACAAACTTTGCCACCTGAGCTTTGCCGATATACATGGTTTGGGCTGCGCCAGCCTGGTTTTAACCGTGCCACATCCCGAACCACAGCATTGGTGTTATGACTTTAGCCAGGGCTGCAAGCCCTATTTGCTTACATCCATTAATAATAATATGGGCTTGCAGGTTGACTTGGCTTACCGCAGTTCGGCACAGGAATGGTTGGATGAAAAAGCAGAGCATGAGAAAGCGCACGTCCCCTCCTCTGAGCCTGGGGCCCAGCCCCCTCCCCCGGCTGTCTCCCATTTGCCGTTTCCCGTGCATGTCCTGCGCCAGATGATCTATCTGGATGAAATTACCCAAAATATATTAGTGCAGCAATTTTCTTATCGGCACGGTTATTACGATGGGAAAGAGCGCGAATTCAGAGGGTTTGGGCTGGTTATCCATACAGATAGCGAGGAATTCTCGAATAGCGAGGATGAGACCTATACTGATCCAGTGACAACCAAAACTTGGTACCACACGGGCGCGCCCCAAGCTGATACAGCACGCGCAGGCTATAGTCAGCATGATGCGAAAGCTATATCGCTCAAGCCGACGGTATTCACAAGCATCGACGCAAAGACCAAGCAACAGGCCCTGTTAACAACAGAAAATGGTTTGAGTGCCGAGATGCGTACGGAGCTGCTGCGCGCTTTAAAAGGCAGTGTCCTTAGAGAAGAAGTTTTTGGGCTAAATGTATCTGAGGCAGAGCCTTATACGACGAGCGAGTCGCGTTATATAGTACGTTTGATGCAAGGGGGAGGGGCTGACAAACGCGCTGTGGTGTTGCCACTACCCCTAGAAACCACCAGTTACCACTATGAGCGTACACCGACTGACCCAGTTTGCACGCGGCAAATTAATCTGGAGTGGGATGAATACGGGATGCTACTGCGCCACGTGAATGCGCAGTATCCACGGCGTAAAGATGCCAAGCGACCTGACAATGAACTGCAAGCCCAATGGTGGGAAGCCAGCAAAGACCCGAGCCAAGAGGTGCTGTGGCTAACGCAAACCCGCCAATCTTGGTATCACCTGGAACAGTCTCATGCCTGGCACTTAGGTTTGCCTCATCAATCGCGTCAAGATGCTTATGAGATTAAGGACGCTTCTGAAGAGATTCCAGATCTGAGCTATGAGGGTTTGCACAGGTTTTTAGACGATCGAAAGGATCTTTCTGTTCTCTTAGGCCAGCAACAAACTTTCTATGTGGAGGAAGCAGAAAAGCCCGGACGCCCCACGTTAGCAGGATTAGTAACCCATATTGAATTGGCTGAGCTCGATACGAATAGCTTACAAGTTTACAAAGGGTTGGAGGCACCAACGGGCCCATGCCTGTCATTATCAGGATTAGTGGAGCATGGCGAATTAACGGGGCATGACGCGTCTAGCTTGCAGGCTGACGAAAAGGCGGACGAAGTCCTCTCTAAGGCTTTAGTTGCAGCCGGGTATGAACTCAAGCCGCCGATATTACCGCGTGATGGCGAAGCTCCGCTGTGGTGGGTGCGTCGTGATCTCTGCACGTCTGCACCCGAGAATATATTCCAACGCCTTACACACTATGCGCCATCGCCTGGGATCAGCCAGATCCGCATGGAATACGATCACTATATGTGCCAATTGATTGCCCTTGAGGATGCGCAGGGTTTATGTACAAAAGCGGCTTACGATTATCGGCACCTCCAGCCGATTAGTATTCAAGATCCGAATAACAACATTCAAGAAGCCCGCTATGACAGTTTAGGTCGGCTGATAGCAACCAGTTTTTACAGTGTTACAGAAGAGGGAGAGAGGTCCGAAGGATTTGACCGCTTGCCAGTTAATTATTGCCCTCCAATTACGTCACTTGACGAAGCATTAGCAGATCCCGAGCGAGCCATCGGGCGTTTTGCTGCAGTGTACTACTACGACGCATTAAGGTGGATGCAAAAACGTGGTACCTCTGTACTTGACCCTGCCCGTAGCGCTGCATTGATCAGTGATAATTACCCAGATGACGCTCCAAAAGCACAGGTCCGCATTAGCTTAGCGTGGTCAGATGGCTTTGAGCGTATCTTACAGACCAAACAAAAAGCGCCGCCGGGCAAAGCCTATCAGCGAGATGAGGAAGGTAATCTCAAAATTGAAGGTACCAAGCTGCTTGAAGTCGACACGCGCGAGGCTGCGCGCTGGGTGGTCTCAGGGCGAGTGGAATACAACAACAAAGGCCTGCCGGTACGAACCTATCAGCCCTACTTCGTCGATTCCTCTTCGTATGTAAATGACGCTGCGCTACGTAAATTTGGCTACTACGATACGCATTACTACGATCCATTGGGTCGGGAAGTACGTACAGTGACGGCTAGTAAGTATCTGAGGCGACAAACCTACTGCACTTGGTATGAGATCAAAGAAGACGAGAACGACACTCTCGAAGAGGTATTAGCCGCGAGACAAAGTGCAGCTTAATGATAAGAAATACGCAAAGGATGCAGGGATGGCGAAGCAAACATCAGCACAGATGGTGCAGCAAACCCTAGAAGAAAGGGTGAAGCAAACTCCAGAAGAAATAGCGGCAGTGTGTGCAAGCACGCCTACATTAACGGTATTCGATGCACGCAAGCTAGCTGTGCGGGAAGTCCACTATTATCGACGTGATGCCAGCGAGCAATCGCTTGAACCACGCATTACCAGCCATAGTTATGACGCAGGGGGGCGGCTAATGCACAGTCTCGACCCGCGCTTATTGGAGAGACAAGGCCCTACGTTTTCTAATCTATCGACCTCGTATTCACTCGGCGGGCAGCCTTTGTACACGGACAGCGTCGACGCAGGGTGGCAAATTCAGTGGTTTGGTGCCTCAGGCCAACGCCTGTCGACATTTGATAGTCGGGGAACATCAAGTCATATTGAGTATGACCAGCAACTTCGTCCTATTGCGGTCTATGAACGACTAGCAGATGAACAGGAGCATGAAGATACGCGAGGACGTTGTATCGAACGTTATCACTATGGCGATCTCACTGCCGATGCCCAGTCCAATCAACGCGGCAAGCTCCTGCGCCAGGATGATCCCGCCGGGATGCTTTTGATCGATTGCTATGATTTAACGGGTGGGATTCAATCGCAAACACGACATTTTTTAAAAGAGACTGCCGTCCTAAATTGGCCCGAAGCAGAAGCAAAGCGTAAGGATTTATGGGGAGAAGAGGAAGGATCAAACACCACATCGCAATACAGTGCATTGGGTGAAATATTGTGCTTAACGGATGCATTCAAGCACCAAAGACATTATTGCTATAACGTGGCTGGACAGTTAGATACTGGGTCGATTCAACTCCAGGGCGCTGAGAAGGAGATCGTCATCAGTGACCTGCACTATGCTGCCCATGGCGCCCTGATACAGGAGAAGGCAGGTAATAAGGTACTAACTAAGCACACGTGTGATCCTGCCAATTTACGCCTGACACATCGGAAAACAACGCATCCCGATGGTACCGTTTTACAAGATTTAACGTATGCATATGATCCGGTAGGCAATGTGTTGCAGGTGCACGACAAGGAGCAAGCTACACGTTGTCAATTTAATGAAGCGATTAAACCGACATGCGATTATCAATACGATAGTTTTTACCAGCTCATCAAAGCGAGCGGCCGAGAATGCATGATAAACCGCTTCCCTCAAACAGCACTCCCGCAAGCGCAAGTACCCTTGCTCCAAGATGCAACCGTTTTACGGAATTACACACGCACCTACACCTACGATGCAGGAGGCAATGTAGTCAAGCTCGCGCATACAGGGCATCAAGACTACACGCTGAAGATGGAAATTGCGTTTAACTCGAATCGTGTTCTGCGCAAAGTGGATACGCATACGCCCGATTTTGCACCTTCTTTTGATGCGCGAGGCAATCTTCGCACACTACAACCCTATGGACGAGATTTAGTCTGGAATGGGCGCAATCAACTCCAGTGTGTTTCACTCGTGGAACGAGAGGGAGAGGTACCCAATGACGAAGAGCGCTATCACTATGATGGCCAGGGGCAGCGCTTGCGTAAATTACGCATAACGAAAGCACAAAAGCGGATTCATCAAGAGGATGTGCGCTACTTACCCGAGCTTGAATACCGACAAAATAGCGCAACCCAAGAAGCACTTCAAGTCATCACTTTTAGTGCTGGAAGCATGAGTGTGCGCGTACTGCATTGGACAGATGGCCAACCAATGGCATTCGGTTAATTGTTAAGCAGTGCATAGTTTGCGCACCTTCACCAAAAAATTCAACGGTTCTTCACGCTCCACTCTGAGCGGTCCTTTAAATAATGAGTGAAAAATAACTATCTAAAATGCTAACCGAATGCCATTGGATGGCCAACCCACCGAGATTGAGAACGATCGGTTTCGCTATACGTTTACCGATCATTTAGGCTCGGCGAGTTTAGAGTTGGATCAGCAAGGAAAACGCCTCAGCTTTGAAAAATACTACCCATTTGGCGGCACCGCAGTTTAGACGGCGAAAAGCCAGGTCGAAGCAAAATATAAATATGTGCGTTATTCGGGTAAAGAACGGGATGCGACGGGGCTGTATTACTACGGTTATCGCTATTACGCTCCGTGGCTAGGCAGGTGGCTTAATCCCGATCCGGCAGGAATGGTCGATGGCCTCAATCTATTTGCAATGGTGGGGAATAATCCCGTCTCGTTTAGAGATCCCGATGGACGAATGAGGAATGTGCTTCAGGGTATATTCGGAAAGAAAAAAGCGTACGAAAAGCTCCCATCTGCTCATATCACGCTCGATAAGAATCGTGACTTAGGCGCGCATCCTTCACCGCAAGAACCCGTCGTACTGCCTGGCGACATAGCACCGTTCATGAATCCGGTTCGTGTGCCAGGAGGAACGACTTATAGCGGCCCCCTTCGCTTCGTCGAAGAAAACAAATTGCCAAACAGACTGTACGATGATGATAGGACCAGAACAATCCTGATACATGGCACGTTTACAGCAGACGCGCCTTACAAGGGCTGGGCGAATCCAAATAACGCATCTAACGAGAACATTCGAACCCAGCTTGGTGGGCCGCTAGAGGCTTTTCTGTGGAGCGGGGAGAATGATTCAGTAGCTAGAACAACGGCAGCAACAGTGCTGCGCGACAAGATTGTGGCTCTTCATAACGAAGGAAAAAGGGCTAACCTCATAGGGCATAGTCATGGAGGAAATGTTGCGATGCAAGCTATCAGTCTGCTCCCTGAGCACGTCAAAATTAACCAACTGATTACATTAGCTACGCCTATTCTGGATAACTATGTCTTATCCTGGGAAAACGTTGTCGCAAAGACAGATTTTCATCTACATATTTATGGAGCGAAAGACCTTGTTGCAGGGTGGTTCGCGAACTTTCATTCTGGCACACGAAAAGGTACACAGAGAAAGAACCCTGCCGCGGACGACCAAATCCAAATTAAAGGAGTAAATAACCCTAAAGGAAGTCACTCCAGCGTATATAACCCGCGTGTATTGCAACAGCTCAAGCAAAATAAGAGATGGCGTACCACTTGACCTACCCAGGGAATTTTGATCATATTGGTCTAGGTGGTCGACCAATCAATTATTGCATGAGCAAGCGAGTGAGACTGTGCAGAGCGCTGGACCTATTGTGCAAGCAAGCCAAAGGATGTGTCATACACACTAGACATGTCCTATAACAAGCGTGGTCAACTCATTCAGCACGATGATACGGCGGGTACACGCACGATAACGGGCTTTGGGGTAGGGTCAAAATTTGCCAATGGGGATATGCGAAAAATTACTAACACTACATCAAACACAAACAGATACTTAAATATATTTGTTGAGGGCCCTCTGCTTAATCCAGAACAAGTTGGGCTACCAAGTCAGTATTCTGTTGCTGCAGCAATCTCGACTTGATGGAATGTCTAAAAAGAAGGTTTGCACCTTATATCATAAGGCTGACTGTGCCACGTGCTTTAGATTTAATACGCTTGCACTAGTCAATATTTAACCTGAGAGCACTATGGCTTGCCATAAAGCAGGCACTCGAAGAAAAAAGGGGGGGCAGGACAGCGGGTACAAGATATTTGCTTTTGTGTATAGGGGAAGGTGTATTAAGCATATCTATCAAAGCCTGGCGCAAATCCGTAGCAGCTTCTGGTCTAAAAGACTTCCGCTGGCACGATTTACGGCATACCTGGGCCAGTTGGCATAATCAGGGCGGTACGCCTGACCGAGTACTTAAAGAACTTGTGGGATGGGCAAGCATTCAGATGGTGCATTGTTATGCACATCTGAATGCTGAGCATTTAGTAGGGTGGGTACGATCCCATACTTAGGTGTAATTTAGCTGAAGTCGTCTAACTGTGCAAACCCATTTCGGGCTGAAACCCTTATGGAATGGGGTGGCCGATGGGACTTGAACCCACGACGACTGGAATCACAATCCAGGGCTCTACCAACTGAGCTACGGCCACCGTTGTCCTTTTAGAGAAGCTTAACTACGCAAAGTGCCTCTAAAAAGAAGGCGGCATTATACATATTCTCTAGATATATACAGTATAAAAAAACGATATTTTTCGCATCTTGCAAAAATAAGGTTCTGCACCATCGCGTTTTTTTTGCTAAATTCCTCTCCCGCCGCCGCACCCAAAAAAAGGACATGCATGGAAGACTCTACAAAAAACCCCGCAGCTAAAAATTTAAACACTGAGAAAAGCAAAGCACTGGCTGCAGCGCTTGCGCAAATCGAGAAACAATTTGGTAAAGGATCGATCATGCGTCTTGGGGCAGCGGAGGCTGCTGAAGATATTCAGGTCGTATCCACTGGCTCTCTGGGGCTGGATCTAGCACTCGGTGTAGGAGGTTTACCTCTTGGACGGGTGGTTGAAATTTATGGCCCTGAGTCCTCGGGTAAAACCACTCTCACCTTGCAAGTTATTGCCGAAATGCAAAAATTGGGAGGAACCTGTGCGTTTATCGATGCAGAGCATGCTCTCGATTTGCAATACGCTTCCAAGATCGGCGTAAAAGCAGCAGATCTTTTGATCTCTCAACCGGATACAGGGGAACAAGCCTTAGAAATTGCCGATGCATTAGTACGCTCGGGCTCCGTAGATTTAATCGTCGTCGATTCTGTTGCCGCTTTGGTGCCCAAAGCAGAAATTGAAGGCGAAATGGGGGATTCCCTACCTGGTTTGCAAGCCCGCTTAATGTCTCAAGCTATGCGAAAACTCGCCGGTACCATCAAACGCACCAACTGCTTGGTCATTTTCATCAATCAAATCCGTATGAAAATCGGCGTGATGTTTGGAAACCCAGAAACTACTACGGGCGGTAATGCGCTGAAATTTTATGCTTCCGTGCGCCTAGATATCCGCCGTATTGGAGCCATTAAAAAAGGCGACCAAACCATTGGCGCAGAAACGCGCGTCAAGGTAGTAAAAAATAAAGTGGCTCCTCCTCTGCGTGAAACCATCTTCGATATTTTGTATGGAGAAGGTATATCTAGGGAAGGCGAGATTATTGACTTAGGTGTGCAAGCAAAAATTCTTGAAAAAGCAGGCTCTTGGTATAGCTATGATGGTGAGCGCCTAGGACAAGGTAAAGACAATGTGCGCGAATTTTTAAAAGAAAACCCAAGCCTATCCGTCGAAATCGAAAACAAAATCCGCACTTCGCTAGGATTTGCCAAGCTCCCTACCATTGCTGAACAAACTGCCTCGTAAATAACAGTATGGCTGCCAAAAAGCGTAGTTTGCGTACTCGAGCTCTAGGCTACCTTGCCCGGCGGGAATACAGCCGGGCAGAGCTTTTTCGCAAACTATTGCCGTATGCCAAAGCAGAGCACTCTGGGCAAAGCACTATAGAGGCTGATCCATTCGAATCCGCCTCTGAGCACACGCATCCCCATTATGATGAGGATGCGTGTGCCCCCTCCCCTGAAGATATCGAACACACCCTCTCTCTACTATTAGATGAGCTAGAACACAGCGGTTTTTTATCCGATGAACGTTTTACGCAAAGTTTGCTTTATCGGCGCGCTGGCCATCTAGGAAACAGCCGCATTCTCAATGAACTCAAACAACATCAACTCGACCAAAGTCTAATAGAACAAGCAACAGAAGATCTACGAGCAGGCGAATCGGCTCGTCTTTATGCCGTGTGGCAAAAAAAATACGGCCAGCCTCCTAGCACCTTCGAAGAACGCATTAAACAAGCGCGCTTTCTTGCCTCAAGAGGTTTCTCGCACGGAGCCATCACCGCATTATTGGGAGAACTCGAAGCGTAGGTTAGTAATGCGCAGCGTTCTCCAGCCTGCACACCACCGACTTTTAATCATCGTTTCCTAGGGCATGACCTAGGAAAACTCCTCTTTTATAAATATGCACGCAATAGGCAATGAAAAATATTATCTATACCTGCATACTTAAAGCGAAACATAACCAAAAGGACTGCATATAATATTAAATAGAGAGAGAAAAAATGCCTAGCCATCAGAGTATTCAGCTTTCCCATGCCCTGCCACGCCCTTTGCCTATCTACAGAAGAGATCCTCATACCACTCAACCGGCTATAAGTAAAAAATACGAACCTATTAATCCAGAGGCACTCTATATTTCAGCAGGATTAAAAAAACTCTCTGCCCAGCATCCACCACCTGATTTATACGATATAGATGCCTATTTAGCTACCCTAGGCATTAAAAGAGAAAATTGCAGACCAGAAAAGTCAATTTTAAAAGAATATAATTTTTTCAAAACCGAACCAAATATAATAAAAAGATATTTCTACTATACTCCCCCCGATGCAACCCGCTCTTTACAATTAGCTCTCGCCCTATTTATTTTTAAAGACATCAGCATTAAAAATATTTTATTTGCCGTAGAAAACACGCTGTATACCATACCATCGTTTACAGGAAAAGAAATCTCCTCCATGCTAACGCTTATGTGCCATGCGCTAGATTATTTTGACATACAGCTCTTAAAAAGCACATTTAATAGTTCCAAAGCGTTAAATTTAACCGCACAAGATTTAAAAAATCTTCCTCAAAATACGCTCTTCAACCCAAAAGAAAAATTTGAATGGTTCTTTTATAAAAAATGCAACTTAAAAAATATTACCTATACAGAAAATGACTTAACCGCATCAAAAAATCGGCAATTTTCAGAAGAACAAATTGCTTATTTAAAATACCTTACCCAAGAAGCAAAAGAGTATATTAAAAAAAATAGCCTAGCAGAAAAAATAAAATCTACTTTCAAAAACAATATTTTATATAAAATATATCTAACCACATAATAAAAAAGCATGGTAGGTTGTGATAATGGATGCACTCCAACATACACACCACCTACTTATAATCATTGCTTTTGCCAATTTATAGGCCGGTCTTCAACAAGGCAGTGGTTAGGTGTTGGGGTTCCTTCGTCACCACCAACCTACATTGACTCGTAGGTTGGTGGTGACGAAGGAACCCCAACATGCACACCACCCAACTCAATTTTTCATCTACCACATTAAAAAAACAAGTTAAATTAAAAAATACACCCCATCAAAAATCTTCGGTTTTCTTTATATTTTTTCGCGTTTAAAAAAAATACATATAGCGAAATGATATAAAAGATACATATCCCTTCGGTTTAAAAAAATTTAATAGAGCCATGCCATGATTAATTCCGCTACAAAGTCAATAGACAACAAACCGAACTATTTAAAAGTAAAGAATGAAAATGCCTCCATTAAAAAACCCGCACAGAAAAAATCGCAGCAATTTACACAATTAAAAAAAACACATCAGAATCAAAATAATTATGCAAACAATACAAAAAACCCATATGTATTAGATGCTGCCCTACATAACGATCCAGAAAACCTCATGCAATTTCAAGATATTTCAGAAGCAGAAGATAAAGAAATAGAATATTATTCTTCATTAAATATCGATTTTTCTACAAACGGCCTAGATCAATTAAACCCGAATGAAAAATCTGATATAGAGCCGACTTTAGGAAAAAGTCCGTCTAATACTATGAATCCAGAAAATATGCATAATGGCAAAAACGACCTTATGCAGACTCCATATTTATCAGATAAAGAATATCTTACTCTATTAAACATCGATTTTTTTACAAACGACCTAAATCAATCAAACCCAAATAAAAAATATGATATAGAGGCAACCTTGAAAAAAGGTCCATCTAATCCTATGTCTACAGAAAATATGCATAATGCCGAAAATGATCTTATGCTGTCTAAAGCTTTCCAAGAAACAGAATGCGAAGACATTGAATATATTTCTTCATCAAACACCGATATGATTGCAATACTGCATGAAGAAACGGAAAGAGTAAATACATATAAATCAAACATAAATACAGAGACAGTCTATAAAAAAGATAATATATCCTTTACTAGCGCCGCAGAAATAGGCCAATTCATTGAATCTACATATATCGATCAGCACACTACTCTAAATCTATCTGAAATAGATTTTTATTCAACGTTTTTTACTCAATATGATAATGCAAGTCAAACACCTTCTATAACAAGTAGCTCAGATAACAATACACCGCCTACTCCAGACTGGGAAAAAAATAGCAGCCACTCAAAATAAAATATATTAGATGGGCAATGCCCTATATGATTTTAATCATTAATTCACATTTAAGCAGCTTAATTTTTACAAAAAATCAAGCCTATATATCAGCGAAATGATTTATATTTTTAATTAAATTCGCTTTTCTTTACAATTTTTCGGATGACTTATAAGTTATTTTTCAGATAGTGTAAAACCAAGTAGACATATATAAAAAAATATATTAGGTAAAATTAGAGCCTTTTATTATTTTATAGGAGAAATACATGGATATTCATTTCAGAAGTTTTTTTACTTTTAAGCTTCCTACAAGAATTTTTCCGGTAAGACAATCATCTGATAGCCCATGTTCATCGCAAATATCAGAAACTTCTTCATCGGAAACTGCTTGTGTAGAGCCAAATAAAGAAAAACACAGAAATTCTGAAGCACAAGCCACTGCATCAAAAAATCGCTGTTGGATACAAAATAAATTATTTAGTAGAAATGCTTCACGATCCAAAAATGCACAGCCAGTTCAATCCAATAAATTGACTATACCTTCCCCCAAAATTACACTCGCAGCCTATGAATATCTGCCAAAAATAAATCTCACTAATGATTTTGAACTTATCCCGTCCCAGCAAAAAGAATTAAAATATTCTAATGGAGAAGCCATACAAAAACCATTAAAAGAACAGAAAATACAGGGGGAAACACCTATTGCAGATAGGTTTATGAAAGAAAAAAATTTGATAATAGAAAGCCGTAGATCAAGAGCCAGCTCTATCAACTCTATAAGCAGTGGAAGCACGATCTCTCTTTATTTTGATTCAGAAAGCCCCACTATTAAAGGAATTCAACAAAGCCCTGCTCAAACATCAATATTAGAAAATACAGATCCATTGCAAAATGCAGGAAATAATCATTACTATGTAGAGCTGCCTACGCAATCAAATATCATACCAAAAACAAACTTTCCTACTCCATCTACAATAAATCTTCCTAGCCCAGCTATAAATGCAGAAATTGATGATTTATATTCTTTGGTGGAAAAATATAAAAGTAATCCAAATGAAGAAAATTTACGGGCGCTATATTACAAATATGATAATGCGTATGAAGAATATTATGCCAACGAAATTAAAAATGAAAAAACTACAGCAATGCTTCTAGAAATAAATACATTTTTAGCATCACTAATACCGCAGCAATCTCCGACACATTACCCATCTAGCACTACCGAAAAAGATCCGTTCATGTCAACGTATATACATGTTGAAGAGGATACTCATCTCCAGCCAAGAGAAAATATAGAAATACAGGATGCTATTGGCCTAAAAAGCAGGCCTATCAGCAGCACAAGTTTAAGCTCTATCCTTGCTGGTTACTACAAAAAACCAGAAAGAATAGATTCTTCGTATAAATTTGACCTTGACTGAGCATACCCCCAAAAATTTTTAATAAAAAATTCATCAAGTTTCAGAACATATACTATGTGTTAAAGCATATGAAAAAATCATAAAAAATATCAGCCATAAAAATAATTCGTTTTATTTTCCACATTTTCGCATTGCGTGCACACCTCCTCTTGCAAGGAGGTATAACCGTATGTAAATTATTTTATTTTTTTAGATATATTAAGTTTTTGCACTGGAGTGCAACATGCCAATTAATTTTCCGAAAATTAAAAATCTATTTCAGTCATCTAGCAAATCTCAAGGGACTTCTAATAAGGATAACCCTCGGAAGTCTAGTTTTTCCTCATTTAAAAAATATTTTGGTATAGCTACAACATCTAATGAAAAACAAAATAATACGTCTGCTGGGCAGATCTCTCTCGCTACAAACCAAGCAAACAGGTTTCAGAGCAGTGGCCAAGCACAGACCAATGGGCAATCTTTATCATATTATCCATCCAGTAATCCTGTAAGAATGCAGCAGACCTATACTCAACCAGCAAGCTCTCAACCGCCCACACATTCTTATCAACAAGCTTCCTATTCGCAATACAGCAATGCGGTGGGAATGCAACAAAGCTATCCTCAAACAGCAAGCTATCAGCAGCCCACACATTCTTATCAGCAAGCTTCCTATTCGCAACACAGTAATACTGAAGGAATACAACAAGGCTATGCTCGACCATCCGTACAGCCTCAACACGCGTACGCGTATTCGCAACAAAACCATACCACTCAACAGATATCTCATCCTCCACGACGTGCTACCGCTCCAACACAAAATACTACCAATAGTTCCAGCGTATACCTACCTGTACGATCAAATACAGCACCTGAGCAACCTTATGAAGTGGCAGCACAAAGCAATCCACAAAATAATAGTTCATCATATGAAAGCCATATGAATAATACAAAAAATTATCAAACTAACTTAAATTACAATTATGCAGATGATTTTTCACGGGTTATAACAAGCCAAGAAAATACAATAATACAAAGAACGCCTATCGGCATACAACAGGCATCCTCGTCTCATACCAACTCGAATTATAATTATCAAAGTGATTTTTCACCGGTTATAACACGTCAAGAAAATACAATAATACAAAGAATGCCTATCGGCATACAACAGGCACCCTCTTCTCATACTAACTCGAATTATAATTATCAAAGTGATTTTTCACCGGCTATAACACGTCAAGAAAATACAAAAATACAAAGAATGCCTATCGGTACACAGCAAAATTCTGCTCATAAAACATCAAGCCATCAACAACTAATATACCCTAACCAACAAGCATCTTCTTCTCAAAGATCTGCTGCCAATATAATGCAAAACGGAATTAATGAAGAAAGCCGCCATCTTCATGAAAATCCAAATAAAAGAATATTTGATAATAAAAAATTAGCCAACAACCTAGACATAATTAGTAACGAAGTAAATGATTACGAGCAACCTTCGGACCTAGATGAACTGAAAAAAATTTCAAAAATATATAAAGACTATTATGAAGAATTTTCCACCAATGGGCCAAATAAAGAGCACGAAAATTACATAACGAATTTAATGGAGAAAGGATGTGCACTTGTTAATTTAAAAACAAAAGCCAATGATGGCATAGAAAAAGAAGGGGAAAAAATATTTATAAAGCAACAATTAGTTTTGATTGATCAAGAAATTATGAAAAAAGCAAAGGGCAAAGAAAATGGATATCTACGTGACCTTTCAAAAAAGTATAATGCTTCAATACAAAGCTATAACAATCATGATATGTATATTACCGTTACATGCGAAAAATTGGGTATCGCAGAGGAAGATAAGTATCAAGAAGAAAATTTAAGAAAATTAGAAGAACATATGAAAAAGGAATTATTTCCAGCATATTTTGAAATAGCAAAGAAACAGTTAATAATTAATTCTAAAGAAGATGACTATAAAAATTAATAAAAAGCAAAATAAATTGAAAATAATCAATGGCAATGAATAAAACATACATAAAGGAAGCGGCCGTACTAAAACTCATTTTATCCAACTTTTTCACCAAGCATGAAAAATTTCTCCTCCACTTCAACCTCTACCATGCTCTGGAGGTTGAAGCGTATCGATTCAAAATCAACATGTGCGTAGTGGGTGCCTAATGTGTTGCGTAGCATTTTTCGTGGTTATAAAAAGGCGGTATGGATGAAAGCTTCGAAGGCTTGCGCTTGTGCATCAGAAAAAATTGGAGGGGGCAAGGAATAATGCGCTCTACTACTTTGCTTTGCAGCATGAAGTATTGATCTATCAACTGGCTTGCCTAACCGCAGAGGTAAAAGAGTAAAGGGCTGGAGATGTTGTAGAGCAGATTGCCTACGATGCGCAGGCTGGGGTAACGAGTCGGTGTTTTTTAGAGGTGGTGGTAGCGTTGTGGAAATGAAAAAATTATAAAAAATATTAGCCCCAAAAATATGCGCTTTATTTTCCATACTTTCGTATTTCGTACACGCCTCACCCTGCAAGGGGGTATAACTGTATGTAAATTATTTTATTTTTTTAGATATATTAATTTATGCACTGGAGTGCAGCATGGGACGCCTTCTTGAAACACTAAAAACTTGTATTACATTAAACCCATCTGATAAAGCAAAAATAGCATCTAATGAACCTAAAAATAAAAAAACATCTTTTTTTGGAAAACATATTGGCATTCCATCTGCTTTTAAAAGAAATAAAAATACAGAAAATAAATTCAAAAATAATTCCCAACCACAAATATATCAAAATACTCAGCAAATTTCATCTTTTTCAGGCAGCAGTTTATTCCCTGAAAATTATCCAGATTGGAATAAACTAGCAGGACCAAGATACCATTATCAGCAACCTATACAACAAAATACAGTTCTAAACACAACAGGCCACTATCAGCAAACTTTACAAGCTCAACAACATGCTACATATCCATTGCAAAGCGAAATCAACAATCATTCCCATCAACTCCCCATTCATTTTAACCAACCAATATCCAACTCTAAAATATTAGTACAGCAACAAAGCTCTGTTGTTCAAACATCTGCACTGTCACAACCCACATATCAGCATTTTCAACCTTCAGTTCACCAATATGAAAAATTTACTGAAGCACTGAAAGAACGAGATAAAAAATTAAAAGTGGAAGAAGATTCTATAAAAAGATTAATAATATTTGACACATATAATAAAACAATGCAAAATTTAGGCTTTAATGCAAAGGATGCCAGAAAAATTGAAAATGAATTCAGAAGATCACAACTTAATAAATCACCGAAAAAACAAATTCACGAAGCACTCAAAAAACGCGATGCAGAATTAGAATCGATAAAAAATGAGGCAGATGAAGTAAAAACAAAATTAAAGGCTGCGCCAGAATTGGAAAATCATTATATAGAACTAATGAAGAAACAAGAAATGATATTTACCAATATTGATATAACCATGCAAAATTTAGGTCTCAATCCGCACGATGTTGAAAATGCAAAAAGAGAGTACTATGAAAAGGAAAGCAAGCCACGGCACAAAGATATTGTGTTTGGCGCCTAAATAAATAATATTTAATTCCAAACAACACCCTTAAAAAAATAATTTTTAA
The DNA here is from genome assembly GCA_031963225.1 of Mycoavidus cysteinexigens. Taxonomy (GTDB): domain Bacteria; phylum Pseudomonadota; class Gammaproteobacteria; order Burkholderiales; family Burkholderiaceae; genus JASSUD01. Next base: position 36,963 of record JASSUD010000020.1, read on the forward strand.
ATATTAAATATAATGGGAATGTTTTATACAGTCATTTCACTCTGCATAAAAAGTTTTTCCACCACTCCAACATACTCCTCCACTCCAACCTCCTCTGCCCTGCGCTGGAGGTTAAAGTGCATTGCGTCAAAGTCAATGTGTGCGTAGTGGGCGCCTAAGGTGTTGCGTAGCATTTTGCGGCGTTGTGAAAAGGCTATGCGTACGAAAGCTTCGAAGGCTTGCGCTTGTGCGGGAGAAAAAATGGGGGGGCGGGGAATCATGCGTACTACGGCAGATTGGACTTTAGGAGGGGGGTCGAAGGCTTCTGGCGGTACATCTAAGCATTTTTCCATCGAGTAGCGGTATTGGAGCATTACAGAAAGCCGGCCATATACTTTACTGCCTGGGGCCGCAATCATGCGCTCTACTACTTCACTTTGTAGCATGAAGTGTTGGTCTATCACTTGGCTTGCGTAATTGCAGAGATGAAATAGTAAAGGGCTGGAGATGTTGTAGGGCAGATTGCCTACGATGCGCAGGCTGGGGGAACTGGCTGGTGTGTTTATAGAGTTGTTGGTAGGAGCCTGTTCAGAAACGGATACAGCTGCTTTTTTGGCCTGCAAAGCTCCATTAGGTATGAGTGTACTAAAATCAAATTTCAGCGCATCACCTTCATGCAGCACCAATTGCTCGCCAAAGCGTTTGCGTAAATATTGTGCCAAGTCTCTATCTAGCTCAACCACATGGAGCTGCTCCTGCCCCATTTGCGCGAGTAACGGCTCAGTGAGCGCGCCAAGACCTGGGCCGATTTCTATAAGCCGTGTGCCTGCGTGTGTTGCTTGCGCGTTAGGGGCAATGGCCTCTAGCAATTTAGCGATGATGCTTTGGTCGGTTAAAAAATGTTGTCCGAAGCGTTTTCTGGGGCGATGTGAAGAGGTATGTGCAGGCATGGAGAAAGCGGGTTAATAAATTAAGAAATCTCTGGAAATAAGTAATACGGGGCAAACGCCTTATACATAAAAAATCATGTTTTATACACTCCATATAGGTAAGGCATTTTTATGTACGCAGATTAGCATGTGGTGAGGCACAAACCCCAATATGCGAACCACGGTCCTTTTAAAACCTGCATGCGCATGCCAAAAGCGATGATTACAAGTCGGTGGTGCGCATGTTGGGGAACGTTGCCCACCACCAACCTACCGTTCTTAGCTTTTCCTGTGACTAGTGAAGTTTGATAGAACCCTTTTACATAGGCATCGCGGTAGGTTGGTGGTGAGGCACGAACCCCATAAGCGCTAACCTAAAATACAAAGCTCCGGTCGCGCTGATAAGACCGCTGTCGAGGACGTTCCCGCAATGCCGCAGCGATAGAACCCCATGACATCAAAGCATCCATCATCGAGATGACCGGATTGATAGCGCGAGCAAGAAGAGAACGCATCATGGCAACCTCCCGCCAGAGACATCGCCGTTTAAAACGGATGGCGCAAA
>JASSUD010000117.1:0-2206 GCA_031963225.1 Mycoavidus cysteinexigens
TTGATGAGCCAATACTCTCGATGGTTGCCACCCGTCGCAGGGACAACAACCGGTCTGGTGCAAGTATACCCACGGCACACCATGCACCTTTGAATTCATCGATCCGGGCAATCAGGCCCAAGACCTCCTGTGTGATCTGAAGGGTGCCAGTTTTGAACATGAACCAATCTTACACCCATTTACACCCATTCACTACACGTGACTCACTTTTTAGTGCAAATCAACATAACGACGTCGGATATATGCGATAGGCACTCACACCCGATCGTTTTTCCGGGCAAATTGTATATGACCTGGCCTTGAATTCAAGGCAGGGTCATTCATAGCGGCCCACATCTCAAACCAGTGGCTCCAACAAATCATCTGCGAACTTGCTCAAACCGTCTATATTCATAATACCTTTCCTTTTTATAGCCTGCCTTTTACAAAGGAAGGCACCCTCTATTCCGTAATCCACCCTGCCTACCAAAACACACTTGTTGGTAAAGTCATTGGCATGATCGATTACTTCATGAAAGGCTTTCAGACAAAATCCAGCAGCGGTTCCAGATATCGTTTCGGATCATCGCCAAACAAGAGCAAATCGAAAAGCACGACAGCACCTTATTATTTCGCGGTGGAATGGATGTGTTGTATACGATTGAATGTCATCGCGACGCGATTGACCAAGTGGAACAATACCAGGCATCAAACGAGTATAAATTACTCCAACACTTTTGCAAGACTGTCGCCAACGATATCAAAACCAGGCTAGCGCAATTACCACCGTGCCGGGACTATTTCAAGATGCTGGACGTTATTTGCGGGCTGTCTTACTACTTTAGCAGTCTTAAAAGACAGGAGATGGTGCCTAAGCTATTACCTGTCAAAGCCGATGCGCAGCAGATTTGTCCAGGGCTCTTTCCCCCGTACCCAAAGACCCGGCTGGAACCTGAGGAGCATCTCTTCACGCTGTGGGATGTGATCCAAGGCCTGGATGTAGAAAGTGCAACCTTATTCGAGGAATTTTTACTGCAAGAAGTCCAGCACATTACGCCCCTATTGCAAACGGCTTTGGCCCATGCCATCCAGAAGCTGCTGCCCAAAGAGGCACTCAAGTTTTCCGCAGCGGATCTGGACAATCTGGTTTTGCTATTGATTGACCATATATGGGAAGAGGTATCAAAACTAAAGAAAAAGTTATTTTCGGCAGAGGGTGATCAACAACGACAAGTATTAGAAGCGGGCCAGGTACACGCAGAAGAAAAGATCGAAAAGCTTGAGGCAATGCGGTTGTCGCTACGCGAGCAGTACAATGCTGTGCTGGATCAGATCGCGGACAAAGAAAAAGCCGATATCGCCAAGCAAAAGAGGGAGATTGAACAATTCATTAATCAGAAATGTCTAGAAAACGAGCAGATTTCCATTCCCTATAATCATGTAAGGGTTTTTGAGGGTTGGCGTTATGAATCTGCGGAAGCGCTTAAACTTGCTATGCGTCGTAGCCTTGTCAAAAAGGGTAAGCAAGTCTTACAACAGATAAGACTTGAGATTCAAGCAGATGGGCGCGACCAAAGTAAGCAGGTAGGAGTAATCTATCAGCAAGAGTTGAAAGCGCTTAATGGAGACATTGCCAAGGCGGACAGTATCTGGGGAGACATCCTAGCAGCGCGTATCGAAACTGACACGATGCGCCAATCGATTAACACGCACCCCAGTCATCAAACGATTGCCCAATCCATCCCGCTGGGGATACCCGCTATCGTGAAGAAGCCGCTCCCCACATTGGACTCGACAGATGGCACCCCCTTGGTGCGCATCCATGGAGGAACGGGTTTTAAGCTTGAGGATCAAGCCATCTTATTGAATACCGCGTTGGTAACCAGCTTAAGTCAGCAGTTAGAAGCACACTCGGCCAGGATATCGAGAAAAGCGCCAGGCGAGGAATGGAAAGCCGTCACGATCAACCATCAATCTTATCAAGCCTTTTATATTCGGCATGCAAGCTTATTAGACAACAACGCGCTAGAACAAAGTCTTATCAAGCCCAGCACGGCCAGCACCGCTATGGAGCTGCAATGGATGCAGCTAGTGGCACAAAATCCGACGACGGCAGTGCAATTAGACGAAGTGACTGAATTCATAGCACGCAATAAGACGACGCTCAATATCAATATTACCGATGGTTATGGGAATACCGCCTTACACCTGGCGGCAATGAATGATA
>JASSUD010000057.1:0-18029 GCA_031963225.1 Mycoavidus cysteinexigens
CCTTATCGACCGGTTGGATCCCACCTATGGCGGTGGGCAACAAACACAGCTGGCTGGTGAGAATATCATCCACCCTGGCCGCGTCTTCTCGGGTATTTAACGCAGCTGGCGCTTGCAACCCCTTTGGCCGTTGATCGGAATAGAGATTCACGCCTAGCTTAACCAGGTGATCAATCAGAAATTTCGATGTGCCTGCATCTGCCATGCCGTAATGCGGGTTGTCATGGGCATAGACTAAAAAGGCACTGGGCCATACGCTTGATAAATCTAAATTCTGAAACGTCTGCAATATTTCTGCAAACAACTGGTTCACCAAGTCATTCTTTTCCTGGATATGTTCGAGTATGCGTGGCGAGAGTGCTGCATTCTGGGCAGGTTCAACTAATGTTGATGGAATATCCGCGGAGATAGAAGAGGAAGGGTTGACGGCAGGGGGTGGGGCAGAAGCCAAGATCTCGCTGGTCTGCGCGGTGACGAAGGGCCGGCTCGTCAGAGTAGTCGGGTGCAGCGCTGCATATACCGATAAACTGCTTGGCTGAGAGGTTAGGCTGGAATGGCCCCACTTTTGCGCTTTTTTATAGCTCGCCTGCGCCCTATCGTATTGCCCTAACTTGTCTAACACCTCGCCGCGTTCAAAGTAAGCGATGCCAATCTTGTTGCGCAGCGTTTGATCGGCTAGTGTCTCAGGGGAGAGCGCTCTTTTAAAGGCATCCTTTGCTTGGGACAACGACATTTCCGCATTGTCACAGAAGATCGAAGCGAGATGGCTATCCTGGGTTTGTCGAGCGTTGTTTAAATAAGTGTTGGTGAGTTCAAGCATTTGCTCTGCAGAGAGCGCGCTGCGTGATGACGAAACGATGCTGCCCAACATATTACTTCCCCTGTTATTTTTTTAGGATTAAATAAAAATACGCCATGGCAGAAGCTATTCAAGGATATCCTTCAAACCTAAGAGCATATGGAATTCGTTTGTTTTATTAGCTTGTAATGATTTAGGGTTGAGTTGACGTGCTTTTTGCGGGACGTCCAGTGCTTGAAGATAGCAGGCTTGTGCTCAGTCTATTCGCGTATTGCATAAAAAAGGCGCTGAGTTCAATCAGCGCCTACTCTTATAGTAAAGATTATTTTACCCAATATTTTTGGAATTGTCTTTAGGGCAAAACCCCTCATATTTATGCAACAGGAATACCTCACAACGTCGTCCTGCAAACGCAACAGGTAATCCATGCCGTTGCGGAAAAACTAAAACTTAAATGGATCGAAGCCGATTTTGCTAGCGCTCGTACGCTACGAGAGCTTGATCACCTAGCCTTACAAGCCGAACACAACCAAGTCACAGAAAACTTGACCGAATCCTCGATAGACCTCGCACATGAAGTCAAACTCTTGGTTCATCAATGCAAGCAAATGATCTCTGCCTCTGAATCCATTCAAAAAAATGCACAGGTTACGGGCGTTGCCAGCTTGATTAGTATCGCCGCACTTCACACTTCCCACCCGTCAACATCTATGACTGATTCAGTCCATTCCATGATTTTGTGTTCATGAGTAGTGTTAGAGGCCACGTTATGCGCTTGCCTACGGCATTCAGCAATAAACTCCACGCTTCGCGTATCTGGCACCCAAATTTGAACAGAGCGCATACCATCAGTGCGACGTTGATCACGCAGCCTTTGCCTATGGCGGCGGAAAATAGGTATGGTTTGCATCATGCATCTCGACTCTGACTAGATTAGCACCGCATCCTTTTCTGCCTTGCGTTAAGGCTATAAGGTTCCATAACTATGCAACCCCGACAAAAACATATTCACGCCTAAAAAAGCAAAAGCAGTGATGAAAAGGCCAATAAAAGCCCACCATGCTAAAACAGTTCCTCTCAAGCCCTTAATGAGGCGCATATGCAACCAGGCCGCATAGTTCAGCCAGACAATCAGTGCCCACGTCTCTTTCGGATCCCAGCTCCAATACCCTCCCCATGCTTCGGCGGCCCAAAGCGCACCTAAAATCGTAGCTAACGTGAAAAAAGCAAAGCCGACCATAATGGCTTGGTACATGAGCTCATCTAGGATGGCGAACTCTGGCAATCTATTTGATGCGATTTTGTAGCGTTTTAATAAGTAGGCGAGTGCAAGCATGGCCGCCAGCGCAAAGCTGCCGTATCCCATGAAATTGGCAGGAACGTGTATTTTCATCCAGCCGCTTTGTAGGGCGGGCACGAGCGGGGTAATAACCTGCGCATCCCGTGTGCTTGAGTACCATGCTAAAAAGCCTAATGCAGCGGTGATAACAAGCAGCACAAAAGCGCCCAGCGCATAAATTTTGGTGTGTGCAGCGTGCAATTTTTCATGGTCATTGCCTGTATCTTGCTTTTCAAATGTTGCTTGCTCTAGTGTTTTGGATTCGAAGTACAGGTATAGCAAAGCGGTCATCAAACAGAACAGCACAAATACTTCATATAAATTGGAAATGGGAATATGGCCTATATCTGCGCCCATTAAGTAAGACTCATACCAACGAACTCCTAATCCGGCAGTGCCCATTAATACCGCCGCCCAGCAAAAACCGCGGGCTATACGACTGGGAACTATCGCTTGCGAGAGCATGCCAGTCCAATAAAAAAGGGTAGCCACTAGAAACAGTACCCCCATCCATAACAATGCGGACTGGCTGGCTAGCGCATATTTCAAGATAAAAATGGTATCGGCTCGAGCTAAGTCTTGCTTATACGCAAATACTGCGCAACCGATGAGCATGCAGCTACCCAATAAAGCTATGCGCAATCGAGGCCAGCATATGCCAAGCGCACCTAATACGATAACCGCTAGTAGCAAAGCAATATGCTCATAGCTATCCATCACATTGGACGCTTTTACCCAGACCCATACTGCGGCTATTAGCAGGGCTAGGTTGTACAGCACGCCAGTCCATGTGCACCTGCTGACTAAAGACTGGGTTTGACAAAAAAAGCGGGTAAAAGGACAGCCCCCTGCATTTTTTGCTGTGCATTGCGCGTCTTTAGTAGAGGCGGTGCGAGAAGAAGTAGGTAAAGGAGAAATCATAGTGAGCAGCGTGTAAATGGCCTATATCAATAAAATTGATAGGCAATATCATTCAAAAAGCGGTGTGTTTTAAAAACTAGATATTTTTATATCTACACAATACTTTACCCATACAGAAAACAATATGTCTAATAGCTTTATAAGAGCTCATGCATCGATATAGAGCATAGTGCATATATCTTTTAAACCCCCTAGCCTTTTAGCTAAAAGCTTGTGTTACTTATCACAAAGATTTACTTTTTCTCTTGCAAAATTCTTTTTAGGCTTAGCCAGCAAGCAGCTGGCTAATAGGAATTTTGCTTTTATCCCTTTTTCCTTTTAAAGAATGAGAGAAAATTATGTCGATGTCTGTTTTAACTAGCAACGCTTTGGCTCAAGCATTTCAAGCTACACAAAGAGCGCCGGCTACAGAGTATAAAAAAGTACCGTCTGAAGGAGGCATTTCATCCGCTAAGACGCTTGCTAATGATGTCTATGCTTCTTTGTATAATCTTTTAAAATCTCTATTAGAAAAATTACACGGATTAATCGGCTTGAGCAAAGCGGAATATGTTCAACAAGATATTGAATTGGAGGTGATTAAAAAAACTCCTATTAAAACCGATTTAGTTATTGCATTTAATCACCTACAAGAGCTTGTTGATACAGTTACTATTTGTCAAAAAGAACGTGCGCTACATGACTTTGAATATGTTCCCGCTACAGGGAGTTATGAGTTAGCAGCGGTGGCGTAGGTTGGTGGTGAGGAACGAACCCCAACATGATTACCACAGGCTTTTTAAATCCTGCATATGCAGAATTACAAGCCGGTGGTGCGCATGTTGGGGTTCCTTCGTCACCCCAACCTACCGTTCATTGTAGGTTGGTGGTGAGGTACGAACCCCAACATGATTACCATAGTCCTTTTAAAACCTGCATACAGATCGCCAAAGCGATGATTACAAGCCGGTGGTGCGCGTGTTGGGGTTCCTTCGTCACCCCAACCTACCATTCTGCATATGTATGTTGAAAATGTTCGTTAGTCAAAACGGCAGGCTGCGCTGCGCGCGTGCGCTTGCAGGCCTTCGCCGTTGGCTAGTTCGACTGCGATGCGCCCTAAGGTATGTGCGCCCTGCTCGCTGACTTCAAGCACGCTGGTGCGTTTGAGAAAGTCATATACGCCTAATGGAGAAGAGAAGCGGGCGCTTTGCGCGGTTGGCAAGACGTGATTGGGGCCTGCGCAATAATCGCCTAGACTTTCACTGGTATAGCGACCTATAAAGATCGCGCCTGCATGGTGCACTGCATCTGCCCATTGACGTGGTGTTTGTGCTGATATTTCTACGTGTTCAGGAGCCAGTTTATTAATGATTTCGCACCCTTGGGCCATATCTTTCACCACAATCAAAGCACCACGGTCTTCAAGAGAACGACGAATCACTGCTTCGCGCGGCAATTCACCCATCAATACGTCCAGTGCATTCGCAACACGCTCAATAAAGGCACGATCTGGACTTAATAAAATAGACTGCGCATGCTCATCGTGTTCAGCTTGAGCGCATAAGTCCATGGCGATCCAGCGCGGATCGGTGGTGCCATCACACAACACTACAATTTCAGAAGGGCCAGCAATGAGGTCTATGCCTACTTTGCCAAAAACACGCCGTTTAGCCGCAGCTACATATGCATTGCCTGGCCCTACTATCTTGTCAACGCTAGGGATCGTTTCTGTTCCATAAGCTAATGCGCCTATCGCTTGTGCACCTCCTATAGTGAACACACGATCGACCCCTGCTAGAAAAGCTGCAGCAAAAACCAGAGGATTTCTCTCTCCGTCTGGGGTAGGAACGGTCATTACAATTTGTTGAACGCCTGCTACTTTGGCAGGAATCGCATTCATCAATACCGACGAGGGATAGGCAGCTCGGCCACCAGGGACATAAATACCCACACGCTCAATAGGACTTACTTTTTGCCCAAGCGTTGTGCCATCTGGCTCGGTTAATTGCCAATTATGGCTACCGCACTCTTGCTTTTGCCGTTCATGATAGGTGCGAATACGCGCTGCAGCGGCTTCAAGCGCTGCTCTAGGTTTGGCATCTAAACCGTTAAATGCTGCTTCAAGCTCACTGGTGGAGACTTCTAGATCACTCATAGAAGCCACGTTTAAACGGTCAAAACGTGCGGTGTACTCCAAAACTGCGGCATCTTGATGCGCACGCACCTCAGCCAAAATCTCTGCAACGCGACTATCTATTTGTTCATCATGACTAGCTGCTTCACAAAATAAAGCGGCAAGGTCTGCGTCAAAGTGCGAATCACTCGTGTCAAGTTTACGAAGCTTTAAAGGGGTGGAGGACATTAGAAAAATGGAGGAAAAAGGAGGGGGGATAATATATGACTTTAAATCGTTCAAAAGGCCGTAGGTTGGTGGTGAGGCAAGAACCCCAACATGCGCGCCACCATCTTTTTGAAAACCTGCTTAAAAACTCTCAAAAACAAAGATTAGAAGTCAGTGGTATGCGTGTTGGGGTTCGTGCCTCACCCCAACCTACATTTACGTATGGGTTGTATTTCCGCGCTTTTGTAGCACGATTTCTAACTCATCTAATATACCTGCTAGCGCAGCTCGCTTTAGCTTTAGTGCAGCTTGATTGACAATTAAACGTGCAGAAACCGACATGATTTCTTCCACTTCAACAAGGTGATTGGCACGCAAAGTGGCTCCTGTACCTACTACGTCCACGATCGCATCTGCTAAACCAGCCAGAGGGGCCAGCTCCATCGATCCATAGAGTTTTATTAAATCAACCGGAACGCCTTTTGCAGCAAAATGTTCCCTGGCAGTGTTTACGTATTTAGTTGCAACGCGCAAGCGCGCACCAGGCCGTGTTGCTCGTTTGTAATCAAATTCAGGGGGCGCAGCTACCGATATACGACACTGAGCAATTCCAAGGTCCATGGGCTGGTACAGACCTGCACCGCCATGCTCGAGCAAAACATCTTTGCCAATTACACCAAAATCTGCAGCACCATATTGCACATAAGTAGGTACATCACTCGCTCGAATCAAAAGCACTTGCAAGCCGGGATGCGTGGTTTGGAAAATCAGTTTACGCGAGGTTTCTGGGTCGCCCTGAATGTGCACATTCATAGCAGCAAGCAATTCACGTGTTTCTTTAAAAATACGCCCTTTTGCAAGAGCAAAAGTAAGTGGCGTATGTAAAGGTGAGGCTATAGCGCTATTTGTTAATGGCACGGCTTCAGACACTGAAAAGGATGCAAGTGAATCAACCATGCACTAGCCTCTGCATTGACTCCTGCATAGTTCCATCTTGCTTTTTAGAAGGAGCGTCCTCGTCGGAAGAAGCTTCTTCCATAGCATGCATACTAAGGTCATCTGCATGATAGTCAGATTGTATGCGTTCTACATGGGCTCCGACTGAGCATAGTTTTTTCTCCATTTGGTCATAACCGCGATCCAAATGGTAGATACGACTGATCCAAGTTTCCCCTTGCGAGACTAAGCCGGCAATCACCAGGCATGCTGAAGCGCGCAAATCCGTTGCCATTACATGCGCGCCCGACAAAAACGGCACTCCTGTAGCCCAAGCGGTATTACCTTCAATATTCACGCAAGCACCTAGACGATTAAGCTCGGGAACGTGCATAAAGCGGTTCTCAAAAATAGTCTCAACCATATGCGCCTGGCCTTCAGCCACACAGTTTAAGGCCATAAACTGCGCTTGCAAATCAGTGGGAAATGCAGGGTACTCTGAGGTTTTGAAACTGGTTGCGCGTGCACGGCCTCGCATAACCGCATGAATCGCATTCGATTCCAGCTCAAAACTAAGCCCTGCCTCTTGCAATTTATCCAGTACTGCATCAAGCGCACTGGGTACCACATTGCGTAAGGTCAACTCCCCTCCCGTCGCTGCCAACGCACAGAGAAAAGTACCCGCCTCAATACGGTCTGGGGTAACGGTATGGCTAGCGCCGTGTAAGCGTTCTACGCCTTCAATCACTAGGCAATCTGTACCAATACCTTCAATACGTGCACCCATTGCGACTAGAAGATGCGCAAGATCTGTCACTTCAGGCTCTCGTGCAGCATTTTCAATGATGGTTTTGCCTTCTGCCAGCGTAGCTGCCATCAGGATATTTTCTGTCCCTGTAACCGTCACCATATCGGCTATAAAGCGATTGCCTTTAAGGCGCGCTACATGCGCCCCCTCTTCGGGTGCCTTGAAAGTGTTTGCATCAAAAGCAGCATCTGATAAATGTGCTGCAATATAACCATGCTCGATCTGAATATTGGCGCCCAGTGCACGCAGCCCTTTAATATGCTGATCGACAGGACGCGATCCAATAGCACACCCGCCAGGAAGTGATACACGCGCAGCACCAAAACGCGCCAACAAAGGCCCTAACACCAAAATCGAAGCGCGCATAGCCTTAACCCGCTCATAAGGAGCGGTAAGTTCGTGCAGTTTTTGCGCTTGCAAGGTAATGGTCTGGCCTGAGGGGCCGGTCTCTTCAGAGGATATGTCTATCTGCACCCCCATTTGGCCCAGAAGGGCCAGCATGGTACGTACATCCTGCAAATTAGGTACGTTATGCAGACACACCGGATCTGCTGTGAGAAGGCTAGCGCATAATATCGGCAGCGCTGCATTTTTTGCGCCCGAAATCGCAAGTTCGCCAACTAGGCGATGCCCGCCCTGAATACGCAGTTTGTCCATGAAATAGCAAGCTTTCTATGAAAAAATAAAAGGAACCCTGTTTGCGGCTTACCACAGAACAGGGTTGTATAAAGTAGAACCGCACTATGCGGCACTATTAGGCATGGCTTGCTACTCGCCATTCTTCTGGCGTCAATGTTTTCATGCTGAGTGCATGAATTTCACTTTTCATCCGCGCACCAAGCGCGCCATACACAATCTGATGACGCTCTATCCGGCTTTTTTCAAAAAAAGCGGAGCTAACAATCGTCGCATAGAAGTGTTGACCATCTCCTGCTACTTCAATATGTTCGCACGGCAGCCCTTGTGTAATGTAGGTCTGTATATCGTCTGGCGTTGGCAACATTTTTATCTCTATTTTGATGTTACAGGTCTGTGGTGTGCTTGTTGGGGTTCGTACCTCACCCCAACCTACCGTGGCTCATAGGTTGGTGGTGACGAAGGAACCCCAACATGCGCACCACTGTCCTTTTAAAACCTGCATAGGCATGGCAAAAGCAATGGTTACAAGTCAGTGGTATGCATGTTGGGGTTCGTACCTCACCGCCAACCTACCGCCTTAGCTTGTACCCACTACTTAATAAACCCAGCGCCAAGGCAATCAATACCAAGCAAAAGGCTACTGCTATAGCCAGGCTTTTCAAAGGATCTACGTCTGAAATGCCAAAAAAACCATAACGAAACCCATCAATCATATAGAAAAACGGGTTGAATCTCGAAATAGTTTGCCATACGGGCGGTAAGGAATGTACTGAGTAAAATACGCCAGATAAAAAGGTCAGCGGCATGATAAGGAAATTTTGAAATCCAGCCAGCTGATCAAATTTTTCAGAGTAGATACCTGCAATAAAACCCAGCGTTCCCAGTACAGCTGCTCCTATAAATAGGAAGCCAAGCGCATATAAAGGCGCGGCAAAGTGTATAGGTATAAGCCAGACAGTTGCAAGAAATACACCTAGACCTACACACAGGCCGCGCACAATAGAAGCGAGCACATAGGCTGAAGCTATTTCCCATGCAGCAAAAGGAGGCAACAATATAAATACAATATTGCCGGTGATTTTGGACTGAATCAGCGATGAGGATGCATTAGCAAATGCATTTTGTAAAACACTCATCATGACCAAGCCAGGCACTAGGAACTGAATATAACTCACCCCCGGATAAACATCTGCATGATCTCTGAGCGTGTGCCCAAAAACCATCAAATAAAGCAGGGCTGTAATGATCGGGGCTGCAATCGTCTGAAAACTGACTTTCCAAAAGCGCAGAGATTCTTTATAGAACAGTGTAATAAGACCCTGCATTACTTCACCTCCTTCGCTGTATCAGATGCTTTATCTTTTGTACTCACACGTTTTTTGGGAGCAGCTTCTTTGTTTGTTGCTGCTGAGGTTTTTCGCACAGCAGATGTTGTGGCTTTAGGACTCGCAGCAGTTGTTGATTTTGCCGTGGATTTGGCCCGGGGTTTCTCACTAGGCGCAGCATCCGAATTGCTACTGGCTTTGGATTGCGATGCTGTTTTAGCTATTTTTTCAGCCTTCTCTTGAGTGGAATTTTTTAAAAGCGCAGAGGATTTGCGTGTATCCGCACTATGCGCTGCATTTTTCATGACTTGCAAAAAGACACGTTCCAAATCAGCCTGGCGCACTTCCACTTCTTCAAGCTGACACCCCGCTTGGCGACAAAGCGCGAGGATACCCTCAATCTCATCCATTGCATTGAGCTGCAGTACATGTTTTTTAGCACGGCCTGGTATGTTGACGGCACTTTCTGTCTTGTGATTGACCACTATAGGGTGCAGCGCTTCTGGGAGCTGCCCAGAGCTAAAACTAATGACCAATTGATTGCTGGCAAATCCCTTTAATAGCGCGGCTTTATGGTCTAACGCTACGACTTCGCCTTGTCGCAGCATGGCGATTCGATCGCATAACTGCTCTGCTTCTTCAAGGTAGTGCGTGGTCAATACAATGGTATGGCCTTCTTTATTAAGGCGCGCAATAAATTTCCATAAAGTTTGGCGTAACTCTACATCCACGCCCGCAGTAGGTTCATCCAGCACAATGACGGGAGGGCGATGTACCAATGCTTGGGCCACCAGTACGCGGCGTTTCATCCCCCCCGATAAAGCACGCATATTGGTATCGGCTTTATCTGTGAGATCAAGGTGATGCATGATTTCGTCAATCCATACATCGTTGCGCCGCAAACCATAATAGCCGGACTGTAAACGCAAGGTTTCGCGCACGGAAAAGAACGGATCAAAGACCAGCTCTTGCGGCACAATCCCAACCATACGGCGCGCAGCTCGAAAATCATCCACCACATCATGCCCATGGATGCTGGCCGTGCCACTACTGGCGCGTGTTAGGCCTGCCAAGATGCTAATGAGTGTCGTTTTCCCTGCGCCATTAGGGCCTAACAAACCGAAGAATTCACCTTCTTCAATATGGAAGCTAATCCCTTTGAGAGCCTGAAAATCTTTATAGCTTTTCTGGATGCGATCAATTTTAATGGAATACATAAGCACGCAGTAGAAAGGGTGGAAAATAAAACCCGTTCGCCCTCTTCTTGACAGATCTATATCTTAGATGAGGGTAAAACAGGCCCTAAGACATGTCCTAAGCAGCCTCTAGCCCAAAGCATAACGCACTAGCTCCGTAAGCACGCGCAAGACTAGCTAAGGCAGCAGGAATATTATGCATATGCACTACCCTGCCTTGTTCTTGCGCTGCACGCTGCCAACATAGAAAAACAGCTAATGCGCAAGAATCAAAATGCTGCAAAGCTTTGCAATCTACTTGGTCAACACCTGCCAAAATCTGAACAAGGCCCGCGTCACACACGGCTTGGGCGCAATCAGAGGTCAGGGTAGCATCGACAGTAAAAGTGCTCATACATGCCCTGCCAAATGTTTATTTTGCTGCTTTAGGCTTGCAATTAAACCCGGTATACCTGTTCCACTAAGCGTTTCTTGGAACTGCTGGCGATAGTTTTGCACAAGCCATACCCCTGCTACGCTAATATCGTACAAAGACCAGCTTTCTTGAGATTTCGATAAACGGTAGGCCACTTCAATGGGCTGTCCTTGATGCATCATCTTGGTTTTAATAGCTGCATCACGGCTGCCTGCTGGCAAGGTAAAAGGTAATACTTCCATCTCAGGATTACGGCTATTCGCAAGCGCTCCAGCATAGGTATAAATCAGTAGTATTTTAAATTGCTCCACCAATTCTTTTCTTTGCTCAGCTGTGGCTTCTCTCCAGCGCCGCCCTACTGCCAAGCGGGTTGTTTTTTCAATATCGGTGTAGGGCAAAATTTCTTGGTTGATTAGCTGGTTAAGCCCTTGCATATTCCCAGCCTGTAATGAAGGGTCATCTTGCAAAGCTTTGACTACACGCGCGGTAATAGTTTTTATCAAGCCATCTGGAGTGCTTCTATCAATTCCATCAGCAGACCATGCAGAAGTACCACTCAGCGCAAATGTTACGAACAGCGCGCCTAGATAAATCGCTACCCAGCTTCCTATCTTTTTAATAGAAAAATTTCTTTTTTGATTATGCTGATGCAGCATTAGATCTCCATTTCTTAAAAGTAATTGCCTAAGAACTCTGTTCAAAGCCTCAGTCTGCAAGAAGCGATAGCCTCTAGGGCAGAACCCCTTTTGGGCAGTTGAGGACACGCCCTAGGGTTATTTATTCTTAACTGCCAGAAAACGAAAAAAACTTCTCTAACTCTATAACCGCTTTCTCAGGATCCACCGCTTCCGTGATTGCGCGCACCACTGCCGCGCTTCCAACCCCTGTGTCCAATACAGCTGCAAGGACCTTGCTATCTATTCCTCCAATAGCCACTATGGGGACAGCACCATCTAGCAAACGAACATAGTGCAACAAACGCACTAACCCGTGCGGAGCAGTGGGCATCTTTTTAGTGGTAGTGGGAAACACCGCGCCCAGCGCTATATAGCTTGGCCTTACTTGATAAGCACGCACCATTTCATAGTACCCGTGCGTAGACAAGCCTAGTCGAAGCCCAGCTTTAGCAATGCGATTAAGATCAGCCGTTTCTAGATCTTCTTGCCCCAAATGCACACCATATGCACCCAGCTCGATCGCTAATTCCCAATAATCATTAATAAATAATCGGGCCTCGCAAGCACGGGCAGCTTGTATAGCGCGCTTGATATCTTGTACCTCTGAAGGTTCAAGCGCTGCAGAACCTGTTTGACCCTGCAGATTCTTTTTAATGCGTAATTGTACCGTACGTACGCCACAGGCCAATACACGCTCAACCCAAGCAGCACTAGGTACAATAGCATAAAGCCCTAAACGAGCGGGACACGGAGCAAAAGAATAAGAAACAACGGGTTGCTCAAGAAGGCGTGGATAGGTTGGTAAACGATCTGGCCAGCCCTCTGCTTCTCGCCACGCATAACTTAGTGTGAGTGCATCGCGTGCATCTAATCCGCAGTCTAAAAAAGCTGCGAGTGCAGCCTGCCATTGTGGTGAACAGATCCCTGAAAATGCATAGCACTGCGCAGACTTTTCAACAGAGGCATGCGGCACACTTAAAGTCATCTGTTGGGATATCAATGCGTTTGCTTCTGCCGAACTTTCACTTACCTCCAACACCAGCACGCCTTGGTGCAAAGCAGCTTCTTTACGCGCTGGAGTGGACTTATTCGCATCCAGAATAAGCCAATCGCCAGGCCGAAAAGCATCTGGCGCCTTAGGTTCTTCGGTACAAATTTGCACGGGAGCCCGCTGTGCTCCATCCTGGGGCGGCCATTCACCTAATTGCTGACGAATACGCTGTGCAGCTTTGACGCGCTCCAACGATTGAGGCCAAAAGGTAAATTGCATGGAGACTATCCAAAAAATAAATACAAAAGAGCTTTACAAACCTTCGCCAACCACAAAAAAAGCAAAGAACGGTAGGTTGGTGGTGACGAAGGAACCCCAACATGCAGGCCACTGCCTCATTGAAGACCAGCTTACAAACTCAAAAACAAAAATTAAAAGTCAGCGGTACGCATGTTGGGGTGCTTTCATCACGCCAACTTACATGAGCGCCTTCTCCACTTGTACTTGCCCTTTTTTAACAAAGACGGGGTGGACTACATCTGCTGGCAATTCTTTATCACGGATACGCACGTGCACGACATCCCCTACTTTTACGCCCAATGGCAAACGAGCGAGACCGATGGAACGTTGCAATGTGGGAGAAAAAGCGCCGCTGGTGAGCTCGCCTTCTCCATGCTCGGTACGTACACTTTGATGTGCACGCAATACACCACTCGCTCTGCCATTTTCCAAACGCAACAGCAAACCTAGAAAAACGGCGCTCGCACCATCTTGTTTGAGTGCCGCTTTCCCCACAAAATCACGCGGTGAAGTCAAGTCTACAGTCCAGGCCAGCCCTGCATCCAGAGGAGAAACAGTTTCAGCCATATCTTGACCGTATAAATTCAATCCTGCCTCTAAGCGCAGAGTATCGCGTGCAGCCAACCCGCAAGGGCGTACGCCCTCTTTATACAGCGCATTCCAGACTTCAGAGGCATATTCAACCGGCAGCATCAGCTCAAAACCATCTTCTCCCGTATAGCCGGTGCGGGCTGCACTAATTTCACTTTTTAGTGTACCTTTTACCGTCGGCACCACCGCACAATGAAAAGGTTTAAGGGAGGCAGTAAGCGCTTCTATTTCAGGGAAAGCAGCCCATACGCGAGCACGCGCCTGCGGACCCTGCACAGCAAGAATTGCGAGATCCTCTCGAGGCTCTATGGCTACTTCGAAGCCTTTTTCTTGCCTCAATTTCTCTAGCCACAAACAATCTTTTTCTGTGGTACCCGCATTAACCACCAAACGAAAATGATGCTCACCATAAAAGTAAATGATTACATCATCCACCACGCCGCCTTGTGGATTGAGCAAGCAGCTATACAGCGCTTTGCCAGGTGTGGTTAATTTGTCGACATTATTCGCAGCGGCATAACGCAAAAAAGCCCGCGCACTATCAGGCGCACCCACGGCAAGGTCTAAGCTCTTTATGTCCACCACACACATATGCGAGACATCAAACATCCCTGCATCGGCTCTCACAGCATGGTGCTCTTCTATTTGCGAGCCATAATGCAGCGGCATATCCCATCCAGAAAAATTGACCATACGTGCATGCAACGCGGTGTGGGCATCATGTAGCGGGGTATTTTTTAGTACGGGGGAAGAAGCATTCATTTATGTCTCGTGCTTTCGTGTAATGGGAAGGGGGAACAAAAACTATAAAATATACAAAGTTTGATTATTATCTAGGGCGTGTCCTCAATTGTCCAAAAGGGTCGGACACGCCCTAGTGTAAAAGAAGTTCGTCTCACCCTCATCTACTTCGGAATTTTTTTGTCTGCTTCTGCCTCAGCCTCCTCTTCCTCTTCCTCTTCGGCCCAACTCAATCCCGCACAACGCGAAGCGGTAAAGTATACCGAAGGTCCTTGTCTGGTTTTAGCAGGAGCCGGAAGCGGTAAGACGCGCGTGATTACGCAAAAAATTGCTTATCTCATAGAAGAAAAAGGATTCGAGCCTAAGCATATCGCAGCCGTCACCTTTACCAATAAAGCAGCTGCTGAAATGCGCGAGCGGATAGGAAAGCTACTTGTCGGCAAAACCCTTTCAGCCCCAGGTAAAGTAGGAAAACCTGTACCTGTCAAACAACTCACCGTATGTACATTCCATTCTCTGGGTCTACGCATTTTGCGCGAAGAAGCAGACCATATAGGTTTGAGTGCCCAGTTTTCAATCATGGATAGCAGCGATGGGTACGCTATTTTGCAAGAACACCTTGCAACGACCGACAAAGGCTTAATTCGCAGCACACAAAATCAAATTTCATTATGGAAAAACGCGCTCATCTCCCCACAAGTGGCCTTAGAGCAAGCAATAGATGAATCTACGCAACAAGCTGCATTGGCATATCGCTATTACCTCGCTACGTTGCAAGCTTACCAGGCAGTAGATTTTGATGACTTAATTCGTTTGCCCACTGAACTCTTCTCTACACAAGAAATGATATGCGAGCGCTGGAGTAATCGGCTGCGCTACATACTCATCGATGAGTATCAAGACACCAATACTTGCCAATACACGCTCCTCAAACATCTAGCCGGCACACGCGCAGCCTTTACCGCCGTGGGCGATGATGACCAAGCGATTTATGGCTGGCGCGGTGCTACGCTAGATAACCTCAAGCAATTACAAACTGATTTTCCGCAACTACATGTCGTTAAGCTTGAACAAAATTACCGTTCCACCACCCGCATATTAAACGCCGCGAATCAAGTCATCTCTAATAATCCTAAACTCTTTGAAAAAAGTCTGTGGAGTGAGCACGGGTGTGGCGATGCTATTGCAGTAGATCCCGCCAATGATGAAGAGCATGAAGCAGAATCCGTCGTTTTTCGACTATCTGCCCATCGTTTTGATCGACGTGCAGCCTTTCGAGATTATGCAATTTTGTATCGCGGCAATTTTCAGGCACGGCTTTTTGAACAAGTGCTGCGACGTGAGCGCATACCGTATACCCTCTCAGGGGGGCAATCTTTCTTTGAAAAAGCGGAAATCAAAGATATATGTGCGTATTTACGATTGATCGCCAATGATCAAGACAATCCAGCTTTCATTCGCGCCATCACTACCCCACGGCGCGGCATAGGGAATGCAACGTTAGAAGCGCTTGGCAATTTTGCTAATCAAGCAAAAACCAGCTTATTTGAAGCCGTGTATTTAGGAGCCCTTGAAGCCCATTTAAACGCACGCCAAATAGAACCCTTGCGTGCCTTTTGTGACTTCATCACCCGCCTTGCAGATCGCGCTCCCACTGAAGCTGCAACCACCTTGCTAGATGAACTCATGCGCGGCATAGATTACGAAGCCTATCTCTACGCGAGCTTAGATGACCGACAAGCCCAGTCTAAATGGAAAAATGTATTGGAATTTTTAGAATGGCTCAAACGCAAAGGCACCAAACCCGAACCTTCTATCTTAGAAGCCATTGCAGGAGAAAATGAGGCAGACCCGGAGCAAAATATACCTAGTGATAACGATAAAAACTTACTGCAACTTATTCAAACTGTCGCATTAATTTCTTTGCTAGAGGGCCAAGAAAGTGATCCGGATGCAGTACATCTATCCACCATCCACGCAGCAAAAGGACTGGAATACCCTCATGTCTTTTTAGTGGGATGCGAAGAAGGCATACTGCCTCACCGAGGCAACACAGCAAGCTCAAATGAAGAACAAAGTGCCGAGCAACACGCACAACGCATCGAAGAAGAGCGCCGTCTAATGTACGTTGCCCTCACCCGTGCCCAACGTAGTTTGCACCTAAGCTATTGTAAAAAACGCAAACAAGCCAAAGAAACTATATGCTGTGAGCCTTCACGTTTTATCAAAGAAATGCAGCTCGACGACCCTACCGCCCACCCAGAAGACCCTCAGCCTCTAGCCACCCCCAAAGCGCGGTTGGCTAATTTAAAAGCATTGCTTGGAGGATAACTAGAAGCCTCATTGAACGGTAGGTTGGTGGAATTTGATAGAACCCCTTTACATATACATCTTGGTAGGTTCTGTCTCTTGATCACAATTTAGAAGAGCACTAATGTTGAATCTTTTGCAAGAGCCATAGAAAGAGAGATGTTTGTAAGTGATGCGTTGAAGTGGTCGGAACGGATGTTTGGGGATTGCGATTTGGGTGATGAGAGGCGTACCAAGCGATTGGTGGGTATAGGATCGCGGATGGCAAGCCAAATAGGAAGTTCGTTATCGAAGAGCTGCGAAGGGGATGAAGCGGCGTTATTGGGTGGTTACCGATTGTTGCGCAATGAGGAGGTGAAGCCGGAAGCGATCAGAGCAGGAGGTTTTGCAGCGACAGCGCGG
Organism: Mycoavidus cysteinexigens; assembly: GCA_031963225.1. Lineage (GTDB taxonomy): Bacteria > Pseudomonadota > Gammaproteobacteria > Burkholderiales > Burkholderiaceae > JASSUD01. The sequence continues at coordinate 16,711 of JASSUD010000057.1, forward strand.
CAAGCGCAGGATCATGAACTGCTGCTGGCGGTGGAAGATACGACAAGTGTGAGCTATGAGCACGCGGTGGCTACCGAGTTGGGACCCACCGGCAACAACCTCAATGCAAAGCGAAGAGGATATCAAGTCCATTCTGTGTTGTTGTTGGATGCGATGAGCGAACAAACGGTGGGACTGATTGAGCAGAGGCATTGGTGTCGAGAAGCAAGTTCTCAAGGCAAGAAGCATCAGCGCTGGACGCGTGCCTATAAGGACAAAGAAAGTTACAAGTGGGAACAAGCCTCGATCCAGATTGCAGAGCGTTTGGGTGAGACGATGGCGCGGACAATCTCAGTGTGTGATCGAGAAGCAGACCTGTATGAATATCTGAACTACAAACGACAGTATGAGCAGCGTTTTGTGGTGCGAGCCAAGACTGGCCGACGGCGGGCGCAAGAAAGCGAGAGCAGCCTGTTTGAAATGCTCAAGCAAGAAGAAACGCCATTATGCTGCTACACAGTGCAAGTTCCACAGCGTGGTGGCCGGTCGGCGCGCAGAGCCAAATTATCGTTGCGTAGTATGCCATTGAGCATCATGCCTCCTGCGCGTAGCACGGTAGGGAGCGCCCCCCTGCGTGTCAATGCTATCTTGGCCGAAGAGATGGATACCCCATTGCAAGCAGAACCGCTGCAATGGGTATTGTTGACAACAGAACCGGTTGCCAGCGCCAGTCAAGCGCTGGTGGTCGTGCGATATTACGAATGTCGTTGGCGTATCGAGGATTATCACAAAGCATGGAAAAGCGGAGTAGGTGTTGAGCGGCAACGTTTTCAAAGCGCGGGGAATCTAGAACGGATGCTGGTCATCACAGCGTTTCTCGCTGTGCGGTTGTTGCAACTACATGAAATCCAGGATGCGCCGGATAATCAGCCAGCCAGGAGGTGCGACGAAGTGCTCAGTGAAGACGAATGGAAAATCCTCTGGGTATCTACTGAGCCTGGCCCACCGCCATCATCTCCTCCTCCTGCTCGCTGGGCTTATTTGGCATTGGCCAAACTGGGAGGATTTACCGATACCAAGCGTACAGGCCGGCCAGGTTGGAGCACCATGTGGCATGGCTGGTTTCGTTTGCAAGAGCGTGTACAGGGTTACCACGTCAGCAAACAATTGGGCGCTGACTTGTGATCAAGAGACAGTGGTAGGTTGGGGTGAGGCACGAACCCCAACGCTCACTTTTAATCTTGCTTTTGAAAATTTATAAGCTGGTCATCCAGGACGCAGTGGCGTGCATGTTGGGGTTCCTTCGTCACCACCAACCTACCGTTCTTTGTTTTTCTTGT
>JASSUD010000021.1:0-38242 GCA_031963225.1 Mycoavidus cysteinexigens
ACTTTCGCGCTCTTGTTGAAAGAGGACATTTAGAGCCTCACGGCAGTGGGCGCGGTGCGTGGTATAGCATGAAATGAGAAATTAGGTAGATTGGGCAAACAAACGCTTACGTTACCTCAACATCTAATCGGTAAGATATACCTCTAGCCCGGAAAATATGGAAGCTTTCTTGTCTTCATAGTTGAGCTAAAAAAGCCAGGGGTTGGGCATGTATGAATTTTGGCGCGGTAGAGTTATGGGAGTCACTGGAGAATGCGTTAAAAAAGCATGAAGCCATTACGCAAAATGAGAAAGCATTACTTCAAAGATATGATATCGAATGGGAGTAACGTGAAAAATTATACGATGAACTTCAGCATACGCAATTGCAGATTATTGCGCGATTTGGTCGAGTAGCCTGAGGGTGAGATCCCTGCAGGCTACTTGACCACCTGACATGTAATAGTTCTGAAATAACGCAAATTAAGTCTTTTTCTTTATACCTGAGTAACTACCTGCGCGCGTGAAGACAACTCACCTAGCACTGCGCCGCGTTGCTTTAGTAACTCCTCGTTCATTCGGCCTAATCCTTGTACCCCTTTAAGTATAGCCCCCGTCGCCGTTAGAACCTCATGCGTTGAACTCCAGCATAAAATCGCTTTATATTCTTCTCCTTCTTTCTTCACCTTCCACTGGCGAACAGACTTGTCGTTACTACCTGTTACCAGATAGTTACCATCAGGCGTCGTTTTCCAGGCAATGCTACCGATTGCGCCCTGGAAATCTTGTATCACGACCAAACATTGACCCGAGTTAACATCCCACAGGCGCACTGTCTTATCCTCACTGCATGAGGCGATCTGCTTACCGTCTGGTGAATATGCCATATTTCTAATAGAGTTGGTATGACCGTTCAGGATGTAGAGACGCTTGCCCGTGAGTACATCCCACAGGCGCACCGTATTGTCCTTACTGCATGAAGTGATTTGCTTACCATCCGGTGAATATGCAATTCTATCAACAGCGTCGGTATGACCGTTTAAGATGTAGAGAAGCTTGCCCGTGAGTGCATCCCATAGGCGCACCCTATTGTCATCACTGCCAGAGGCGATCTGCTTACCGTCCGGTGAATATGCAACGCACCTAACTGCTTTGGTATAGCTGTTTAAAGTGTAGAGGATCTCTCCTGTATCTGCGTCCCACACATGCACCTTATCATAACTGCCCGAGATGATATGCTTACCGTCCGGCGAATATACGATGCTATTCACAGAGAAAGTATCACCATTTAAGGCATGCAGAATCTTTCCTGTATCTGCGTTCCACACGTGCATCACCATGCCATCACAAGTGATTATTTGCTTACTATCCGGCGAATACACGACGCTCATAACCCATGTCTGGCCATTTAAGGTATGGAGAGCCTCTCCCGTGTCCGCATCCCACACTTGCACCGCCCGCACCCAACCGCATGAGGCCATTTGCTTACCATCCGGCGAATATATGATTCTCTCAATACCGTAGGCATGGTCACTTAAAGTGTGGAGAACCTCTCCTGTATCTGCCCGCACTTGCACAACCTTGTCCCCACTGCATGATACGATCTGCTTACCATTCGGCGAATATGCAACGCTATTAACAGAGCGGGTATGGCTACTTAAGCGGCTCACATCATCCGTCTGTGCGTCCCATATACGCACTATCTTGTCAGAACCTCCTGAAATAATCTGCTTACCATCCGGCGAATATGCGACGCTATTAACATTGCCGACATGACCACTTAAGATGCGCAGAACCTCTCCCGTATGTGCATTGTATACACACACTGTATTGTCATCATTGCCCGAGACGATCCACTCACCGTCTGGCGAATATGCGACGCTATTAACATTGCCGACATAACTACTTAAGGTACGCAGAACCGCTCCTGTATCTACATCCCACAAACGCACTGGACCATACCAACCACCCGAGGCGATTTGCTTACCGTCTGGCGAATACACGATGCTATCAATAGAGGCAGTATGACCACTTAAGATGCGTAGAGCCTTTCCTGTGAGCGCATCCCACAGGCGCACCGTCGTGTCCTTACTGCATGAGGCAATTTGCTTACCGTCTGGCGAATATACAATGCTACTAATAGGGCCGACATGGCCGCTTAAGGTGCGTAGAGTTCTTCTTGTATGTACGTCCCACACGCGCACTGTATTGTCCACACTACCCGAGGCAATCTGCTTACCGTCCGGCGAATACGTGACGCTACAGACCCACTTGGTATGGCCGCTTAAGAGGCAAAGCATTTCTCCTGTGCGGGCATCGCACACGCCTACTGTATGGTCACCACTACCCGAGGCAATCTGCTTACCGTCCGGCGAATATGCAACGCTATTAACAGAGCAGGTATGGCCGCTTAAGGTATGGATTTTTTCCCAGGTTGTAGTCGCATATACACTGATCGTGCCGTTAGCAATACCCACAGCACAGGTTTTCCCATCTGGTGAATACGCACAGGACAATACACTATGCTCTTCCTGGAGGTATGGCCATTCGCCAAACTGTACCCCAAGCATCTGCGCTCCGCTGAAATTGGTACCGCGCAGCCAACTATTCACAAGTATCACCCCTGTCAAGTCAGCGTCTCGTAAATCAGTATGATCAAATACGCTCCCACTTAGATTGGCTCCTGGAATCTGAATTCCCCTTAAATCCATTCCATTAAATTGAATGCCCGCCATGTTCAATAGTTCTATCGCATTGGCCGCCTCTGCCTTCACTGTCTTAGACGCGTCTTTTGACTTTGAACTTTCAACCCGCTTTAGTAGCGCTTTCTTTAACTCCGGCTCTTGTTGGATTTTTACTTTTAAAAATTCCAATATCGTTGAGTCCCTTCTAAGCAGACGCAATAGCTCAAAAAATGCGGGCTTTTCTACTATTTGATAGTGTTGCTTTGATTTCCATAGCCTTTGGAGTTTATCTAATGCAACGGCTCGCACGTTCGCATGCAAGTTCGCATTCGCGCTGACTAAAGTCCGATGATATTGTGGCTCAATTCTTTGGTATAAAAAGTGTAAGTGCAAGGAAGGTAAATCTACAGAGGGAATCAGTGCTTTTAAAAAACACTGCCGTTCCCATAGGAGTAGATAATGTTCTATGTTTTTTCGGATTTCTAATATTTCGAACAGCTTTGGGATTAATGGCCTTTGCAAGGATTTTTGCGCTGTTGAATTTAGCGCAATAGTAGAGTTTGAAATAAGAGAAAGGGGTGTGGACGTTTGCAGACATTTACTGATAGAAGAGACGTCTTCTTCCGTATCTATAGCGCTTCCTAGTATGTGCTCAGACTTATTATCTTCTTGCGCAATCGTATTTTTTAGGAGCACGTGGTGCGCCAATAGACCTATACCAACCAGGAGTGTAATCGGACAAGCTGCACCGCACACTAGTTGTATAGTGAGCGAAGAAAAGGATACGCAATAGTAAGCAAGCCCGCATGCCAAGCTAGTTGTGAATGCGGCAGGAACTGCCCACGGCACTATTTTATTAATAAAATCGCTTAGACCTTCTCGCTGCTCAAGGATGTTACCTACAGGTTCAATATTTGGGCTCCCCCCTAATAGGTTTATGTGATTAAGAGTAGTGGGCTGTATAAAAGCGGGCATGCTGCGGACCATATTAAGAGTAAACGTAATACGATAGGAGTAGGTACTGTGCAACACAGTACTAGGGGTTTCCAGCAACGGGATGTTTTATTTAAGATCCCAGATAAAATTTATAGAACACGTCACATCTATACACTTTATGCAGGCTAACCCTAGGCAGCTCAAGTAAAGTTCCTGCGCCCTAGTGCTCTATCAGTCAGATGGTTTTTATTGAGATAATTCCGATAAAGAATATCATTCTTTTTTTATCTTGAGGTAGGTCGTCAATAGTGGACGCCATAAATAAGAGCTAAGCGGTCATTTTCTGTTGATAAAATTGTTTGGCAAAGAAAGCAGGAGAGAGATAGTCAATCCTTGAATGCCTGCGTTGTCGGTTATAAAAAAGCGCAATGTATTCACTAATATCATTACGAGCCTGATCGCGCGTCAAGTACTGTTAATGATTGACAAGCTCATTTTTAAGCGAACTCCAAAAGCTTTCCATCGGGGCAGGACCAAAAGATGGGCATACCCGATATTGGTCTGAACATTGCATAAAAATGCCCCGCGAACATCTATGTCAGCAGGGCCGAGAGCTACTTCCAAAAATTACTAAGCAGGCTTTTTGAGCGCAGTATGTTACTGCACACCAGATTGCTTTTTAGGAAATGGTATTGCCGCACTGCAGCCTGGCACTCCTTGGTTATTTCCATCGCCCGCAGCTAAATCGGGTCATACGATGGATATTCGTAAACCTTTTATCCGCGCAGTTATCGAAGCAGGTCTTGATCCGGCTTTGATTGTGCGTCATACACTGCGCCATACGGCGATTACGCATTTAGTACAGGCTGGGATTGATTTGCCCACGGTCAAACGCATTAGCAGGCATAAAACTCTTGCGATGGTGGAGTGTTGTGCGTACCAAAATGGCGCACATATTGAAGCGGCGATGGATAGGTTACAACAGAGAATGTGTATTGGATAAGCCGTGCTGTGCGTTATTATTTTTTTGCACGGTTACACAAAGTCAAAAAGGGCTAGGCACCAAAATGCCTGAAACCCTTGAATTTACTGGTGGGCCGTGTAGGATTTGAACCTACGACCAAAGGATTATGAGTCCTCTGCTCTAACCACTGAGCTAACAGCCCGGTTGAGTTGAATAGTTTAACAAAAAGTTCTTTGAGATTGGTCCCAAGAACTATTAAAAAGTGTAATTTTTAGCTTTTATTTGCAAAGTTGTGTTTCACATATAGTTTTCTGTAGCAAAAATGCTAGGCATTTTAGGCGTGCAACATAGAACGGTTGGTTGCATGTCTAAAATGCCTTATTGCTTTATTCCAAAAACGGAGCCAATTTTGCGGAGCGGCTGGGGTTTTGGAGTTCGCGCATTACTTTGGCTTCAATTTGGCGTACGCGCTCTCTGGTGACGCCCATGTCTTCTCCTACTTGTTGTAGGGTGCGGTCTGATTTCATGTCGATACCAAAGCGCATGCGTAAGACTTTTGCTTTACGCCAGATGAGGGAGTCGAGCATGTCTTTTACAGCTTCGCGCATGCTGGAATGGAAGGCTGCTTCATCTGGAGAGAGCGTATTGGTGTCTTCGATAAAGTCGCCCAGATGGGAGTCATCATCGTCACCAATGGGCGTTTCCATTGAGATGGGTTCTTTGGCAATTTTTAGGATTTTGCGGATTTTTTCTTCCGGCATTTCCATTTTTTCTGCCAGCGTTGCTGCATCGGGCTCAAAGCCTGTGGCTTGGAGAATTTGTCGTGAAATACGGTTCATTTTATTGATCGTTTCGATCATATGTACCGGAATACGAATACAGCGTGCCTGATCTGCAATAGAGCGGGTAATGGCCTGGCGAATCCACCAGGTAGCATAGGTGGAAAATTTATAGCCGCGACGGTATTCAAATTTATCCACCGCCTTCATGAGGCCAATATTGCCTTCTTGGATTAAATCTAAGAATTGCAGGCCACGATTGGTATATTTTTTCGCGATCGAAATAACGAGCCGTAAATTGGCTTCAATCATTTCTCGCTTGGCTTTGCGAGCACGCATTTCACCGGTAATCATTTGCCGGTTGACCTCTTTGAGATCTTTCAAAGGGAGAACAACGCGTGCTTGCACGGCGATAAGTTTTTGCTGTTGTTCAGAAATAGCAGGGAGGCTGCGCTCTAGTATCGAGTTATAGGGCAAGCCCAGTGTTAGTAGCGAAGGAGCCCACTCCAGATTGGTTTCTTGACCTGGGAAGCGGCGAATAAATTCTTCGCGGGACATGCCGCATTTATCGACCACAATGCTTAAAATTTGCCGCTCTACGGAGCGCACTTCTTCAATTTGAGCGCGTAGCGCATCGCATAAACGCTCGACGGTTTTTGCCGTGAAGCGAATGGACATTAATTCATTTTGGATGACTTCTTGTGCCTTAACATAGGCTTTAGAGCGATATGTCTCTGTTTCATAGGCATGGCGCATTTTTTCAAACGCGTCGGCAATGATTGCAAATTTTTCAAGGCAAGCTTGTTTGAGTGCTTCTAGTTGAGCTGCATTTTCCCGTTCGTTGCGTGCGGCTTCTTCGGCTTCATCTTCTTCGTCATCGCTGTCTTCTTCGTCCTCGCTGTCTTCGTCCTCTTCATCATCCTCTTGGTCTTCATTAGAGATGGATTCTGAACCTACGAGGGCTTCTTCTTCAGCATCTGGAGCAATTAAACCGTCGACAAACTCGTCGATGGAGGCATTACCCTCTATTACGCGTTTAGCATCCGCTAGGATTTCTGCAATGGTCATCGGGCAAGCGGAAATGGCTTCGATCATGCTTTTTAGGCCATTCTCAATGCGCTTCGCTATTTCAATTTCCCCTTCACGGGTCAAGAGCTCGATCGTACCCATTTCACGCATATACATGCGTACAGGATCGGTTGTGCGGCCAAATTCGGAGTCAACGCTAGAAAGTGCTACTTCGGCTTCTTCTTCCGCTTCATCATCGCTGGAAACGGTGGGGGTATTGTCATTGAGTAATAAAGTTTCTACGTCGGGTGCCCGTTCGTAAACGGAGATCCCCATATCGCTGAAAGTACTGATGATGTTTTCAAGCGCATCGGTTTCGACGAGATCATCGGGTAATTGATCATTGATCTCAGAGTAGGTTAAAAAGCCACGCTCTTTACCCATTTTGATCAATGCGCGCAGCTTTGCGCGCCGCTCGGCTAATTCTTCTACGGTGCCAGGTTGCTCTGTCGAAAACGCATCATTGAGGAGCGCTTTTTCTTTTGCACGGCGATCGCGTACTTTTACTTTTGGCTGAGCAGCAGCGGCTTTCTTTGATGTGGCATTTTCTTTATCAGCAGCGGCAGCTTTCTCGGCAGCAGCAGCTTTTTTCGAGGTAGCAGTTGGAGTATCAGCAGCCTGCTTGGCAGCGCTAGCCTTGGCAGAAATGGTGCGTACGCGAGGCTTTACTTCTGACGTGGCTGTTGCTTCCTTGGCCGTAGCGGATTTAGAGGGTGCTGCATCGGGTACTTTAATTTTGCTAGGTGTAGGCGCTGCAGCCGATTTGGTGGTGGCGCTAGCAGATTTTTCTACCAATTTATCTTTTGCCTTCCTCACTACAATTTTGCCGGTAGTTTTAATTGGGCTAGAGCCCTTTTTTAACTCTTCGGCCTTAGAAGCAGTTAGAGATATTGCCGTTTTTGTACCCGTTGCTTTTGCCATTACCCTCTCGCTTTTAACCAGGTTGAATCACCACGTTATTCACCAAGCCGCTGGATGCTTTTGCATGTCAAATGCAGTACGTGGCGTATCAGAAATTATTAGAACCCGCTCCACGCCTGTGCTGATAGAAAATCACAAGCACAACGCGGAAACACTCTAGAACGCAGAGTGACTCAATTATCAAAATAACCGGCGATTATACCAAGAAGACCTGCTTGCCTGTAGAAAACGGGTTCAAAATTGTCGCTAGCCTCTATATAAAGGCTGCATGCGCATTTTTCAAGTCCTCTTTTATTTTTTCCCTTGTGCCGTTTTTCGCAGCAGATCACTTAATTCGGCACGTTCATCAGGCGTTAGCATGGTTTGGCGTGATAGCGCATCACAGCGCTCACTCCGTGCCTTTTGCTCCATTTTCAGAATGGCATCATGCACTTCTTCTCCAGCTAACGCTTCTTGTCGCTGCTTCTCTTCGTCTTTTTCAGCCTCAATAGGCGGTGCAGTAAGCAGTAAGTCGCGCACATTCTCGTCATACGCTAAGATTTCTCGGGAAAGTTTTTCATAGATGGCGGCATATTGCGTATCTTTGAGTAACTCTCCTAGCATTTGGAAACTAGCCTGTTCTCCTAAAGAGCGTGCGTGTTTTATGACTTCTTCAAAAAGAGCCCCGCTGTTTGTGAGCGGCGCTTTTGCGTGAGCGGAGGCAGAGCCGGTGAGGATCTGGATTTCTTCCGGACGGAGTTGTTCTACTAAACGAGGGTAGGCCATCAAGTTGCGCAAAATACGCCGTTCGTTGCCTGTAACCGTATCGGCCTGCTTAGAATAGGCTGGGATTGCACGTCGGTGTAGGCCAGAGTTCGTAAGCTCGCATAAAGCGCGTACGTCTTCCAAGGGGGTATGCAGTCGCTCACTGAGGCTTTGAATAATTTGAAGGCGTAACGCGTTTTCCGGTAAGGCTAAAAGCCAGGGTTTGGCTTCGAATAGTGCTTTTGCGCGGCCCTCCGCCTGATCAAGGCGTTTATTTGCGCATACTTCATGGAGAAAAAACTCAGAAAGCGGCCATGCTTGCTCTACTTGGGTTGCAAAAGCTTCCGTGCCATGGCTGCGTATATAGGAGTCGGGATCATGCTCCGCAGGCAAAAATAAAAAACGCAGGTTTCGGTTATCGGTCGCAAAGGGTAAACAGTTGGTAAGCGCGCGTCGTGCAGCGCGCTGCCCTGCTTGATCGCCATCAAAACTAAAAATGATCGTGTCGGTATAGCGCAATAAAATGCGGATATGGGTGCTGGAGCATGCAGTACCGAGTGTGGCGACGGTATTTGCAAAACCTTGCTGCGCGAGCGCCAATACGTCTAAATATCCTTCCACCACCAATGCATAGCCCTTCTCTCGAATAGCCTGCTTGGCTTCGAAAAGTCCATACAACTCGCTGCCTTTATCAAATAGCACCGTTTCAGGTGAATTTAGATATTTAGGCTCGCCTTCTCCAAAAATGCGTCCTCCAAAGCCAATGATATGGCCTTTGGTATTGCGAATCGGAAAAGTGATGCGGTTGCGAAAACGATCATAAGGATCGAGCTTAGCGGGCTTTTTAAAGCCTTCTTTTGCCGTGCCAAAAACCAGTAACCCCGCTTCAATAAGCGCCTCGTTTTGGTCATCCGAAAATACAGTTTGCAAATTACGCATGCCTGGTGGTGCATAGCCTAAGCCAAAGCGTGCTGCAGTTTTGCCCTGTATGCCTCGATTTTTTAAATAATCAATGGCGCCTTGATGCGTGCGCAGTTGAGCGCGGTAATAATCGTTGGCTTGTTGTAGAACCGAGATTAGAGCAGGTCCTGCGGCTTTATCTTTGCTGCTATAGGAAGAAGCGCCAGGCCCATATTTTTGATTGGAAGTCTCTTTAGGAACCGTGAGGCCGATGGAGTGCGCTAACTCTTCCACTGCTTCTGGAAACGTAAGGCCGGTATGCTCCATCAAAAAGCGAATAGCGGTGCCGTGCGCGCCGCAACCAAAGCAGTGATAGAACTGCTTGTGCGGGCTGACAGTAAAGGAAGGGCTCTTTTCTGCGTGAAAAGGGCAGAGCCCCATGAAATTCGAGCCACTTTTTTTCAATTGCACATACCGACCCACCACTTCGAGAATCTCGATTCGGCTGAGTAAGTCCTGCAAAAAAGAGGGAGGAATCATGCACGGGCCAGAAAACGCAAAACCCCGCAGAAATAATGTATCAAGCGGGGATGAAGGCAATCACAAATAGTGAAATGCGCAAAAAAAACCTTATGCGAAAAAAGACGCAAAGCATAGAGAAAGCGAAGCAGGCTTTGAAGAACCTGCTCGGAATTCAAAATGCCTAGTACATTCTCTCAGGAAGCATTTGGCTGCGAAGGCGTTTGAAGTGGCGTTTCACTGCAGCTGCTTTCTTGCGTTTGCGTTTCGTGGTGGGCTTTTCACGAGACTCCAGTTCACGCAATTTTTGCAGGCGGCGGCCTTTTTCAACTGTACGTTTGAAGCGCCGCATCATTACTTCAAAAGGTTCGTTTTCCTTGGCGTGAACAGTAGTCATGAGCTCGAAATAGTGGTTTGTACGCTGAGGTTTCAGCGTCTAGTTTTACAAAAGCGGGCGAATATACCACATAAAAGTAAATGCAACATCTTGCGTATGTAAATTTGATCCTCCTACTTCCCTCAATCGCATTTAACTGATATTGTTATTTTTAACCTAAACAGTTAAAGGTGATTGGTCCTAGCGATATTTTCTAAAATGGAGTACTTTTCTCCGCTCAACATCCTAGTCTAGGGGGTCTTATGGGTGACGGTCCCATTAGTGCAGCCGTACCGAATGTTCACGATCTTGCTGCCTTATATAGACAGCAGCGCAGCGATAGCATAAGTAGTGCAGATAGCGGTATGGGGTTGATGGAAGGGGGTGCGCCAACGCATACAAAAAACCAGCATACGGACCTTCACCCACCCTTATCAGATATACCAGAAATTGAAAACACGCTCGGTGAGAACTTAAAAATCATAGAGGATGGCGAGGTCTGTTCAGCTGGTGCGACAAAACCGCTTCCAGACCAGTATGAACAGATTCATGCTGCGTTGCTCCGTAGTTTTAAGGTGGTTGAAGACACTACAGAAAAGTTATGTACATCCTTTAACGCCGATAAACTCAGCAATGCCTTTAAAAAAGAGGACATGAGTGAAGAGGCAGGTACGGATTTTTGCTTTTTGAAGGAAATTCCTAAGTTTAAAGCCCTATTTTGTGAAGTGAAGGAAGCGATTCATGGGCTAAAAACGGATTCTTATAGTAAAGAGGCACTTAAGAAGTTAGAGATTGCACAGGCAAGCTTAAGTGATCAATATGCCCTGTTAAAAAGCAACCTTCCACCGCCACAATCTAAGGCATTTAAAATCTTTAACTATGTGTTAGAAGGGCTTGGCACACTAATTACCATTATCGCTATTGCATTAACGGGCTTAGGCGTAGCTGTCTCTACAACAGCACCTTGTGCCGCTGCAGCAGCTATTTATTTGATGGTTAGGGCCTGGAGGGAGAAAATAGCCCTTCCAGAAGCCAATAAGAATATGTATCTTACGAGCCTTGAAAAATTATATGCAGAGTCTTTTTCTGCTCTAAAGGTAATGGGGGATGATGTGTTTATTATTGAACAACGAGAAGCTAGAGCGCGGCAGCAACAAGAGAACGCGGCACTGCAAAAACAACAACAAGAAGCTCGTGAAGCCTTACTTGAAGCACAGGAAGCAGCAAGTCAAAAGATTTTATCTGCTATAGCAAAGCCAGCGTTAAGCAATGCCACTGTTAAAGATTTAATCGCTGAAATTAGAAGTCGCAATAAAGAAGAGCTCCGGGCTTCCTGTGCTACAGAGGAAGAATTCGAAGTCCTAATGAAATTAGCTCAAGAAAGAACGCCATCACCAGATGTGATCCGAGCGCAGGCTACTCCGCAAGCCCTCACGGGTCAGGCCTAATCATTAAAAAGCTTTTTGAGTAATTTTCTTATTGAAACGTTGATTGGATTACAAATAGCGTAAAGTTAAATGGCGCTAGAGGTGCAAAAAGAGCCTCCAAAGGTAAGACGCGTAGTCTTATTTTTGGAGGCTCTTTTGATTTTGGAAATGAAATTTTTTCTTCTTTCTTAAAATTAATCCTACTGCGATGCATAGGATGCAAATGTGTAAAGAAGTTATAGTGTATTAACCCCTATCCATATGGATGAAGAGACAAATTGGATAAGCAAGAGCACAGTACTTGTGCCTGATCCAGCTTAAGTCCTTATTGAAGGAATCCTCTTTTTGAATGGTCGTGCATGGTGGGTAATGGAGGACATGCCCTAGAAAATCGTGAGCGGGATCAGTGTGAGAGTGCCTGTAGTTAAGGCTTGCCGGATCGCTACCTTTTAGGAGGCCAACATGTTTGATTTTTTCTGTTCCCGCCTGCCGTCTATATCCAAGACAAGATCGGTATTCATCGAGCCTCCTATCGAGTGTGCTCCATTATCGGTTGAATCCAAAAAACGCTTTTTGCAACTGCGCACACAGTGGGATTATTTGCACACGCAATATCAAAGTGATGACTATCAAGAGCAATTAAAAGCATTGAGTGAATCTTGGATCTGTCCCGAATTTCAAGAAAAAATACAGCTTTACAAAGATTCTTTGTCAAAAATGCAAGCCTTAGTAGGCCTGTTTGAGCGTTATTTGGAGGAGGAAGAGGGCGCTGCGTTATTGAATAACGTTCCTACCTGCGCGCTAAATGAAATTGATTCTTTGTTTTATGGGGGGTGTGCAGAGGAAATTTCTAGTGCAGGAGATAAAGAAGACACTTTGCCTATTATTTGGCCCATTTTAACGGAATTAGAACGGAATTTAAGCGCGTTGTGCTGTGTATCGCAGGATGCACAAACACCGTTCTGGACGTTTACCACGCTATTTGCTGCAAGCTCATTTATTACACTTGGAAGTGCATGCGCTTCTTTAGGTTTAGGGCTAGGAGTTTTTTCTTCAATTGGCGTTTTTTTATCCGTATTGTCATCGTTGTCTTTTTGCCTCAGCCTTTTTCGAATAGCAGATGGAGTAACCAATCTTGGCCCAAAATGGAAGCGCCATCGTTGGGATTTTGTTAGAAAAACGGTGAAAGAAATGGAATGTTTACTCACCTCTTTCGAAAATCTAGCGCATCGTTTAGAAAAACAGCAAAAAGACTGTAAACAGTCTCAGCACAATAAGGTGCTCTATGCACTGACAAACTACCATTCTGGGCAGATCCAACATCTGTCTAAAGTACTGGCTACCATTATTTATATCATGGGAGAGTTTATTTTTTCTATGCATCAGATTGTTCGTGACCCCGCGAGAAATAGACGCAGATTTACTTTAATGGCCCCTAGTTATCCTACATTAGAAGGATGACGTAGGTTGGTGGTGAGGCACGAACCCCAACATGCAGGCCACTGCGTCTTGGATAACCAGCTTACAAATACTCAAAAACAATAATTAAAAGTCAGCGGTGCGCATGTTGGGGTTCGTGCCTCACCACCAACCTACCGTTCTAAACTCTGCGTATGGATATTGAAGCGATGGTTACAAGTCGGTGGTGTGCATGTTGGGGTTCCTTCGTCACCACCAACCTACGAGAAATATTATGGATATTGAAGCGATGGTTATAAGTCGGTGGTGTGCATGTTGGGGTTCCTTCGTCACCGCCAACCTACGAGAAATATAAATGAAATTGGAGTATCTCTAATATTTTTAGCCATTTGGATGAGGTGAAAAAATATTTGAATGCGTGCACAGTGTTTACATCTGATCTGGCGCTTGAATTATGTAGTAGTTTTTTGAGCGTTTATGCAGGTTAAAGAGCGCGCTGAAAATTATGAAGCCAGATTAGAGAACGCCACTATTCAAGTCTTGTACATTTTTTATGCACGATTGAATTTATTCTGGAGACTTTGATGCTGCATTCTCTCCCATCTTGTTATTTACCTATAGCGCAATCAAAAAATACATGCATTCCTCCCACATTAATAAAAGAGACTGAAATAAAAGAAGCTCAACCGCTATCAAAAAATCTATATCACATGCAACCGCTTTTTGAGCAGTGGAATGATGTGGCAGAAAAATATGCAGATAAGGCACATCAAAAGCAGTTGGACCAGCTGCTGGCTCATCCTGATTCTAATAAAACAGCACAGTTTTATATGCGCAGCTTGGACAAAATGGAGATTTTGATCCATAGGGTGAAGCAGTACTTGAAAGGTGCTGAAAGCCATGTTCAAAACGGTACTGCGCTTTCTCTTTCTGTTAAAGAATCTGCACTTTTACCTTCTACCAAATCTGACACACCTTCTTCAAACGAGCCTATGCAGGTGCACAAGCCATTAGAAGATATCGGGTGGTTGATAATTGAATCAGCAAAAATGCTACAAGCTTTGCGCTCGATTTCAAAAGATGCAGCCCCTCCATTTTGGGTAATTGCAACCAGCTTTGCTGTGCGTGCATTGGCGACCATTGTAGGTGTATGTGCTTTTGTGAGTGCAGGGCTGGTAGGGTCTGCTTCAATCTATGTTTTGGTATCTGCTTGTTCAATGTTGTTTGTATGTGTGAATTTACTTTGCATGCCTGAAGAGGTGAAGAGCCTTTGGTTAAGGCACGAGCTCAAACGTTGGGCGTTTCTGGATGAAACTGTGTATGAGATGCAGACCTTGCTTTTTGCCGTTGAGGAATGGGCCTTATATGCGAAGAGCCAACAAAGAGAGAGTGAGCAAGTGGTGCACACTCAGGTGGCTAAGACGCCCGTTAATGGTGAAGTGGAGCAGAGACCACACTTGTCTACTACGTTGGAGGTAGTAACCAGCAAGGTCAGTAAATATATGCAAGAAATATCTCGTGGTTTTGTGCTTAAACGCCCCAGAGTTATTATTTTTGTAAGGGCCGTACCTAAAAATCCTATTGAGATGACTTAAGGCGTATCTTTAATCGCCCCAAAGAGCTCACCTTTGGCCCAAGGTCAAGGTATTCACTGTACTTAAGTACATCCGGATCCTGGGTTACTGCTCTCCCAAACATGTTCCCTTTTGGACCATTGAGGATACGTCCTAGGGTGAGGCTACAGCATTTTGCTTTTTGCTAAAGGTGGGTTTTTGGAGAAATAGCGCTGAATGCCTCTAAAAATAGCTTCAGCCATTTTCTCTCGGTAGGCTGGGCTGCGCAGTTTTGCTTCTTCTTCAGGATTGCTAATAAACGCCGTCTCCACCAGAATGGACGGGATATCTGGCGCTTTAAGAACAGCAAAAGCAGCTTGCTCTACCAAGCCCTTATGTAATGTATTAATTGCACCGATTTCTTTGAGCACAAAACCACCGTATCGCAGACTGTCATTGATTTGTGCGGTGGTAGACATATCCAGCAACGCGTGAGAGATTTGCGCATCTTTTGTTTTGATATTGATGCCGCCAATTAAATCGGATGCGTTTTCCCGATTAGCCATCCATTTGGCAGCAGCGCTAGATGCGCCATGCCCAGATAGCGCAAATACCGAAGAGCCGTGTGCTGTGGGAGTGATAAATGCGTCAGCATGAATGGAAACCAGCAGATCAGCGCCTACGCGTTGGGCCTTTTGTACGCGTTGGCCCAAAGGTACGAAATAATCTGCGTCACGCGTCATGATGGATCGCATATGTACTTGTGCATCAATTTTGGTGCGCAATCTACGTGCGATGTCTAGCACTACATCTTTTTCCCGTGTGCCATGGGCGCCAATAGCGCCTGGATCTTCACCTCCGTGCCCTGGATCAATGGCGATCGTGACCAAGCGCAGAATGCGAGATCGGCCAGAAGGTAGCTCATACCTTTTTTTACCTAAAGAAGCTTGCGTATTTGACGAAGATAGGCCTTTTTCCCTAGTAAATGGGGCTTCTTTTGATGTAGAAGGCGATTCCTTAGAGGCTCTATCAGAATGAGGGGAAGAGCCTGCATAGCGCGCAAAAAAAGCTTCACTATCTTCAGGGGGTGGCTTTCCATTTTTGGACAACGACGTGTTTTGAGCATTATCGAGCCAGACTTGTTTGTACTTGGTTTTTTCTATGAGCTCTAGCAAAGGGTCAGGCGTAACGTCTGGGTAGAGATCAAAAACCAGGCGATACTGATAATGGCCAATCGGGCGCAATGTAAAAATTTGAGGATGTACCGTACCTTTTAAATCAAATACGAGACGCACCACGTTAGGGGCAAATTGCCCTATGCGCACATGTTCGATTTGCGGGTCATTAGGCTTAATTTTGGCAACCAGCGCCTTGAGTGTGGGGTCTAGCGTGAGGGTATCCAGATCGATCACAATGCGATCAGGTTCATGCAAAATATGAGAGGTATAACTCAGTGCTTGATCGGATTCGATAGCTACGCGTGTGTAATCTTCTGCAGGCCACACACGGACTGCCAGAATAGATTTAGCGTATGCCTGTCTGGGAATAAGTGCACTTAATACTAAAAAAGAAAGGCCTGTGCGCAGAAATTGACGGCGAGGTGTGGGGGTTAGGGTTTCAGTGTGAGGCGCTACTTGCTGATGAGAGCAATCGGCGGCATTTTTTTGCGCAGATTGCTCGCATACAGCAGCCTGATGTTGGCGCTTGAATCGAAGAATTCGCCTGCGATAAGCCCATAGAGGTGCTATCCAGGATGCGGTAAAGGGCAATATTTTCATGCAGAACGATTATTCAAAAATGCAGCGTGGACGGCAAAGAATGGTAGGTTGGTGGTGACGAAGGAACCCCAACACGCCTACCACAGTCTTTTGGAGTCCCTGCGTAACATCAGTAATTCAGAAATTTTTGGCCCACTTGACTAAATGCTTGGGTGGTTATCCATCTACCGGCAGGTGCAAGAATAGAGCCGCTATCTGATACAGGACTCTTCTCTAGGCTCAAAGTAAATAGACAATCCGGAGGAGCAAGTAATGAACCCGCTTGCTCAGGCCATTCGATCAAACACAATGCGCCTGCATCTAAATAGTCACGAAATCCCAGTTCAAGCCACTCTCGTGGGTTAGCTAAACGGTAAAGGTCAAAATGATAAACCGGCAGTGTGCTCTCTTTTAGAGAGAGAGAATACGACTCCAGTAATGCATAAGTGGGGCTTCGAACGCGCCCTTCATAGCCTAATCCTCGCAAGATGGCCCGCACCAGTGCAGTTTTTCCTCCACCAAGTGGGCCACTTAGGTGAATACGTAAGCCTGGAAAGCGGGTATGCGCTGTTTTAGGAGTCTCTTCTGAAAAAAACAGCGTGAGGAGACTGGCTGCTAGCTTTTGGCCTAACGCAGACGTAGCGGCCTCATCGGGCAGAAAAAACGAATCGGAGGAAAGTGCCTGGGAGGACATGAAAAACTCTGTAAAAGGCCAATTTATAGAAGCCTGCTTACAGGCGGCAAAAAGAGGAAGAAGTGCTTATCTTAAATGACTTCTGAACGCGGCCTATAATTTGGGGTGATTGAGGACATGCCTTAATATACATTCAGATGCTCTGGCGCATATCCCATTTCATGCGCACAAATCGATATATGAAAATTTCCTGATTCCTAATGACTAAACCCTTAATGCCTCCATCTTCCTCTTCTGAGAGTAGAGCTGCTGCAATCGATTTGAAACAATTAGCGGCAGATATTCGCCTTTGGGGGCGTGCGCTAGGGTTTGATGAGGTGGGAATTGCAGATATTGATTTATCTGCAGCGGAGCCTGGCCTGCATGCATGGTTGGAGGCGGGGTGGAATGGAAACATGGAGTATATGGCTCGACATGGCACCAAACGTTCGCGTCCTGATGAGTTGGTTCCTGGCACGGTGCGCGTTATTTGTGTGCGTATGCCGTATTTACCGGCGATGGAAAGTGATCTTTTACAGGATCTCTCCTCTGAAAAATCGCCTGAAGAAGAGGGGGCAAAGAAAGAAACCCTTAATTTTGCACAGCGGCGTCGGGCAGAGTTCGCACGTCTAGAAGAGGCTAGTGCAGGCGTGGTGTCAGTGTATGCGAGAGGCAACGACTATCACGACATCATGCGGCAGCGTTTGCGCCAATTGGCTAAGCGTATTGAAGAAGGCATAGGACCTTTTGGGTATCGGGTATTTGTAGACTCTGCTCCTGTGCTAGAAGTGGAGTTGGCACGAAAAGCTAATCTTGGCTGGAGAGGTAAGCACACCTTGTTATTGCATCGTGATGCCGGGTCTTTCTTTTTTTTAGGAGAGATTTTTGTCGATATTCCCCTACCCACGGATGCAGAGGCAGAGCAGTCTAACGTGGTTAAAAACGATGCACCAAAAGCACACTGCGGTAGCTGCACACGCTGTATCGATGCCTGCCCAACAGGCGCTATTGTGGCGCCTTATCGCCTAGATGCTCGGCTTTGCATTTCTTACTTAACTATTGAACTAAAAGATAGTATTCCTATACCTCTACGGCCTTTGATTGGTAACCGCATTTACGGTTGCGACGATTGTCAGTTGGTATGTCCATGGAATAAATTTGCCAAACGCGCGTTAAATGATTTTGATGTGCGTAATGGCTTGGATCGCGCCTCGTTGATAGAGCTTTTCGAGTGGACAGAAGAGGAATTTAAAATGCGTTTGGCTCACAGTCCGATTCTTCGCATTGGCCATGCGCGTTGGTTACGCAATATTGCCGTGGCATTAGGAAATGCGCTGCGTCAGAATCATTCCACTCTCTCTTTAGTGCAGCGTGAGGCTATGCTAGCCAGCTTAAAAAAACGACTAGACTACCCAAATCCGCTGGTTGTGGAGCACGTACAGTGGGCGTTGGAGGCGGCGTGATGGCACATCATCGTTATTGCTGTTTCAATATTTTCAGGAATTAAACTAGCATGCTGACCAAAACACAGCCATCTTTTGCGCAAACTGATATCAACCTGAGTAGAGGCGCTAAACAGCCCATTCTGCCTTGGCAGGCAATCATTACTGCTCCTTTTGGAAAAGTAGGTATAGGTACTACGGATAGCGCAGTGTACAAAATTGCCTATTTAGAGAAAGATATTCCTGAGTTTGCCCCGCAAAGCAAGCTTGCAGAGCGCGTGGTGGCTCAATTGAAACAGTATTTTGAGAACCCCTCTTTTCTATTTGATTTGCCTTTGAGCGCAAAGGGCACTGCTTTTCAGCAAAATGTATGGCAAGCGATTTCTGCTATTCCTTTAGGGAGGACCTCTACCTATGGTGAACTTGCAAAGCAACTGGGCAGTGGCCCGCGTGCGGTTGGTCAAGCGTGTGGCATTAATCCCTTGCCATTAATTGTGCCTTGTCATCGCGTGGTACTGTCATCCGGGGGTATTGGTGGCTTTGCGAAACGGGTGGATGCAGATTGGCAGGGCATTAAACACTGGCTGTTAATGCATGAGGGTGCTTTATGAGGGTGAAATTTGATAAAACCCTTCTATATATGCATTTCGGTAGGTTGGTGGTGACGAAGGAACCCCAACATGCATACCACTGTGTCCGTGGAGACCAGCTTACAAACTCTCAAAAACAAAGATTAAAAGTCAGCGGTGCGCATGTTGGGGTTCGTACCTCACCACCAACCTACCGTGCTATCAACCACTCGCCGTTCTATAACATGCGTAACATCAGTTATTAAATTGCCCAGTAAGCATCAGGAGGTGCTCAGTGTCATTTACGTTGCAGGGAATTCCAGTTTCAAAAGGCATTGTGATTGGGCAGGCATGCTTAATGAGCTCAGCCTCATTAGAAGTGGATCACTACGTTATCGAAGTGGCACAAATTGATGCGGAAGTGGAGCGCTTTTTTGATGCGCTTCGCACGGTGCAGCAGGAGCTCGACACGTTGCGCGCAGAATTGCCAGCAGATATGCCAGGAGAGATAGATGCTTTTTTGAATGTGCACGGCCTGATTTTGCGCGATACCTTGCTGACAGGAGCGACGGTTGAGCGCATTCGCTCTCAGCGCGTGAATGCAGAATGGGCACTGGCACAGCAGTTAGAGCATTTGCTGAGCTATTTTAATGAAGTAGAAGACGAATATTTACGCGAGCGTAAATCAGATGTGCAACATGTAGTAGAGCGCGTACTTAGGGTGCTAGCGGGTACGTCAACGTCCCTCACGCAGCTCACTAATACATCGAAGACAGGCATGACCCTAGAGGAGTATGAAATAGTTTCCTCTAGCCTCTCTGAGGGCGAGGTGATGATTGTCGTCGCGCATGATATTTCCCCAGCAGGGATGTTGCATTTCAAAAAACAAGCCTTTGGCGGGTTTATCACCGAATATGGTGGACGCACTTCCCATACCGCTATTGCAGCGCGTAGTTTGGGCATTCCGGCCATAGTAGGGGCCCACCAAGCCAGTGTGCTCATACGACATAACGATGTGCTTATTGTAGATGGCGAGGAAGGGGTAGTAATCGTTGACCCTGATCCACGCATACTGCAGGAATATCGAGCGCGTCAAAACGCGAAAGCGCAAGCCCGGAAAACACTGCAACGCCTAGCTTTTGCCCCAGCCCATACCGAAGACGGTACGCCTATTGCGCTGTATGCCAATATTGAGCTACCAGAAGATGTTCCATTAGCCTTGCAAAGAGGTGCGGTGGGAATAGGACTCTTTCGGACCGAGTTTTTATTCATGAACCGCAAACATTCCCTGCCTGATGAAGAAGAGCAGCTCGATGCTTATCGGCGGGTAATACACTTGATGCAGGGTCGGCCTGTCACTATTCGTACGGCCGATATAGGGGCTGATAAAGCATTAGAGGGAGGGGTGGCCGAAGCCAGCGACCATTTTGGTACGGCGGTGAATCCTGCATTGGGCTTGCGTGCTATCCGCTGGAGCTTAGCAGAGCCTACGATCTTCCTTACTCAGCTCAGAGCCATCCTGCGTGCTTCCGCAGATGGACCTGTCAAAATACTGTTCCCCATGTTGGGATCTACACAGGAAATTATACAAACGCTGGATTGGGTCGAGCAGGCGAAACAGCAGTGTGCAGATGCAGGTCTGCCTTATGATGCAAAAATTAAACTCGGCGCAATGATTGAAACTCCCGCCGCAGCACTTGCTCTGCCTATTTTTCTCAATCGCTTGGATTTTTTATCTATTGGCACCAATGACCTTGTCCAGTACACCCTAGCGATTGACCGCACCGACAATGCAGTCGCCCACCTCTACGATCCCCTGCATCCAAGCGTGCTGCATTTAATCAGCCACATCCTGCGCCAAGCCAAACAGGCGAGCGTGCCGATATCTATTTGTGGAGAAATGGCGGGTGACCCAGCCTATACGCGCTTATTATTGGGTATGGGCTTGACTGAATTCTCGATGGAATCTAGTCAGTTACTCCATGTAAAGCAAGAAATTCTACGCACCTCTTTAGGATCACTCAAAGGGCCAATGCGTGCTTTGCTAAGTGCATACGAAGATGGAGTAATGCAAAAAGCATTATCTAGTTTGGCGCGCGCGGGAGTGGATAAACCATAAAAGAGCATATCCTGTAGAGCCATTTCCATTTTCCACCCACCACAAGAAAAAGCAAAGAACGGTAGGTTGGTGGTGAGCAACGTTCCCCAACATGCAAACCACTCCTTTCTTGAAGACCTGCTTACAAATGGCCTATGGATTCATTTTTCACCAGCTCAACCAGCCGCCGCAATTTCATTCATATCTTCTGCCCGCACACAGCACATTCTGCTTGCCGCTGAAAATGCAAGGTATTCCAAACCATATCCAGTGCATTAAAGCGTAAAAGACGGCCGCTCAATGGGCGGCCGATGTGCGTGAGCATGCGTAGTGCTTCAGTCGCTTGCATGGTACCGATGACGCCGACCAATGGTGCGAAAACACCTAATGTAGCGCAAGGTGTGCAGTCAGGTACGGGGAGAGGGGGGGGAGTTTGTAAATCTGCACCAGCAACAGCCGTTTCTTTTTGTGCTGGAGGCGTTAGATTTTGAGGAAATAAGCAGGCATAGCACGGAGAGGTCGATGTGCGCAGATCAAAGGTGCTGATCTGGCCTTCAAATCGTTCGGCGGCGGCGCTGATCAGAGGCTTTGCATGGGTAACACAGGCTTGGTTGATCACATAACGCGTAGTGAAGTTATCGCTGCAGTCTAAAACCAGGTCGACACGAGGCACCCATGCATCGAGCAAGACAGGGTCTGCTCGTTGATCGAGCGTGCGGATTTGGATTTCAGGATTGAGCGCTGCGAGCGTGGTTTTAGCCGAGTGGGTTTTGAGCTGGCCTACTGTGTGCGTGGTATGCGCAATCTGCCGCTGCAAATTGGTTAAATCGACGGTGTCTCCATCGCATAAGGTCAGCGTGCCTACGCCGGATGAAGCGAGATACATCGCTGCTGCGCAGCCCAGTCCTCCTACTCCAATAATCAAAACGTGTGATTGTAGTAAGCGTTCTTGGGCTTCGGTGCCAAACTCTTCAAGAAGAAGGTGCCGGGCATAGCGCAGCAGCTGAGCATCATTCATTGGCTTGGAGTATTTTTTTACTGTGCGCTTGTTGGGTCTTTGCAGATACAGAATAACGCACTGGATCACCTTTAAGGTAATGTAAAGCTTGTTTTAGCATGAAATCGTTCGGGCTACCAAATTCAATCGGCGCACGTTTACGTTCAACCTCGCGTTGCTGTGGCGTTTTCTTTGCATTGGCCTCTTCTAGCAAGCGTAGTTGCTCCATTTGCTCCGCTTCGCGTGCAGCTTGCTCTTTTGCCTCATCAGGGTTTTGTTTATTGGCAAGGTGATTGGAATAGTCTGCTTCTCGGGTTACAAGCGCGTCGTCTAAATCGCCTTCTTCATTTTGATCTACCTTTTGATCGGGATGAATGCCTCTATTTTGAATCGATCGGCCCGAAGGGGTGTAATAATAGGCCGTGGTGAGTCTTAAGGCGGTATCTGCAGTTAAGGGCCGTACAGTTTGAACTGAACCTTTACCAAAAGTCGTTTTACCTAAAATAGTGGCGCGTTTATGATCTTGCAGGGCCCCGGCGACAATTTCTGATGCAGAAGCAGAGTATGCGTTGGTAAGTACGACTAAGGGCACTTTTTTGAAAATAGCCGGTATAGCTTTGAGTGGATCGCCCTTCACGCTAGGTAAACGATAATCATCTAGCGTATTGCGATATACCTGACGAGAGTCGGGTTCTTGCCCGTTAGTGGACACCACAACCGCTTGAGTGGGCAGAAAAGCACCAGCTACGCCTACCGCACTTTGTAACAAGCCTCCACCGTTATTACGCAAATCTAAAATCAGCCCTTTTAAAGGGTATGCGGGTGATTTTCCTGAAGCAGGAGGAGCACTTTGTGCATAAATACGCTTCAGTTGTGTGGCTAACTCGAGCAGCGTGTTTTCCTGAAAGCTGGTGATACGTAGCCAAGCATATCCCGGCTCCAATGTTTTTTGCTTCACACTTTTAACGCGAATTTCTGCACGGGTGAGTACCGCTGGAAAGGTTCGATTTTCTGTTTTGCGAAATATCGTGAGGGTGATTTGGGTACCTGCCGTGCCACGCATTTGCCTGGCCGCTTTATCTAGCGTCATGCCGCGGATGGGTACGCCATTGATGCGCACAATTAAATCGCCTGACCGAAGGTCTGCACGGGCAGCAGGCGTGTCTTCAATCGGCGAGATAATTTTGACCAAACCCTCTTCTTGTGTAATTTCTATTCCTAAGCCCGCAAAACGCCCACGTGTTTGTTCTTGCAGTTCTCTAAAATCGTTCTCGTCCATATAAGACGAATGTGGATCCAAGCTAGATACCATGCCTTTAATTGCAGCAATCAGTAGTTTTTTATCATCTACATGCTGCACATAGCTGTGCTCAACTTGATCTAGTACTTCCGCAAACAATCGAAGCTGCTCGAGAGGGAGCGGGGCGGTAGGTTTTTCTTCGAATACATTTTGAGTAGGCAAAGAAGAGGAAGGGGAGGTGAGATTTTTCGCATGCACTATATGCAAAGGTGCGCCAAATACTAAGCCGAATATTGCGTATAGCGCGCAGGTTTTGAGACGAAGCACAAAAGAAGCAAGGTTATGCATGGCGGTGAAATATCCAGATCAAATCGAAGTAATCAGCTATCACAGTAGGTGTCCAGAATGCGTTTTTTTACGTAGTTTCTCGCAGAATTTTTTTATCTAATACATTGAGTTCTGTGTCGAGCGTATAAAGTATAGGGACCCCATTGGGAAGTTCAAGGCCGACAATATCATGCTCGGAAAGCTTAGCGATATATTTAATCAACGCGCGCAAAGAGTTACCGTGAGCGGCGATGATTACACGCTTGCCTCTTTTGAGTGCAGGAGCAATCGATTCTGTCCACACAGGCAGCACGCGCGCAACGGTGTCTTGCAAGCATTCTGTAAGGGGCAGCAAATTGGCTGGTACATGTGCATAACGCGCATCATGTTGGGGGTTAAGAGGATCTTCTGCGGCTAGTGCAGGCGGGGAAATGTCGTAGCTGCGGCGCCACTGCAACACTTTATCTTCCCCATATTGTTGTGCAGTTTGCGCTTTGTTCAGACCGGTTAGTGCACCGTAATGCCGCTCATTCAAACGCCATGCATGTACAGTTGGCGTATACATTAAATCCATTTCATCTTGCACTTGCCACAGCGTACGAATTGCGCGCTTGAGAACCGAGGTATAAGCAATATCAAAAGTGTGTCCCGCTTGTTTTAGCAGACGACCAGCCTGGCGAGCTTGTTCTAAGCCTTTCTCAGTGAGATCTACATCCACCCAACCTGTAAAACGATTTTCCTGATTCCAGGTGGATTCTCCGTGACGAATGAGAATGAGGGGATGAGGTAGCGGGGTGGGAGCAGTCATGTATGCAGCGCAGTAAGGAGTTTAGAAAAGGGCAGCTAGCCTGGGAAATAAATAAAGAAGGGCACGCCCAGGGCATGTCCTCAATTACCCCAAAGGGCCCGTCTTTGAGGTCGTGGGGTGCCAGGTATTCACTGTACTCAAGTACATCCGGATCCTGTGCTCCTGCTCCCCCAAATATGGGTCCTTTGGGGCAATTGAGGATATGCCCTAAAGTATTCAAAATAGATAAGCTAGGCATTTTATAATGTGTAGCTGCGCATGGCACTCATTTCAGAGTCTGCAAAAGGATTTTTCTTTTACAAAGATGCGTGTGCCAAGATCGAAGCGTACATTAATATGTATGGATACCAAGACCGTACCACCCCCAAAGTAAGGCCTTGGGTATGGTTGGAATGCCTATTCCATAGCAGTATTTGACCAAAGACAAAGGATAAGAAGTGGCTTCTTTTTTAAGTGATTACACGAATCTGCTGCTGATAGCGGCAGCATTGATTTCAGCTGGTATGTTAGCTTGGCCGGCATTCACACAAGCAGGCACGCTTCCTGCTTGGCAAGCCATAGAGCTTATCAATCGACGTAACGCCATCGTAGTCGATGTGCGATCTGAGGAAGCATACCGTGCAAAAAAAATGCCACAATCCCGTCATATTCCCTTTGAAACACTAGAGCAGCAAGCTGCACGCGTGAGCCGTAACAAACAAACCCCTTTACTGATCATTTCCCAAACCGGCTTTCAAGGGCGAAAGGCAAAAAGCGTGCTGGAAAAGGCAGGATATGCGCAGGTTTGGGTAGCAGACCTGCTCAAGGAAGATAAAGGATTAAACATTTAAAGTAGTTCACATGCTGACTCCATGCTTTTCATTTATCGCTTTTGAAGCAAAAAAGGGATGGTATGGATACTCACAAAAATGGAAATATAAAAATGGAAGAGAAATCCCAGTCGATCGTAATGTACACGACGCGAGTTTGTCCCTACTGTGAGATGGCTACGCGCCTTTTAATAAGCCGAGGCGCCACAGAAATTCAAAAAATTGCGGTCGACACCGATCCCGCAAAACGGGACGAAATGATCGAAAAAACAGGGCGTCGTACCGTACCGCAGATTTTTATCGGCGACGTGCACGTGGGCGGATATGACGATCTAGCTAAACTAGACCGTGAAGGAAAATTGTTAGGGCTTTTACAGATAGAAGCTTAATAATCCACCGAATTTAACAACACAAAGAGGGCATACAAATCCTGTATCGCTCTCTATTTCTGTAAACTTATGGTTTTGCGACTGTTGATAAAAGTGCGTAATACGTACGGTGCATAGTCGCGTGTCTAGCCTGGTGCTTATAGAAAGTGGTGGGCTTGCATTATTTTTAGGAAATTTCGCATGACCTTTGCGCATGAGAATAGGCAAACTCCTGGGGAATCGCCCGTGCCTCCTATGTTTGACCCCACGGTGAAGCAAAAAGCACAAGCTAAAACAGCGCGTATTCCAATCAAAATTATTCCCGCTGAAAAATTAAAAAAACCCGATTGGATTCGCGTGAAAGCCGCTGCGCCCAACTCGCGTTTTTACGACATCAAACGTATTTTGCGAGAGCATCAACTCCATACAGTTTGTGAAGAAGCGAGCTGCCCGAATATTGGCGAGTGTTTCGGTAAAGGCACGGCTACTTTCATGATCATGGGAGATAAGTGCACACGCCGCTGCCCATTTTGTGATGTGGGACATGGCCGTCCTGATCCGCTGGACCCCCAAGAACCTGAAAATTTAGCGAAAACCATTGCGGCACTGAAGCTCAATTACGTGGTGATCACCAGCGTAGATCGAGATGATCTACGTGATGGCGGGGCAGGGCATTTTGTCGCTTGTATTGAGCGCATTCGCACACTCTCGCCACAAACACGTATTGAAATCTTAACGCCAGATTTCCGGGGGCGTATTGATAAAGCACTCGCTATTCTTAATACCGCACCGCCCGATGTGATGAATCACAATCTGGAAACAGTACCGCGTTTATACAAAGAAGCGCGCCCAGGTTCTGATTATGCTTATTCCTTGCGTCTTCTCAAGGAATTTAAAGAGGCCCATCCCGATGTTCCTACCAAGTCTGGGTTGATGGTGGGTCTAGGAGAAGAAGAAGAAGAAATCGTACAGGTTATGCGTGACTTGCGTGCGCATAATGTCGATATGCTAACGCTTGGCCAGTATTTACAACCTTCAGCGCACCATCTTCCTGTGCGCAGCTATGTAACGCCAGAGATTTTTAAAAAGTATGAAACCACTGCGTATGAGCTGGGTTTTTCACATGCTGCAGTAGGGGCAATGGTCCGTTCGAGTTACCACGCAGATGTGCAAGCGCACGAAGCTGGAGTGGTTTGAAAATAGCAATCGCTTCGTATGCCTCAACGCATTGCTGCGCAAGTGATTGTGTTTGTATCACTTAGCGCAGCAATGGCATTCGGTTAAGTGTTGACCAGTACATAATTCGCTCACCTTCACCTAAATTCTTCACGCTCCACTCGGAGCTGACCTTTAGATAATTAGTCAAAAATAATAATCTTAAATGCAAACCGAATGCCATTGCACCACCAACCTACCGAGATGCTATGTAAAAAGGTTCTATCAGACTCAACCAACCACAAGAGAAGCAAAGGACGGTAGGTTGGTGGTGACGAAGGAACCCCAACATGCATACCACTGTTTTTTTGAATACCTGCGTAACATCAATGGATGTTCTTTAATGCTGCGTGATTCCATACAAAAATAAAACGGTGATGGAATCACGCTGATGCGGTGTCTACGACAAAAATGGATGGCGCAGCAAAATAGTGTCGTCGCGGTCTGGGCCCGTGGATACCATGTCGATTGGTGCACCTACGGTTTCTTCAACACATTGCAAATAACGGCGCGCTTCAGAGGGCAATGCATCCCACTCTGTAAGGCCGGCCGTATTGCATTGCCAACCTGGAAAGCTTTGATAGATAGGTTCGCAGTGTTGTGCAGCTGCCGCATCCAGAGGTAAGAGATCTATTTTTTCGCCATTTAAGGTATAGCCTACGCATAGCTTGATAGTTTCTAGCTGGTCTAGTACATCGAGTTTGGTCAAGCACAAGCTAGATACGCCGTTCATTTGTACGGAGCGTTTAAGGGCTGCGGCATCTAGCCATCCTGTGCGGCGAGGCCGGCCAGTTACCGAGCCAAACTCTTTGCCTACTTTTGCTAAGGTGAGGCCAATAGGATCTTGGCGGTGAGGGTTATCTGCATCGAATAATTCGCTGGGGAAGGGGCCTGCGCCTACGCGTGTGCAATAGGCTTTGGTAATGCCAAAAATAGTATGTAATTGTTGAGGCCCCACCCCTGCGCCTGCAGCGGCTGCGCCTGCTACGCAATTACTGCTGGTTACAAATGGGTAGGTGCCGTGATCGATATCGAGCAAGGTTCCTTGCGCACCTTCAAACAGCAAGTTTTGCCCCTGCTGTTGCGCGGTATACAGCTCCGCGGATACATCCGCTAGCATGGGTAATAGCTCTGGAGCGTTATGCAGCAGCCTATCTAGTGTTTGTGCTTCATCAACGGGCGCTGCGTCTAGGTAATGGGTTAATAAGAAATTGTGATAATCCAGTACTTCATGCAGACGCTCTGCTAAGCGTGGGATATCACGCAAGTCATGCATGCGCAGTGCCCTGCGCGCCACTTTATCTTCATAAGCTGGGCCAATACCACGGCCCGTGGTACCAATTTTATCTACGCCGCGACGTGCTTCGCGCGCCCGATCGATAGCTGCATGGGAAGGCAGCAGTAAAGTCGCCGCACATGATATGCGCAAGCGATTACGTACCTCTAATCCTGCAATTTCCAATTCTTTAATTTCTTGCAAAAGTGCCTCGGGCGATACCACCACCCCATTACCAATATAGGCCTTGACTTCAGGGCGCATGATGCCAGACGGAATCAATCGCAAAATCGTTTTACGGCCGTCAATAATCAGCGTATGCCCTGCGTTATGCCCCCCCTGAAATCGCACAACACCTTGTGCATGGTCGGTGAGCCAATCGACTACTTTGCCTTTACCTTCATCGCCCCATTGCGTACCGATAACCACCACATTGCGGCTAGATTTGGAGGGAGAAGGCGTATTTTTTGAGGAAAGAGGAGTAGACATATAGAGAGATAGAGCTGACAGATAGTAGAGAAACCGCAAGGATACGGTTTTATGGGTGGAGAGCAAGTTTTCTATCTATATAGAGAAAACGCTTCACACTTCAGACAACGAAAACCGTGAAGGTACCACGTAGTCTGCGTAGTTTTGTAGAGTTTTTAATTGCTAATGCGCGATGGTTAGCAGTAGGTTGGTGGTAGGCAACGTTCCCCAAGATGCATACCACTAACTTGTCATCATCACGGTTGAGATACTTATGCTGGTTTCAAAAGGACAATGGTCATCATGTTGGGGAACGTTGCCTACCACCAACCTACCGCTAACATAATGGATTTTTAAGTGTGTAATGGTGGGGGTTTTTGGTCAAAATTTTAGTTAATTTTTTGCCCTGGTCTATAAATTTTGCCAATGATTTTTCAGCAGATGTCGCTGCTTCCTCTCTCGCTGTCTGTGTAGTGCCAGGTTTTTTATGTAAAAAATATTGGCCGCGTCTTACGTCACTAATATCTATCAAGAGGGAGCGCACTTCAAACACTAGATTTTCGAGGGGCTTTAATGTCTTTTCAAGACGGTCGGCTGCATCGAGTACGTTAGGTATATCAGCATATTTTTTCCATGCGTCACGAATAAAGTGCAGGAGTACTGCGCCTATTAATAAATCAACTGCTAAGAATGGAAGCGCTAAACTCAGAACAGGTGCGCTGCTCATAAGTAAAATGGTTATGCATAATGTTCCTGTTATCAGAGCCAGGGGTACGGGCAGGAGAAGTCCTGTCATAGTTGTTTTTTGAGACTCTGTTTCCTCTCGGGCTTTTTGTATGTTGGTTTTAGCGTTAGTTAGCTTTTCTTCTAAAGTAGAGCATATTACTTTAAGAAGATCTATTGCTTTTCCAGAAGGAGATTCTACGTGATTTCGATAATAGGAAATGTCACCTGCTTTATGATACCGCGAAAAATATTCCCCGTCTTTTAGCTTGGTAGGATATCCATCGTGATTTATATATTTAAAGTGGCCGAAGAAAGTCTGGTATTTGTTTCCAATAAAAGTCTGGTATTTATTTTCAAATGTATCGCTCCATGTATGTTGAAAAATGCCAGTTTTATTTTCCTCTGCCTTAAGCGTACCTACTCTTTGACTAGAGCTTGTTCCTATATCAGGATTGGCTACATTTGACGTATAAGTGAAGCAGGTAGGTATCTCATCGTTTGATTGCAAGGTGCCGATATGCGTATCGTTATCACCAGGCAAATAGAAAGTCTGCCAAAATTCTGAATAGGTAAAAATGTCAGAAAATGTGTCAAATAAATATATACATAATTTGTGGAATGAGGTATTGCTATCCCAGGGAGACGTTGTATTGTTTTCCGCTGTAGAGTTATCGATAAAACCAAGGATTTTATTGTAATCTTCACAAACGAAGATATTATGGACGTTTATTTCTGATTTGAAATTAACAAAATCATGCTGTATTTGTTCTAAAATAATCTTCAGATCGTGAGATGAAGTAATTTCAGTGTGAGTGGGTGTATTCCCTAATAGGGCAGGGGTAATCGTATAGCTTTGGTCAGCAGCAAACGATGAATGGGCTGAACTCAAACTGGAGTGATCTGCGTCAGACGCAGTAACTCTATCTACCTCCATCTCACTGCCGGTAGATTGCATTGAATTGCGACGCGAGTCACTAGAACCACCCACGTATGGCGTTGTTTTAGTAATCGGCGAGGTAGGAGAGATGGGCATAGAGCGCAGAAAATTCTTTTAAAAAGAAGAAAAATTCCTCTTCGCACACAGTAGATCAATACAAATATAGATATATAAAAATACCTCAGCAGCCTGGCAAGTTGTTGTATGCCTAGCGCCCTATATTTTATTGGAAACAGGTAATTGTAGTGTATGGCAATGGAGGATTCACCTTAGAATCCTAACAGATAGTGAGCGGCTATGCACATAGCCGTAATCACCTGTATCTAAATATTGAGCTTTCACAGCGGGATATGCGAAGTATGGACGCAGATTTGGACTGCTGAATTTTTTACGATGATGGGCAAGAGCGCGCTGATTGGCGCTGCATTTGCTGTTCATTGTAGACAGCAGACTATTTTCTTCACTCCATTCCCTAATAAAGCCCATGCCTAGCTCTATAACGTTCACTCACTTAGTGCCCTCTGCTTTTTTGGGGCATATAGCAAAAAATAAGCAACCTAAGGCATTAGATTTGCAAAAAGAAGCCGCGCCCAAGGCGGCTATGCGTACTGCGCCTCAAGTATATGCAGCAAAAGACGGAACTATTTCTCTTCTGGTATCTGCTCCAAAAATTAAAAATATAGCCTTAGCAGGCGGTGGAGCCTCTGCGCTCACGATGCCACATGCCTTAGTAGAACTTGGCAAGCCATTTTTTAATGATATTAAAAGTATTGCAGGCTGCTCGAGCGGGTCATTAGTAGGGACGATGCTAGCTTCAGGGTTCTCGCCAGCGGAGCTAGATGCAAGAATAGATCAAAATCTTCTTCCTAGCCTGTTAGGAACCGTGCCGAACTTTGGTGCGCTGTATCCGATGGTAACGTTCCAATCTGAGAAACTCTATGCACGTTTTTCTAGCTTGATGGCTTGTATTGGGCGTATGTTTGTTATGAAAACCTTTGTAGGCAGCTGGCAAAAATCGGCACAGAGTTTTATCCAAACACTGGATCAGTGGAGTTCAGAATCGGTCGCTCTACATTTAAAAAAGCCAGATATTTGGAAAAAAGTAGAGGCGGCACACGGTAGTGGCCAACTGAATGCCAAAGAGAGAGACCGGCTTGTTTTTTTAAAAAATAGTACGTGGTTTGATAAACCCAGTACAACCAAAACGTCCAGAGCAGAATATATGATCACGTTTAATGATCTTGCTCTGTTACACCGTATTGAGCCAGCTATTTTTAAAGAGCTCACTATCGTGAGTTCCAAGATAGATGAGAACCAAACCGAAGATGCACCTTCTCCATTCGTATTTACAAAAAAGACATTTAATGCAAAAGAAACTCCCGATGTGCCCATTGCCATCGCGGGCCGTGCTTCTATGTCTATGCCTTTATATTTTCAAGACTGTTGGTACAGTGGCGCATCCTATCAAGATGGAGGAATGATCAGCAGGATTCCCGCAGAAATCTTTGTACCTTTAAGTAATGAAAAAGGTAGGTCAGAAAATGCCTCTGCACAGGCTGAAACCATAGTGGTTGCTTTTTCTAACCGCAGCTATAAAAAAAATATGAACCGGATTTTGTATCAAAAACCAGTTCCAGGGCAGTATCAAACACTGACAAATAAAGTAGTGCAGTGGTTTTTAAATTATCCAAAATATCCAGAAAGCGTAGAGCAAGACAATCATAAACTGTATGACATGGGTCCCAATGTACGCACGATAAATAATGGAGGCATTGATACCTTTGACATGCGTCCGTCCAAAAAGCAAATAGATGCAGCTAAAAAATTAGCAAGTATCAATATGCGAAAACAAGTAGAACTACATAAAAACGAGGCCTATTGTCAGTCGTTTAATAATGTTGAAGCAGCATGGCAAGCATTAAGCGAAGCGCAAAAAAATGCAGTACACCAAGCTGGGGATCCGCAGCTAGAGCCTGATTTTGAAAGCTTGCCAGAACGTACGCAACGTGCACAACTTGCTTTTTATAAACTATCACAACAAGCATCTCACCCAAGCACATTGCTTACAAAATTAGGCAATTGCATCACCGCTTTGCGCATTGCTTAGGAGTATTTCCACTTAAAAATACTACGCTTGTATCGTGAACATCATGCATTCGCGATAGGCGTAGGTTGGTGGTGAGGCACGAACCCCAACATGCGAATCTCCGACTTGTAATTTTTGCTTTTAGGCCATGTATAAGCAGGTCTCCAAGGATGCGGTGGTTTGCATGTTGGGGTTCCTCCGTCACCACCAACCTACCGCACTATCCCTACTTTAGGATGGATGTAGGCTATTTAATATATTAATTTGCGAGTCATTTAATAAATCAACATTTTCCACAAAAAAATTAAGTAGGGAATGATGATGTCCATTAGAAAATTTTCTTTGTTGTAATAGGTTCATTGATGTATTAAGCCATTCTTTCATAGTAGTTTTCCAGGGATCAATTCTTGGAAGGTTTTTTATGTTTTTAACTGTAGTTATTAATAAAGCAGACCAAAATTCTTTTAAATTATTTCCTTCATTATGAAAATCTAAATAATTGCAAATTAAATCAAAACTGATCAATACGGTTGGGTCATCCAGATCATTCCAATTTTCGATGAAATTTATTAATGCAAAAGCAATATCATGTGATTGTTCTTTATTATTGTATTTTTCAAATAACTTGGTGAGCTCATTTAAAGTAAAATTAC
Organism: Mycoavidus cysteinexigens; assembly: GCA_031963225.1. Classification (GTDB taxonomy): domain Bacteria; phylum Pseudomonadota; class Gammaproteobacteria; order Burkholderiales; family Burkholderiaceae; genus JASSUD01. The sequence goes on from JASSUD010000021.1 coordinate 32,719, forward strand.
TCGCTTCATCAGTTAATGATAAAGGTTTCATTGACGAATATTTCTGTTTATTTTCTGGCTGGAAATTTGATAGCTCAGCAAAAAAAAATGGAATCGATTCTAAAATTTTTATTAAACATACATCTGATATTTTTGATGTATATTCCTCCATTAAATGGAAAACTTTTTTCTGCAATTCCCCTGACCAATTTTGCGAGTTCTGTGAAATTTCCTCCAAAATTTTTTCTAAAAGCAATCGATTTTTTGTTTTTTGTAAGCATTCTGATAGACTTTCGAGTGCAAAAATTATTGCATTCTCATCTCTTAAAGATGGCAAAGTTTTTAGCAGCAGCCTTGCTGCCTCGTCAGTTTTATCAGTATGACGGAGTAAATATTGGGATTTTTTAATTATGTTATCCCTTAGAGGATGGCAGGCATTTAATATTTCTTGCTGAATTTTGAGAGGCCATTTTTCTATTTCAGTGTATTGCTCAATTAATGACGTACTTGGAGGAAAAGCAGTTAGGTAGAGAATAGTGTCTGGCTTCTTATTTTTATAATTTTCTGTTAGATTATAGAATATCATTATTTTTAATTCTATTGGAAGGCTATTAAATCTATCTTTGAAATGAGAAGTTGATTCATTATTTGGAATTGGTTTTTCAAAATTCTGGTTAAATTTAATGTGTATGTTGCTTTGATTGGTTATATTAATCATGTCTATCATCTCAATATATATTGAATTTCTAATGGATATTATTTCTGAGCAAATGGTTTAATTTTTCACTTATTTTTTATGAATAGTGCGTGAGAAATAGCGCTACCGGACGCGATCCCAGCGACACATTGCGGTGGGTAATCTTTACTTTTTAACCCACAGCTGCTGCATGCGACGCTCGGATTCTGTATGCGCTAGAAAAAAGAAAAACAGAAGAGGGGCAGTGCTCTACAGAAGAGGGCGTGTTTCGTTTTATAGTAGGAGATTACGCAAAACGTGTGATGGTCGCGCAGCTATCGTATTTAATAGGAGGTAAATACATGTTGACTGTAAAACATTCCCTCTATTGAACGATATAAATATTTATGGAGCGCGCGCATTATGCCTAAGCCTGTAGTGTATGTTCCCAAAGAACAGAATATGCAGCCGTTTCCGTTCACTAGCGAAAACATTCCACCTCTCTCTATCCCTCATAATAAAGGGACAGGCCCACTGTTTAGCAACTTGCCTCCATCCTCAGAATCCTTATATTTTCAACCAGGTGCACAGCACAATATATATCATGGCCCATTATCAAGCACTCCTGTCTCTTTACAAAGCAATAAGCGAGTGCATGATAGTTCTTTTGATCAGCATAACAATGTAAAGCAGAGAAAATTAGAATCTTCTTCGCAGTGCGATATGCCGCAGATAGAGAATGAAGAAGAATGTGTAGCGTTATTAAAATTTCTTCTTGATGATGCTCCTACTACAGCAGAAGGCTGTAATACTATTGATTCGCTTCAATCAGAGCTAAATCAACCGTTTCCATATAGTGAATATTCTTCACAGTACGCTACATCGCAGTCAGAGAGTGAAGAAGAAGAGTGTATAGAGTTATTAAAATTTCTTCTTGACGATGCTACTACTGCAGAAGATGGCTCTAATGCTATTTATTTGCATCAATCAGAGATAGACCAGCCTATTTCGTATAGTGAATATTCCTTGAGTGCAGGATGCACAGGCACTCAATTAATACCACTGGATCATAATGATGTACCTACCAATCTGCATGATGAAATAGGTCAAAATACTTTACAGCACACTCATACAGCAGAACATAAGACAAAGGAGGAAAGACTTACTGATTTTAAGAAAAAGTGGCTATCTACTTCGTATGATAATAGATATGAAGTGATAGGGAAATTTTGTGAAGATGAGCAGTTATTTGTAAAAAAGAAACGGCTTAACAAACTTCAAGTGGCAAGCGCAATAGGTATATCAAAATGCGAATTTGATAAGGGCCTTCAAACTTATACTGCAAAAAAAAATCCTGATTATGTTATGCAAGAAATTGAAAAAAAACATGGTGCCGACGGAGTTAAAGTAATTAATCTTCTTAAAAAAGAATACTGCAGCCATTTAGTAGAGGATGATCATAAATATAAAATAATCGGTAAATTTTTTGAAAATAACAAAGAATTTACACAAAATTTAGTGGCAAGCATAATAGGTGTATCAGAATTTAAAGTTAATGATTGTATTAAAAGATATAATGTAGAAAAGTATCCTAGTCATGCCATGCAAAAAATTGAAGAAAAATATGGTGCAGACGGAGTTAAAATAGTTAATTTACTTAAAAAAGAATACCACAATCCTTTAGTAGGGAATGATGATAAATGTGAAATAATTGGTAAATTTTTTGAAAATAAAAAAAATTTTGCCCAACGGCTAGTGGCGTGCGAAATAGGTGTACCAAAATCCACAATTAATGATTATATTAAAAAATATAATACAAAAAAGCATCCTAATTCCGTAATGCAAGAAATTGAAGAAAAACATGGTGCAGATGGAGTTAGAAGAATTCATTCCCTTAAAGAGGAATACCACAACCATTTAATAAAGAAGAATAAATATGAAATAATCGGAGAATTTTTTGAGGAAAACAAAAAATTTAGCGAAATGGAGGTGGCAATGGCAATTGGTGTAACCTCAGCTACAATTAATGCGCAAATCAGAAAATATAAAAATCAGTTTGCGTATAGCGGCTCATTGTTGTAGCAGAGGTATCCTGCATCTCACGATGAAAAGGCAGTCTGAATTAAGATGCCACCTATGACAAACGGATTATGTTTTTGCTCGTCTCACGTAAATTTAAAGACGGGGATGGCTCACCGACGGCCCCGCGCTGCTGCAAGAGCTGCTGATTTATCAGGCTTAAGCCTTGTACGCCTTGGATAGAGGTGTTCGACACGGTCAGTATGTCATGCGTTGAACTCCAATGCAGGCGTACCTGATAACCCTCTTTCTCTTCTATGACCTGCCATAGGCGAACAGAGTGATCGATACAGGCGGTTGCCAAATAGGTGCCAGTGGGCGTTACTCTCCAGTCAACGCTAACGACTGTTCCGCTAAAATCTCGCATTACCGCTAAACACTGACCCGAGGCCATATCCCACAGCCGCACCGTATTGTCTAAACTGCCCGATGCGATCTGCTGGCCGCTGGGCGAATACACCACGCTACTAACAGACTTGGTATGCCCTTGTAAGGTGCGCGCGAGGGTACCGGTTTGCGTGTCCCACAGCCGCACCGTATTGTCCCAACTGCTCGATGCGATCTGTTGGCCGCTGGGCGAATACACCACGCTCTTAACAATGTTGGTATGTCCTTTTAAGGTGTGCGCGAGGACCCCGGTTTGCGCGTCCCACAATCGCACCGTCGTGTCCCCACTGCACGATGCGATCTGCTGGCCGCTGGGAGAATACACCACACTCTCAACCGTGGTGGTATGCCCTTGTAAGGTATGTGTGAGGTCGCCGGTTTGCGCGTCCCACAGCCGTACCGTCTTGTCCATGCTGCACGATGCGATCTGCTGGCCGCTGGGCGAATACACCACGCTATAAACAGGCCCGGTATGCCTTTGTAAGGTGTGCGCGAGGTCCCCGGTTTGCGTGTCCCACAGCCGCACCGTCTTGTCAGAGCTGCTCGAAGCGATCTGCTGGCCGCTGGGCGAATACACCACGCTCCAAACAATGGAGGTATGCCCTTGTAAGGTGCGCGCGAGGTCCCCGGTTTGCGCGTCCCATAACCGCACCGTCTTGTCAGTGCTACACGAGGCGATCTGCTGCCCGCCGGGCGCATACACCGCGCTAGTAACCCAGTCGATATGCCCTTGTAAGGTGTGCGCGAGGTCGCCGGTGTGCGTGTCCCACAGCCGCACCGTATGGTCCCAACTGCACGAGGCGATCTGCTGGCCGCTGGGAGAATACACCACCCTACTAATAGAGTCGGTATGCCCTTGTAAGGTGGGCGCGAGGTCCCTGATTTGCGCATCCCATAGCCGCACCGTATGGTCCCAACTGCCCGAGGCGATCTGCTGGCCGCTAGGCGAATACACCACGCTCCAAACAGATTTAGTATGGCCTTGTAAGGTGTGCGCGAGGTCCCCCGTTTGCGCGTCCCACAGCCGCACCGTCTTGTCATGACTGCTCGACGCAATCTGCTGGCCGCTCGGCGAATACACCACGCTATAAACAATGGAGGCGTGCCCTTGTAAGGTGCGCGCGAGGGCGCCGGTTTGCGCGTCCCACAGCCGCACCGTACTGTCATCACTGCCCGACGCGATCTGCTGGCCGCTGGGAGAATAGATCACGCTCCTAACAGGCTTGGTGTGCCCTTGTAAGGTGTGCGCGAGGACACCGGTTTGCGCGTCCCACACCCGCACCGTCTGGTCGCGACTAGCAGAGGCGATCTGCTGGCCGCTCGGCGAGTACACCACGCTAGTAACAATGGAGATATGCCCTTGTAATGTGTGCACAAGGTCCCCGGTGCGCGTGTCCCACAGCCGCACCGTATTGTCCCAACTGCCCGAGGTGATCTGCTGCCCGCTGGGTGAATACACCACGCTCCAAACTCCGGAGGTATGCCCTAATAATGTGTGCGCGAGAGCCCTGGTTTGCGCGTCCCACAGCCGCACCGTATTGTCAGAACTACCAGAGGCGATCTGCTGGCCACCGGGCGAATACACTACGCTCCAAACAGAGTTGGTATGCCCTTGTAAGGTATGTATTTTTTCCCAACTCGAAGTTGAATACACGCTGATGGTGCTATTTCCAAGGCCAATCGCACACGTTTTCCCATCCGGGGAATACGCGCAGGACTGCACCTTACTCTCCTCTTGGAGGTATGGCCATTCGCCAAATCGCACGCCAGCCATCTGCGCACCCGTTAAATTAGCGCTACGCAACCAACTCTTACGAAAGTTCACCTTTCTTAAATCCGCCCATTGCAACCGCGCAGAATCGAATACCCCTCCACTCAGATCCGCTCCTGGAATCTGTATGCCTGTCAGATCCGCTCCATTAAACTGTATCCCAGCTCTCACTAATATCGTGATCGCGTTGGCTGCAGCCTTGCGCACGGTGGGGTTGGTTTTGGAGCACTCGATGATCGCTAACAGCTGTTCTTTAAAAGCGGGCTCTTGCACAACACGCTCGGTTAACCATCGCACCACGCCTAGATCGCCAAGCCAATGCGTCGGGGCTAACGATACGTCTAGCAGCGTGGGGGCGCGCAGAACTGGTTCATTTTCAAAACTATAGACGGAAGCATTACTACCGCGACGAGAGTGGGTGCGAGGCGCGATGCATGCATCGAACGACTCGAACAGCACGCGTGCCACACCATATTCCAGCAGGGATTTATGAATAAAGCGGTATTGATTGCCGGTCCGGTTCAAAGGCCAAGCTTCGCGCAGCAGTTGCTTTTCTTCTTCCATGCCAAAAAAGGCACCCTTCCAATTGCCTTTGTCCTTGCGCAAAGAGTACTCCACCACCGGATTACCTG